>CAZPWM010000043.1:0-23878 GCA_964590575.1 uncultured archaeon
CACGGAATAGTACTTACACTCTATTTTTGTAAGCTTAAGGGGTTTGAAGCAATATCTTATGAACGGTGGAGTCAGCTTGAATTTTTGGCTTGGGGCCTTGTCAGAGATGGTCGAGTTCTTGTAGACCTTGTATAGCCACCCAATCTTTTTGTATATCGTTGGATACGAAGCAGAGTGAATTGACATGACGAAGGTTACCAAGAAGATGATTACATCGTTTTCCAAATTCAAGTCTGAATGGGAAAGAGATTCAGGAAAACCAGAAAATACTATCATGTACTACTTAATTGCAGTACTCAATATTGAGAAGGATCCAGATCTTGCTGATGCAATGATGACCATTGTTGTTTCGAAGAAGGACACACTTGAAGACAGTGGGTCTCAATCCGGACTGAAGCTAGGTAGGAGTGCAAAGTACTTCATTGGTCAATTCAAGAAGAACAAGAACATTGCACGTTCGTATGTTGGTGGGACTCCTGAGAATGGCTACCGGATCGACAAGGATAAACTTACCATGACCGTTACAAAGAAACAGGAACATGGCAAGGGTCTGAAAATATTCATTGATAGCGGTGGCAAAGATATGGACACTCCGTTACAACTTCAAGCTAATAATGACGGGCAGTGGAAATTAATTGAGTACAGCTCTGTCTGTACTGGAGTGCGCAAGTCACCTGAGGAAGAAGGCGACTTCTGATTCTGCATGGGTCTTCAAGACCTATACCTCCTTTTTTCGACGATTACTCCTGAAGAGAGGATAGAATCTGGGTCATATCTGGACATTTTTGAACGTTCTCGGATAGAACGTCGATATACCGAATAATTCCTTTCTTATCAATGACAAAGAGTCCACGTTTGCCATAACCCTCCTTCGGTGTAAAACAATCATACTTTAGTGTAACATCTCCAAGTGGTTCACGGTCAGACAATATCGGAAATCCGAGACCATGAAGATTCTTCGACCATGCATTATTTTTCCTGATTGAATCCATATTTACTCCTAAGACCTTCGTATCAAACTCACTGTACTTGGTGAGGTTGTCCTTGTAGAGTAGAAGATAATTCTTACACGAATCGCTGAGGTTTCCCGGATTCAATGCTAGAAGAACATTGCATTTTCCTCTATAGTCTGAGAGTCTTATCCTATTTCCGTCTTGATCAGGCAGCTCGAAATCAGGAGCTTCTTCTCCAACGTTAAGACATACGTTTTTTTCACGTAATAGCATGGCAATCACCAATTTATCATATTAACTATAGTTAAATATCTTTTGTAATAGGTTCTATTCCACTTTATAAGTAACCATAATACTTAAATATTGTAATAGTATTACACAATACATAACAACTGTAAGAGACTGCGTGGGTCTGACGACAGTTGGAGGAGCTGCAGGAAAAATGGCTGATGAAGAAACGAGTAACAAAACCTTCGCAAAGCGAGGGACTGGAAATCCGGGACTCAGAACGCTTGATTCCCTGTACTACGACTATGCTCGCATTAAGTGAGTCTAAATGGAGGTGAAGTGTATGGCACTTGCGAAAACCGATAAGAGGAAGCTGAATCACGGGAAGAAGATTCAGACCACAGAAGCTTTGGCTTATGCTTATCTCTACAGAAGGTAGGGGTCGTAGCATCAGCCATGCGGATTAATCTAACATGAGATCGTGCTCGGGTCTTACTCGGGCACACTCATTCTCATTTTCTACATACTCGCTTTTCTCGGTGGTTTTATACTCCCGATGGTGTACTAAAGCTCATGGGGGCTCAAGTCAACACACAGCTTTCGAATTACATGGTCTATGATATTCGAGGTTTCACTGAAATAGATGCAGTCTATGAATTAGCTATCAAGATTACTGATGAGGTAATGGAGGGAATTGCTAGGCTTGCCTATAGGAACACCATCGAAACTGCAACTCTCTTTATCACAGAATCTGGTGCTCAACTCATCATTCTTGCACATTCATTCGATGAAGAACTCATTGCTCCAGCTTTCCGAAGCACGCTCAAGAGTGTTTCATATGATTCAGAAACAGGATACATCCAACGTTATGTCATTCCAATCCTAGATGTTGAATCTCCGACTTAATCTGGGCATAATGTACTATGGCTGTAAAGAAGGGTTCATATAATACTCTTCACTTGTGAGCGCAGGTGTCTGGAACTATGAAACTAGAACGTTTTGAGCTTGAACGCAGCCAGTCCGAGTGGGAACATCGTGTCAAGTATAATCTCAGTGAGAGCGGTGTGGAACCAATGCATATCAGGGACCTGCTTGACACACCAGAGTTAAGAAACCAACTTCTCGACCTACAACTTGGATACTCTCAGACAAACGGAACAGTTGCCCTTCGTGAAGCCATATCCTCCCACTATCCCGGGACTACTGCTAAGAATATCCTTGCTACCACTGGCGGAGCTGAAGCAAACTTCCTCGTGACCTGGTGGCTACGCAGGGAGAACCCGGACCGTGATGAGCTTGTCTATCTTATTCCAAACTACATGCAGATTGGCGGCATCTGGAAGAATCTTGGTGGAAAAATCATTCCTTTCAAGCTCCAGATGCATGATGGTAAATGGGTGCTTGACCTTGAAGGTCTGAAGAAATCAGTTTCAAAGAGGACCGCTGCAATTGCAATCTGCACACCCAATAATCCCACAGGAAAAATCCTATCAAAAGAAGACCTCACGACAATCGTTGATATAGCAAAAGAGCACGATGCGTGGGTGGTCTCAGATGAGATCTACCGCGGGGCAGAGCTTCAGGAAGGTAAAGCTCCTTCAATGCATGGCCTCTCTGACAGGATTCTCATCACTTCAAGTCTTTCAAAGGCGTACGGTCTCCCTGGCCTGAGACTGGGTTGGGTCGTCTGTCCAACACCTCAAGTGGCTGTTGAGCTCTGGACCTATTCTGATTATACAACTATCTGTCCTGCGAAGACAAGCGACTGGCTTGCGACGCTTGCGTTGTCACCTGAGGTTCAGGCTAAGATCGAGAAACGAACTCGAAAGGTTGTTAGCGAGAATTGGACTATCATGGAGAGGTGGATTGCTTCCCACTCTGACATGATGTCGGTAATAGCCCCTGAAGCTGCTGCTATCTGCTTCATCAAACTAAGAGATGACATTGACTCACTAGATTTCACTACACGGCTCAGAAAGGAAAAGAGTGTCCTCCTCTCCCCCGGTGATTACTTCCAGATGCCCGGATTCATCCGTATCGGGTTCGGTAGTGAGAAGGAGTACCTTGAGTCTGCTTTGGAGACGATCGGTGAGCTTTTGGCTACCTACAAGTAGACCATTGGATTTCTCGTCTAAAAATCACACTTTCATTGCACTTTTGACCATAGATGGTTCTTAATAAAAGTTATAATAGTTATTTTAGAGAAAATAATATCTATTCGTGCTTATGATGCCACAGATGAAGTTATCAGCCCTTATTTTGATGTATACTGGCTTTTGTATCTTTAGATATTTCGAACACACATTTTGAATGCATTTGTTTCTACTATATTCTTGCAGTCGAAAAAAGATTGCAGGATGCAAGAAAGAATGGCGACAGAGGTGAAACAGCCGGAAACGAAGCCAATGAGTGATGAGCTCACGGAGAAAGAGGAACGAGAGCTCGCTCTGTTGGTGGAGTTGGCGAAGATCTACTATGATGGTCCGTGAAAGGAGATCATAGGAAAAATCGGACGTGTCAAAAATTGTCAGGGACAGAGATAGAAGATGAGAATATACTAGGACATCTCCAAGAAGCGATTCAGAGAGTGGAGAACTCTGAAGGGTTGAAGTCCGCGATAGGGGTCGAGTACGCGTGCCTGCTATCAATGATGCTTGAGCCCAAAAACCCAACGATGTGGAACGCATTAGCCTTGGTCTACATGATGTCCGATCGGGCAAAAGAAGCCGAAGAAGCAATTGAGAGGTCTCTGGATATCGATACTTCCAATGCTTGGACATGGACAATCTGGAGCGACCTCCTTAGACAGGAGGGTAGATTAGTTGATGCAGAGCGGGCATATCGAATGGCCGCGGAACTGAACCCGAACGATGCATATGTCTTGCGGCATCTCGCGATGCTCTACTCAGCACGTGGGGCTTATCCGGAAGCTGTGGACCTATTCGAGACACTCATCCCGTTCATACCTAATGATCAAGAACTCTGGGATGCATATGCTGCATGTCTTCGAAGATTAGCGGACTAGCTACTCTACGTTTCTGAAGTCATCGGCTAAGTTGCTACTTAGACCTTTCTTGGTAGCAAAGTACGTTGTGACGAAGGCCGACATAAAGCTAAGCAAGATGATACCTGTGAGCAGGGGCATAGGAAAGACAAGGAATGTAGGGAGTCGAGACCAGACGATCTCAGTGGTAACGCCGAGAAATGCGAGTGGTAGCTGAAGCATGAGTAGTGACAAGAACAAGCCCACGATGGATCCTATGAATATCCCTAGGAGCATACTCACTCCCACATCAACTAGGACCGATTGCATGATTGATGAGTTGGGTGTGCCCATTGCCCTCAGGATAGAGAACTGCTTCTGGAAACGTCGTGTCTTTACCACTGAGATGATCATCAGTCCAGCTGTAAGATAAATCAGGGAGAACAACAGGTTAAGAGTATAAACACCGTAGATAGATTGCCCAGTTCGTGAGTCTAACACCTCGTCAATGTTCGCCTGTGACGAGATTATCTCCTCAGTCGTGATATTGGTCCTGCTTGTGATATCCTCTATCACTTTGGTGTAATTCGCATCATCTGCAAGATCTACATAGATCTTGTTTACAGATGATGTGTTGAGTGTGTTCTGGATGTAGCTAATGTTCATTATGAGGAAATCACGAACTCCCGGTTCGCCAGGGAAGTAGCTTATTGTTCTAGCAGTATAGTCTGAAGACATGACATCCACGATAGAACAATCAAGAGTGTAATTTAGAGTGGAATTCATCTGAATGGTCACAAGCACAGAATCATGGTAGACTGGTTGCCCTAAGGAATAATATTGCACAGGCATAAATGAGCTGATGATGTTTGTTTTATTCTCAGCGAGAAGTGGGATTGTTTTGTATGGATTCTCACTCATTGTAAAATAGGGGAGCAGAAACGCAGTCTGAACCCAGCTTATCGGATCGATTGCGAAGATAGTGAGTGATGTGTTCACACGAACTAGCTCCTGTTGTTTGGTTGCATGTAGGTACATTACACGAGCATAGGTTTTCAACAGAGCACTGGCATTGTTCACACCTTCAATATCTCTGATTACCCCGACGATGTCATTGGATACATTTCTCAAATCTTCATCCACATTGATGACAATATCCGCCCCCACATCAAAATTGAACAACTCCTCCATGTGCGTTGAGCCTGTGGTAGATGACACGGTTGAGAAAAAGCTTGCAGTGAAGACTAGTCCTATGAACATCACACCCAATGCTTCACTCCTCTTTGCCAAGATAGCATTCCTGGATACCATTAAGGCTCCTACAGTTCGCGATGCACTTCGGAACAGGTTGAGCAATCTAGACTTAACAAAAGCGGTCGGTATTGAGAGTATTCTCGATACCGATAGGATGAACACGCCAAACATGGTTATGACCAAGACTGCAAAGAGAACCAATCCAGTGGGAGAAACTGCTCCAGAACTGAGTATTGATAATAGCGGTGTTAAGAGAAGACCGGATACTATAACCGCTAATACATCCGCTACAGGAGTGCTAATCATTTCCTTTCCTGCAAGGGATTGTCTCTCAACAACTGAGTGCGCCTCATCAGGTGTCATGAGGAGTGCATTGACTGCTGATGGTAGTGATATGGCAAAACCCACAATAAATGAAAACACGAATATAATTGCGATTGATGTCGGCTCTAGAAGTAGATTGAAGGTGGATAATTCCTCTTCACTAAAGACTAGGAGTTGTCTGACTCCTCCAGAGAGAATCGCTGCGAGTGCTCCAGTTAGAACCGCTCCTAAGCTTCCTATTGTTCCGGTCACAAGAGCGCTAGATATGACCCAGTTGAATGACTGCCATCCTGAGGCCCCTCTTGTGATTAAAGTTCCTACATCTTGTCTACGTTGGTCCTCCATCAGTTTCGAGTTATAGGCTAGTAGCATCACACCCATCACAATGCTGGGGATTGAGAATGCCAGAGAAATTATGGTCATTGTTGAAGCCCAGGTGTTGTATCCATAGACAATTCCAAGGATTTCGAATTCAGTCACTCTTGCGTACGGGAGAGTACGCTGTTCTATTCTCTTCTTCACATCATAAAGCGATGATTCAACAAGACTCGGACTACCATGAATGATGAAACTAGAATCAAACACTGTCCAGATACTATAAGCTGCTTCATGTACTGATTGCAGTCCCACATTTCCTAATTCTGATACAAGACTATTGCGAGTGGTAATCATCCGAAGTGAAGTGATTGGGTTTCCATCGGCATCTCGACTACTGCTGAATATGTTGCTTGCAAAAATCCCTCCTACAGTGTAACTTGCGTTGTATTTCTGGTCGTTGTTATTTGTGTTTGTGGCCAGTATCTCTGCAACGTAGGTGTTGCCAATCTTGAATCCCAAATATTCCGCCCAATCGCGTTCCAAGTAACACATGGTATCATTCAAGTCGAGCGACCCTGTCTGAACTTGAATAGCATCTGGGAACGTCTGAAAGAATGAACTATCTACACCAAGGTAGGTGTACTTTTTGAATCTGTTCTCTGGAAATTCACTGTCAAATCCATTAATGAAGGCAACTACCTCTGTATTCACAACCAGATCTTGTTCCTCTACAATCACTGCGATGTTCTCGATAGTTGTTGCATTTGTATCATAGAATTCAGATGTACACTGAACCTCCATATCGACAAGGATGTCTTGAGTCATTTCTTCAAGCACATTCGCACTTGTACTGTCCATGTAGAACAATACTCCACCCAAAACTCCTGCAGATAATGAAAACATGAGCAGAGTCGCTAGGACTTGAGGACTCCGTGACACAAGTCTCGAAAGTAGAAACATTATGCCCCCTCCATATATGGCCTTGCTTCAGTCCATGTGCTGTTTAATGAATCAATCAGGTTAACCCGTGAGCTCAATGCTGCAATCACACCAATGAAAATTACAACACAGAATATGAAGAAAGAGAGAATTATTGCCATTAAGGACCATGGGGCGAGAATGGTTACCGATGATGGATAGATGTAGATTACCCCTCCGTAATTCCGAACTGCAGCGAGGAGTGAATTCACTGTTAAGAAAGGTGTGAATAAACCAAGTAGAATGACACTAATCAGAAGAAGTACTAGCATCTCTGAGGCTTCAGTCTTTATTACAAGATTTCTCTCTGCTCCAAAAGACCTGAGAAGCGCAATCTCTCTTTTTCTTGACTTGACACCTTCTATCGCGTAGACCGTGAAGGCTCCAAAGATTGTACCAACACTAAGAATTGTCAGTAGAGTGTCAGTAGAACGGTCTAGGCCATAGATTTCCTGTGATGTGTAGATCTCAACTTCACGGAAGGCAGATGCCCATTCATCCTCTTCCAGAACCTCAGTCCATCCATTATTAAGATGTTTTTCCGCTATGAGAGTCGCGTTGGACTGGTCATCTACTCTCATACAAAACACGTTCTTGACGTCTGACACTCTTGATAAGATGTTCTCCACATCCTCCCTGTTCACCCATATTTTTTCTGCACCTACAGCATATGTCCACTCAAATCCAGGATATGGATTGTATCCACTACTGAAAGTCAATAAATCTGGAAGTGCCCCAACAACTCCGATGATGCTGAACTCCAGAGTTTCGAGCTCTGTTTCGTTCCTCCAGAAAGCCCTCAATAGACCACCGGTTGACAAGCCATACTGTTCTGCGATGTCCTGTGTTATGATAGCTCCTGAATCGGTTAATGCCAGCTGCTCTATCAATGTTCCAAGACTTGACTCATTTAGTCGATTGCCCACAGAATCGTATCCTACTTGTAAGTATTCAGTCGGTTCTAACGCGACAAACTCGTATGATCCTTCTGCGCCTGTAGACAAGGAGAGTGATAACATACTGAGGAGACTCCCAGTTGAGGATGGAATATTTTCAGAGAGATTACCAATGAACGAATCCCACAGAACTGATTCGTCCGAATCGAGATGGAATGCCAAATCTCCACCAATAGCAAACCTCGTTTGATTCATTCTTGTATACGGCAATGTTGCATCGTTAATTGCATAGTTCCATCCCAGACTCATAGCCAGTACTAGAACCATGATAAGCGGTCCTGAAGAAACAGTTGCCTTGCTTATCCGTCGAATCCCAATAGCTGCAGGTATCTTCCCAACCACAGCACCGAACATTCTCGAGAATAAGTTGGAACCTCGCCTTAATCCCTTGAGTGCCAAACTTGTTAAACCAAAAAACAATGTGAAAGGCAAGAAACTTAGAATGTAGTAAAGAAGGGGGTTCCTTGTGACAACAGTACCTTCCAAATTGAGCGACACAAGTAACACAACACTTAGTGCAAGGAGAACAGCATCACCTTTCATGAAACTCAGTGCTCTAGTTATTCTCGCGAGCCTTCCAGTCCTTTCTTTTGCAGTTATTCTAAAGACGCCTTTCATCTGATGTAAAGCTAATACGATGAGAGGCAGTGTCACTCCTGCAATTACAGAAAAAACCAGACCGCCAAATGAGATTAGAAGTGGTTCGGTGAACACCCTCTGGAAATTTATCATGAAGAAACCATTAGACGCGATAGCAAATCGACTTGCTACAACACCAACCACAAAGCCGGGTATAATCGAGAGGGCCGCCATGGTTATAATTTCAATATATACTGATAGACTAACTCGGGAACGTGAGGCTCCCCGGGCTATCAACATATTAATCTCGTAATCCCTTTCACTCCAAATATGATTGATAACCAGATATATGACAGCCAGCTCAAGAAGAATTGCTCCTCCACTTCGGAGAATCTGTGATATACGAAGGTCTGATAGATATTCCATATAATCGTCAATTCCATCAGATAGGAAGTTGATGACATAATACTCTGATTCCCCTCCTCTCGCATAGAGGGGATCCAGTCTTATGATTTCATCATCTATTTCTTGAAGAAAGCCTAGGGATCCTGCTGGATCATAAGGGACAACTTTGCTTCTATCAACATCTGCATAGATGTAACTGAATGTCAAAAAGCGATTTAATGTCGAGTGAAAGATTACATGACCACAAGTGTAGAAGTATGGATTTGGATGGTCACTCTCCCCATGCTCAAAGATGCCGGTTACAGTTGTAGGCCGATATGAGGGATCATAGGGATCCAAAGGGGTAAAGGAGTAACTTACTTGGTCTCCTATTTCAACATCGAGAAGATCTGTGATAAGAGTGGAGATAGCTATTTCAGAATTATTCACAGGAAAGCGTCCATCTATGATTGTGATTATGGTTGGGAATGCTTCAATGAACTCCTCATTATATCCCATACCGAATGTGTTTGCTTCCCGCCAACTTCCAGATGTTGTTGATGCAAGATAGGTGAATGTTCCTCTGATTCCTGCAGCTCTCCTGATTCCCACAATCTCTCTAAAATCGTCTATTTCGGAATCTATCCCACTTCCTGCAGCGACAAGTGACAATGGACCGATATCATTACTTGATGTCCATACTTCCATTGAATACGAGTCAACAAGGACCATTGTGCTAGCAATTATGGCTGACGTGAGCATGAAACATAGAAGGGCTATTGACTTCCTCCTCTTGCCTTGAAATGCATCATAACCTACAGGAGTCACAACCAACCGGAATCGCCTTCTAAGTAAACTCTCACAATCTACGAAAACCAGAAGTTATGGTTCTTTCTAATAAAACGCACTTTTATAGCAGGAGCGTATATTCATCCTTTTCATGGAAATCCAAATAATCCCCTTCTTTTCACCCATCTCACCTAAGGGCATTAAGGATGATGTGCTTGAGCATATGTCAAACATCAAGGGAAATATCATTGAACCTGATAACTTCAGAATCAAATCTGAAATTAGCCGATACTATCTCTTCATTGGTACTGGTGGCACAGAGAATGAGGTTGCAGATTTCTTGAGAAAGAACCCTCTTCCTCCACCAGTGATAATACTCAGCTACGAACTCCGAAACTCCCTCCCAGCTGCCATGGAGATTCGGTCATACCTGCAGCAAGAGGGTCTTGAGGCTCGGATAATACACTCACCTCTTGATGAATTGACACAGATGGTTATTGAGTGGCAAGAGTTTACTGAAGTCCTTTCTAGAATCAGAAACAGCACTCTTGGAATCGTTGGACAACCCTCGTCATGGCTCATTGCATCAAACATCAATCCTGACAAGGTGCGGAATCATTGGGGGTTGACCATCAAGCAATTACCCTTGGACTCACTCATTGAGTCAGCAAGATCAGCTGGCAACTCAGAACATGTGGACTCGTTTAAGCAGTCTTCTACCTCATGTACCCCGTCTGATGATGAGATTAGAAAAGCTGGCTTGGTAGCGCAAGCTCTGAAGCTTGCCCAGAAAGAGAACCTGAATGCAGTAACAGTTGAATGTTTCAGTCTTCTCATGGAAACAAGTGTATCCGGCTGTTTTGCACTTTCTCTTCTTAATGATCTTCAGGAGTCAACCGCTGGTTGTGAGGGCGATGTTCCAGCAACCTTCACAATGTTGCTTGGGCGGATGCTTACAGGTCAACTAGGCTTCATGTCAAATGTGACTCATATTGATAAAGGTGAGAACGCGGCAATCTTTGCTCATTGCACACTTCCCACTAAACTCGCAGAGAGCTATGAAATCACAACTCATTTTGAAACCGGACTAAGTATCGGGATTCGCGGGACATTGAAACCGCAAGATGTCACAGTATTCAAGGTTTTTGGAGAAGACCTCAGCCAATACTGGGTTTCAGATGGTGAAATTGTCGAAAACCTGGTGAATGAGACTGGTTGCAGAACGCAGGTCCGTGTAAGACTAGATGAGGATGTTGAATATTTTCTAGAACGTTCACTGGCAAATCATCACATACTCTTCCCTGGCAGGCATGCAGAAAAAATTCGTAAGTTCTTCTCATTTGCCTAGAGTGTAACAGGATCTCCTTCAGGTAAATCACGTTCATCAAAAGGAATAGCTTCTAGACTTGTCATTATCCTTTCAAATCGTGAAATGAACAGGTCCTCATCGAAATCAGTGAGTTCTCCTTCAATTGCTTCATCCATCTTCTGATACAGATAGTCAAAATCGTCTATACCTATACTTTGATCGATGATGCCCGACTTCTGTAGAATGATGAAGAGAGTCCTATCCTCACTAAGATCTACGCCATTGTTAATCTGAAGCTTAGTTCTCGACTCCTTTGAATAGAAAAACCTGAGCATAGCATAGACCATAGCATCGTAGAGTGCGGCTACTCCATCTTCCTTTCGTCCCTCTGATAGACGAATTCGACCTCCTCTCACATGAAGTCTGGCTCGAAGTAGTGACGCATCTGCTTGTTGGAGAGTATCATCTATCAGTCCGAAGTGAGGCATAACTATCGTTAATGAATTTTCTATAGATATACTTGATGATACGGATGTTTCAGAGTTTAGACATTGTAATAACTGTCAATATCCCGACCTATTAAGGTCCTACTGAATTGATCGCGTTTTCCCATTTGGATTGCTGTCAATACCTGTCTATACTTCCCTGACTGAAAAACATTCCATCGAATCTCTCTAGACCTTGATTGGCCCTATAGTGAATGAGAAGAGATTTGGGATTGACTGAAATGCTACTAACACCTTTCCAGACTGCTGACAGAATCCAACGAGTCATGTGCAAAACAGGAACTCCTACTCTAGACAGTCTTCTAGATGGTGGATTTGAGACAGGTCTCGTCTATCTTTTCTATGGTTCTGACCAACTCAATGATGTCCTTTTGCGAGCTGCTGTTCACGCACAACTTCCTTTGATTAATGGTGGGTTCTCAAGTCCGTCAATTATGATTGATAGTTCGAATATGGTAGATATCGTCAAGCTAAGAGACACTTCATTCCAGCTAGGGCTGGAACCGGAAAGCGTTATGGATATGATCTATATATCACGAGCCTTCAACTCAACTCAGACCTATGACATAGTTATCAACCATCTTGATGAGTTCCTTGAGAGAATTCCTACGAAAGTGTTAATCCTTCCAGGTCTTGTAGACCTCTTCATCAATGAAGGCTTAGACGCAGCAAGAACAAGGCAAATGACCCATCTTGCAGCTCGAATCAATGCTTTCACTCTTAGACACAATCTTGTCACTCTGATTTCTACGCGTATCAAAACAACGCAGTCGAATTGCCCTCCTGTTGGAAAAACGTTGGCAAGCTCAGCACAGGTCCATATCCATATTGATGAAACTCCCATGCGAACAGTATACTCACTTATGAAACATCCAAGCTTACCAAACCGCAACGAGTCCCAAATGCGAAAGGGTTCTGCTTTTGGAGTGACACTTCCCTTGGACTATTTCTTTAAGGATGATTTGTCTACTTGAGTGTCTTGCCACACTCTGGGCAGAACTTTGAGTTTGTTGTGATCTCTGCCCCGCACTCTGGACACTTGCCAACAATTTTTGTGTAGAGTGGTTCGAGTTTATCACGAACACCGTCTTTCAATAATTGTCTCTTGAAGATGTCATCAATTCCCTTTGAGAATGACTTAATCGATTCCGGTTTCTGAAGTACATTACCTGATTCACATGCTGTACGGAATGATGCCTTGAAGGAAGCACTGTCTTTCATCTGATTATTAACGGTCTTTCGAATGAAAGATTCAAGACCTGCATCAAGAGGTTGAGGTGCGTAAGGAAGACCAACTCGATTATTTGGCATGATAATAGGTGGGAACACTACCGGATTCCCTGACGTATAGGTAGCAACCCATGTCTGGATATGAATTAGAGTTAGGGGTGTTAGACCTTTAATCGAATCATTTTCAAGTGTGAGTTTCTGGATGCGTTCTAGCTCGTGTCGTAGAGCATCAACCCTTTTCTCTACAAGCTCATCCATTCTCTCTATTGCTTCGATTACTTGCTTCTTTTGTTTATTGAACTCGAGCTCCTTAGCATCCCTTTCTTCTCTCATTTCCTCGATTTTACTTTGAAGGATTTTTGTTTGCGTGTCAACACTTTCTTCCTCTTTCCTTATGTCTTCTCCAAGCTTGGAATCGAGGTCCTCCGCACGTGCAGTTGTTGCCTCAGCAAAATCATCTATTGAGTCAATGACATCAGTATATGATGGTACAGTCACTGCAAGATTATCAACGAGGATCTTGTACCTCTCAATAGCTTCCTCTAGATCAAGCTGACTCAATAATGTTCGAGCGGATTTGATGTCCTCAATCACTTGGGTGAAGAAGCGTTCAATCTCGACAGTGTTTCTAGCGAACTCCGCTAAAATTGCACGTCTATCCTTCTGATGTTTGTCCTTCAGACTATATGCTTTCTCTGATAACCTATCTTGAAAGTTCTCTATACGAAGCCGCGTTGATTCTTCCTGAGTGTTAAGACGCTTTTCCCAGCGACCCATCTCAGCTGTCATAACATTTTCCATAACTTTCAGCTGATCAGTGAGTTTCTCTTTGGTGATTTTCTGAAGTCCCTCCATTGTTCCTAGGCGCTGACGAGCTCCTTCTATCAAATTCTGGAAGTCTTCACTGATGGTCAATGCAAGTTGTGAGTCAATCTTTAGTTCTAAGGTATTGAGGTTCTCGTTCGGATCCACCTCCCTCACCCGATTTCCTTGGGCAACGAACAGGTTTGGCTCTTGGACGTTTCTTATTTGGTGGACCTTTGGCTCGATGTTTCTGAGTAACGGGAGTGCTTTATCAACGCCCTCTGGGATGTCCTCGAACCTTACTATCTCAGTACTCAGTATGCGACGAACTGGTCCCGTCGCAGTATCCTCACTAAGTTCTATCTTAGTTGATGATTCACCAATTGCTGATAAAACAATAGAGTTCGTGTCTGAAATTTGAACGATCCAGAAGGGTACTGAAACTGGAGACAGGAACTTGAGATTCGCCTTGTCTTTCCTATTCGACTCGGCTAGTATGAACGCCATAGCTAGGGCTGCTTCTTCTGTATCAACAACCAATTTGCTTCCTTTCTCTTGAAAGAGGAAATCCAAAGTAATCTGTCGGACCATTAAACCACCTTCTAGTTGGAGAAAGTCCTGCGTTCAGTCTTTAATTACGTTTGTTGGGTTGTCCTCCAAAATGTATAGTCTGGGTTACCATCCAAGGTCTAAATCACTTGAATCGAATAGTTCGTCGTGGCTTTTCTCCTCTCCTGAGAGCCGCAATGGGAACTCTACAAACGGATCAAGTGCCAGACCAACCTCCATCACTACCTTAAGAACGGGTGAGATTTTGATGAGTTTGCCTTTGAAAGGGTTCAATGAACTCCAGTTAAGAAGAATCGTTTCTTCTATCCATTTATCAAAATCGTTGAAAGTTATCGGTATATGTTTCTCACTAATCACTATTTTAGAGTCCAGCTTACTTCCTTTGCAAACTATATCTTCTCTTCTAAGAATGTCAATCCGGACGCCTTTAATTCTGGGCCGTTCTTTCACAAGAAATCTTACTTGAAGCCCCTTGTTTGGTCTAAGAATATCTGTTGGAATTTCGACTTGTAAGTGCTCTACTTGCTTTCCTATCGGTTCTGATTCAGATATCGGCTCAGGAATATACGGTGGTGGTCTCGATTTTATGGCAAGCTCAATCTTTGATTTTGGATCCAATGCTCGGTCAATCTCCACTACTGCCTCAATACTGTAATCAATCGCACCATGGAATCCTACGTGGACTGGAGGGATTTCCGTCGGTAGTGTGAATTCAAACTCAAAAGGAGTGTTCCCTGAGTAAACGTCCCCTCCCTCGCAGATTATAATGTCTTCATGTAGGAGTTCGTGAGTATCACTCACATGGACCTTTCCTGCTTGGTAGTGGGTATATTCTTTTCCTCTTATCTTCATCATGATTCTGTTGCATGTGAAATTGCTGTCCGTACTAACCAATACATGTCCCCTGACCTCATCACCAGGTTCGAATGTATCCTTCTCAGTTTGAATCGTGATCTCTCGCATACTACATTCAACCAACTGCTTACATCTTAGTTTGGATGAAAGCAAATAGGGTTTTCTTCAACTGTCTAATTGAACCCAAAATCAAATGCTATAGAGTCAAGAATGTTCTCGGTCTCTTCCTCTATCTTCTCGCCAGACACTTTGATTCGATAGGTCACATCTGGATCAAAATCCCATTTCATTTCAAGGACAACTCTAAGGAAAAATGATGTTCTTAGAAGCTTCGATTGAATTGGCACGCGCTTCCATCCCTCGCCAATAACCTCCTCCCGCCAACGATGAAATTCTCCTGCCATAAACGAGATGATTTTTCTTAAAATTGTGACATCATGTGTGCCTTTGCTCCCTCTGCATTTCGCGTATTCCCTTCTTCTAATCTCTAGACGTACAGCACTTGCGCGAGAATGTTCCTCTACCATGAATCGAACAGGAATCCCTTTCTTAATCCTGAGAATGTCACTCTGAATTTCGGTGTGGAGAATACCAGTGTCCTTGTTCACCGGATTATATCCATCAGGTTCAGATAGGTAGATGGGCTGAATAGGTAGGACTCTGAACCGACGAGTAATCTTTGGATCTATAGCCCAATCCATCTCAACGACCGTTTCTACGCTATATTCGATGAAGCCGTTATACCCTGAATATGTTGGTGGCAGTCCTTCATTCAGTTTGAACTCGAATGGAAATTCATTCCTCCCAGCAGGAATCTCAGTTATGTCACAGAGTTCGAATTCTCTATTAAGAAGAATGTGCTCATCGGTTATCCTAGTATCCCCAGACCCCATCTCAGTCCTCTCTTTTCCCTTGACCCTAAGGATGACCCTGTTGCAATCAAAGGACTTGTCAGTATCCACGATGACAATACCACTAATGCTACCGCCTGGTTTGGCGCTCCGCTGTGAGAACTTGATGTCCACAACCCGCATTTACTAATCCAACCACCGACCGTGTTTCTCTTGAGCACAAATATCCTTTTGCAATAAAAAAAAGAATCTTGGTTTCACTACGAAGGTCTAATCGAGTATTAACGAGCTGGTGATGCCTGCAATATTAAGTACTATCTGCGATCCTGTATATGTAACACCAAGACCTCCGAGGTACGGTTCTCTATCGTCCGAAACTAGAGGTCTCTTGAGAAGAATCCTCTTTGCACACATCATGGCAAGATCATGGGTTACATGAACGTGCATAATATTCTCTTTCAGTGAGGTCAGTCTCTTTATTGTGTCTGCTATCAGTCTGTCTTTATAATCGTCAAAGAGCTCCATTCTCTCGCCAAATCCTCCATCCACCCATGTGTTCACAAAATCCGTGACGTTTCTACCATCTGGATGAAGGTTCCTCCAAACCGCCTCCTGTATGACTTGAGGTCCAACTAGCGAAGGAAGTGGATCTATATCGATCACTTCTCCTCCCTGTAGTGTGAATCCCTCAGCAATAGCTTCCGCAGTTTCAAAGCACCTAGGCACGAAGCTTGTATAGATATGCATTTTCCGACTCCGTGGTATTCTCTTGCCAAGTTCAAGAGACATTTTTTTTCCTAGCTCAGTGAGACCTCCACTCACCATCTCATCATGATTTTGTATCGTGTTTCGGTGGGAATGCCTGACAAGGAATATCAGGGGGTGTTCTTGAGGTACCACAGCCATCCATTCTAGTATTTTCTTGGCACTATAGACCCATTTCTGATTATCCCACGTTTGTTCGTCAGTCATTGAAAGGCCTCTTTTCAGTCAGAGATTTTCTCGTACTCCGGCTTGTACAACTCTTTGACAACTCGGGCAGGTGAAGTCAGTGGCCCCAATCCATTCTACTCTGTCCAACTCAAGCTTATCCGAACAATGTGGACAGTATACAGGTACAACATACACCGAACCTATTGTGGGACTTTCATAGGTGGGATAAGTAGGTTGGAGAAATTTCCTCTGGACCATTGTTTGATCGCTTGGTATACCCCCTCCAGCTCTACATGCAATCCCCACAATGATGAGAATTAGAGATATCAACCCCAAAGTCCAGGCTAGAATTGGGAATAGGATAGGCCAGACATACTCTGTTATGCCCAATGATTCGAACATGATAAAGATGAACAGGAAGGTAATCCCTAAGCTGAATATGATGGATAGAACCACCCTTTTCAAGACGAAACTACTCACATGGATTCACTGGTTCCCTCTCTTTCTGTAGTCCTATAAAGGTTCAGACGGCCCGAAAATGAATATCTGCGTGGAGTCTATTCAAGATCTTGCAACATGATTTCTTTTTCTCGGATTTGCCGAGCTTCAAAGATTAATAGAGGCTCACCCGGACTTTGTGAGTTGACAGTGTAGCTTCTGTTAGTTTCGACTATCTCTCTCGGTCGTATGAGTCCATTAGGATGAACTGATGATTCCAAGAAATTCCTAGTAGAACATACAATCTCTGAGATATATCGAGGCTTGGCAGGTACCGTAAAGGTTACTTACAGTAAGGTGTGCCGTCCAATGAGAGGCTGGAGCAGATGAGTGAGTTCAAACTAGAAGCCCCATTCAAACCCACTGGTGATCAACCACAGGCTATTGAGAAGTTAGTGGAGGGTCTCGAGAGTGGACTTCAGAATCAGACTCTACTGGGTGTCACAGGCTCTGGCAAAACATTCAGCATAGCTAACGTCATCGAGGCATACAACAAACCGACCCTTGTTATCTCTCATAACAAGACGCTGGCTGCTCAACTGGCCTCTGAGTACAAACAGTTCTTTCCTGAAGCGGGAGTGGAGTACTTCGTCAGCTACTATGATTACTATCAACCTGAAGCCTATGTTCCCAGTAAAGACATGTACATCGAGAAAGAGGCTGACATCAATAGAGAGATTGAACGACTTCGCCACTCGGCAACCCATTCTCTGAGGTCTCGAAACGATGTTGTCGTTGTGGCATCCGTGTCCTGTATATATGGCGTTGGAAACCCGAGTGAGTACGACTACTTCAGGATGTATATTGAACGAGGGAACCAAATTGACCGCCGCGATATTCTCGAACGACTTGTAGCAATGCAGTATGAAAGAAACGACATGGACATCAAGCCTGGAGTATTCAGGGTTCGGGGTGATGTGATCGATGTGTATCCTGCCGCCTCTGAGAATAGTTATCGAATCGAATTAGATGGTAACAAGGTGTCACGACTTACTATGCTTGAAGGTCTTACAGCACGGAAGATGTATGAACCAGACTGGATTGAGCTGTATCCAGCTAAACATCACGTTGCTCGCCATGAGACAATTCTCGAGGCACTAGAACCTATTGAACAAGAGATGCATGAACGTGTGGAGTGGTTCAAAAAACAGGGAAAGCTCGTAGAAGCTGATAGGCTCAGGAGACGTACATTGTACGACATCGAGATGTTGAGAGAAGTCGGTATGTGTGGGGGGATTGAGAATTACTCTCGATTCATCGATGGACGTGAAAAAGGGCAAAAACCGTACACATTGCTAGACTACTTCCCAGATGATTTTCTTATGATAATTGATGAGAGCCACATGACCATCCCTCAGATAGGTGGAATGTACAATGGGGATTTAGCACGAAAGAATAACCTGGTTGACTTCGGTTTCAGACTGCCATCCGCTATCGACAACAGACCTCTCAAGTTTGCTGAGTTCGAGAAGTACATGAAACACGTAATCTACACAAGTGCCACACCTGGACCCTTCGAGAAGAAAGTAAGTCAGCAGGTAGTAGAGCAGCTATTGAGACCCACAGGTCTCTTGGACCCCGCTATCACAGTCAAGCCAGTTATTGGACAGGTTGACCACCTATTAGGAGAGATACAGACAACAGTTGAGAGGGGTGATAGGATCCTTGTCACGACACTCACAAAAAAGACCTCTGAGATGCTCAGTGAATACTTGGTCGAAGCAGGGATTAAGGCACGATATCTCCACTCTGACATCGGGACTGTGGAGCGGATTGAGATTATCCGTCAGCTTCGTCTTGGCAAGTTCGACGTGCTTGTTGGCATCAATCTTCTGAGAGAAGGTTTGGATCTACCTGAGGTGGGACTTGTAGCCATCCTAGATGCTGATAAGGAAGGATTCCTACGTACAGACTGGGCACTTATACAGACAATGGGTCGCGCAGCGCGGAATGTCAATGGACAGGTCATCCTTTATGGGGACCACACATCAAAGGCAATGCAAACTGCTATCGATGAAACAAACCGTAGACGAGCATACCAGCTCAAGTATAACGAGGAGCATGGTATTCAACCAATATCAATCACGAAGTCAATTCAAGACATTGCACAGGGAATCAAGACATTTGAGAAGACCAGTCAAACGAAACTCGAGGACTTCGACCCGTTTGAAGTTGACGAGCTGACTGATTATATAATTGACCTCGAGGAGCAGATGAAAGAAGCTGCTAGAAAACTCGAGTTCGAGAAGGCTGCACGACTCCGGGACCAGATCACAGCACTTCGGAAAAGGATAGAGGGAATACAATAGTGAAGAGTGCCACCAACGATAGAGGCAAAGGCGCACCAGAAGTGCCTTTAGATGGCCCTCAGTCCATAGTAGTCGTTGGAGCAGCTGAACACAATCTTCGCCACATCAACTGTGAGATTCCAAAGAACAGTTTCACAGTGGTCACCGGTGTCAGCGGATCTGGGAAGAGTTCGCTGGTCTTCGACACGATTTTTGCGGAGGGGCAGAGACGGTTCATAGAGTCCCTCTCAGCCTATGCACGACAGTTTCTGGGGATGTTGGAGAAACCAAAGGTCGACTTCATGTCAGGATTGTCCCCATCTATCTCCATCGATCAGAAAAGCGTTAGCAGAAACCCGAGAAGCACAGTTGGGACTATCACTGAGATTTACGATTATCTACGACTGCTCTATGCAAGAGTAGGAGTTCCTCATTGTCCACAGTGTGGGAAGATGATTGAACCACAGACGTCTCAACAGATGGTTGACCGTGTCCTTCAGATAAAAGAGGGCACGCAAATCATGATTCTTGCTCCCATTGTAAGGGGGCGAAAAGGTGAATATCGGAGAGAGTTCCGAGACCTCATCAAGAAAGGCTTCATTCGAGCTCGTGTAGATGGTGAATTGATAGAGATTGAAGAAGGGATGTCCCTCGACCGCTATTTCAAGCACACAATCGAAGTGGTCGTTGATAGACTGCGGGTGAAGGACTCAGAACGTAGTCGTGTCTCTGAAGCCATAGAAACCGCTCTCAACATGGCAGAGGGTGTCGTCACCATCGAGAAGACTGGTGGCCCACTCACACTCTCTGAGCAGTTCGCATGTGTAGACTGTGGCATCAGTCTTCCAGAGATGGAACCGAGAATCTTCTCCTGGAACACACCACAGGGCGCGTGCACAAACTGCACTGGTCTTGGTGTCGTTCGCGAGTTTGATACTGACTTGTTCATCAAAGATCCCAATCTGTCACTAAACGAAGGTGCGATGATTCCTGATAACTGGGTGCTTCGAAGAGACCTCTTCAAGAAGGTGGCTGAGAAGTATGGCTTTACACTTGACATGCCTTGGAAGGATTTCACTGAGAAACAGAAGCAGATAATCTTCTATGGCACCAAAGAAAAGTATGATGTGACATGGGAAGGCGAGAACGAAGAAAATGAAGTGAAGTATTCCGGTCATTACAAGAGAAGTTTTGAAGGATTCATACCCCGTGCACAGAGGACCTACAAGAGGACTAAGTCTGATTGGAGGCGGAGGGAGATTGAGCGTCTCATGTCTGCTCAACCGTGCCCGGTGTGCAATGGTAATCGTCTTCGACCTGAGTCTCAAGCCATCACGTTTGGAGACCGCTCCATCTCAAGCTTAGGGAGCATGTCCATCAAGGACCTTCAAGAGTTCATTGAAGGAACTAAAGTAAAGAAGCAGCTCCGCCCTGTTTCTGATCCAATAATCAAAGAGATACTCGGAAGGATAGGTTTCCTGCAGGATGTGGGATTGGAGTATCTTACGCTGGAACGACCTGCTCCGTCACTTGCAGGTGGTGAAAGCCAGCGAATTCGACTAGCTAGCCAGATTGGTTCAAACCTTGTCGGCGTCACCTATGTATGTGATGAGCCCAGTATAGGGCTTCATGCACGCGATAACCTGCGGCTGTTGAAGTCGTTGATGAATCTGAGAGACCTTGGAAACACAATCCTAGTTGTCGAGCATGATGAGGAGACAATCAGGAATGCTGACTATGTGATAGACCTTGGTCCTGGTGCTGGAGCTGAGGGTGGCGAAGTGGTAGTTGCTGGTACACTTGATAAGATTCTCAAGTCGAAAAAGTCACTCACAGCAAAGTTCCTTCGGGGAGAGGATGAAATTCCGGTCCCTACTGAACGAAGAAAATCCAATGGTCGATTCATAGAGGTCCGTGGATGTCGCCATAACAACTTGAAGAACCTGAACGTTCGCATCCCTCTTGGACTGTTCGTTGCAGTGACAGGAGTAAGTGGTTCTGGAAAGTCATCTTTTGTCGTAGAGACCCTCCAGCGAGAACTAGCACGCAAGTTCCATCGTGCTGAGGCAAAGCCTGGAGACCACGACGAGATCATAGGCGTTGACCAGCTTGACAAGGTTATAGTCATTGACCAGAGTCCAATTGGGCGAACACCCCGTTCCAACCCTGCTACGTATGTCGGGCTATGGAGTCCCCTGAGAGACCTCTTTACGAGCCTGCCAGAGTCGAAGATACGTGGATACAAACCTGGTAGATTCAGTTTCAATGTGAAAAGTGGTCGATGCGAGACCTGTAAGGGAGCAGGAGTAGAAGTCATTGAGATGCAGTTTCTTCCACCTGTCCAAGTCACATGCAGCGAGTGCAAGGGTCGACGTTACAACAGAGAGACCCTGCAAGTGCGATTCAAGGGAAAGAACATCGCTGATATTCTTGACATGAGGATAGATGAGGCACACGAGTTCTTTGAAGGAATACCGTCTATCCACCGAAAACTAGAAACTCTCTGTGCAGTGGGGATGGGTTACGTGAAACTTGGACAGCCAGCTACGACTCTTAGCGGTGGAGAAGGACAGAGGATCAAACTGAGTAAGTTCCTCTCACGACCTGCAACTGGACAGACCCTGATTCTGCTGGATGAGCCCACAACGGGGCTTCATTTCGCTGACATCAAGAAGCTCCTTGAGGTCCTCCATCGATTGGTCGACCTCGGTAACAGTGTCTTAGTGATTGAACATCAACTGGATGTTGTCAAGACCGCAGATTATGTGATTGATCTAGGTCCCGAAGGTGGCGATGATGGAGGCTACATTGTTGCTGAAGGTACACCCGAAGATATCGTTGCATGCGAAATATCCTACACAGGTCAATATATGAAAGAACTACTAAAGCTGTCAAAAAGCGCATCTGGAGGGAAGAAGAAGTGACAGGTTTCATTCAGGTGCGAAAAGCTGAGGAACACAACCTCAAGAAGATTGATGTCGACATTCCCCGAGACCGTCTAGTTGTTGTGACAGGACCCAGTGGATCAGGGAAAAGTACACTTGTGTTTGACACGATCTTCGCTGAAGGTCAGCGTCGATATGTCGAGTCCCTGTCATCCTACGCTCGAAGGTTCCTTGGACGGCTTGATAAGCCAAAGGTGGATAAAATCACAGGTTTACCTCCTGCGATATCTATTGAACAGAGAGGACGGACTAAGAACCCTAGAAGTACTGTAGGAACGAGCACTGAAATTCATGACTACCTTAGACTACTCTATGCGAACATCGGTGTCCCACACTGTGGTGAATGCAACCAACCGATGGAACAGCTAACCGCAGAATCTGCAGCGCGTCTGCTGCTTGATGAGAACGGAGGTCAGCGTATTCACATTCTTGCCCCTGTTGTGAGAGGTGAGATCGGTAATCATCAAGAGGAACTGGATAGTCTCTTCAAGAATGGTTTTGCTCGTGTTCGAGCCGATGGGGAGATCCATGAAATCGAGGATGTCGAGCTAGATGCACGCAAGAAGCACGACATTGAAGTTGTCGTCGATAGGCTTGAGTTGAGTCAGAAACATCGGGAGCGATTGATTGGTTCCCTTGAGACTGCTCTTGAGACTGGTGAGGGAGCAGCTATTGTTGCTCGAGAAGGACAAGCGGACCTTGTATTTGCTGAACAGCTCATGTGTCCCAAGTGTGGAATTCAGTATGACAAATTAGGTCCGAAAGCATTTTCATATAACAGACCTGACGGTGCCTGTCCAACTTGCAATGGTCTTGGTGTCACAATGTCGATTGACCCCGACCTCATTGTAAATGATAAGAACATGACTGTGCGAGATATAAGTCGCAGGATAAATGGCAAGGAACGTCCGTGGTTCGTAAAACGAGTTCAGACTCTTGGAGAAGAGAAGGGCTTCACACTCGAAACTCAGTACAAGAACTTCACAAAAGCTCAGGTTGACGTCTTCATGTGGGGGAAGCCGAATGTCATGCTTTCCTATGTGATGGAGGGTCAGGAGTCATACTGGGAAGTTGAACGGAAGTGGATTGGTCTTGTTCCTTGGCTTGAACGACTCTTTGAGAACAGCAAGAGTAGCGATAAAAGTTGGTATCAATGGTGGGCTCGTAGGATTGCAAACGAATTCTCTCGAAAAACACCCTGTGAGTCCTGTGGTGGAAGAAAACTGAAACCCGAGAGCCTCGCAGTGACAGTTAGTGACAAGCCCATCGATGAGTTGACAGCGATGACCATCGAGGAAGCAGTACAGTTTTTCGAGAATATTGCGTTGACAGAACGCGAGCAG
>CAZPWM010000044.1:0-6932 GCA_964590575.1 uncultured archaeon
ATTAAACATTTACACACACTGAAGTAGGTATCTACTTATTAGACGAGTGAATCAACTGAATCGATGAATACTCTAGAGGCAATCAGAGCACTTCCAAAGGTCGAACTGCATGTCCACATACTAGGCTCATTGCAACCATCCACTCTACTCTCCATCATTAGAGAGGACGGGATAGACACGCCGTACACCACAGTGGATGACATCATCCAGAGATTTCAGTATACAGATTTTGCACATTTCATTGAAGTGTATATGGAGATCATCGGATACATCTTAGATGAGAGATATTTCGAAGATATCACCTTCGACATGCTCAAGAAATGCTCAGAGTGCAACACACGTTATGTGGAAGCGAGCTTCTCTCCCAGAGACCACCTCCAACACAATCTAGAGTTCTCAAAAATGATCAGGGCCATCAATCGAGGCATTGAAAGAGCTCATGAATCGTTTGGTATTGAAACCAATATCCGAATAGACTTGGTCCGTAGTTCAACTCATGATGAGGCAATGGAAATATTAGACCACATTGAGAATAGTCCGCGCAACATTGTGTCCATTGACATCGGTGGTGATGAAACTAAGTTTCCACCGAAACCCTTTGCTGAAGTGTATGAACGAGCAAGCGAGATGTCACTCCATCTTGTCGCTCACGCGGGAGAGGCTGCAGGCCCTCAGTCAATCTGGGATGCAATTGAGGTCCTCAAGGTAGAACGTATCGGTCATGGTGTGACTGCTCGAGAAGATCCAAAGCTACTACAACTTCTGAAGAAGAAGCATATTGGGATTGAAATGAATCCCATGAGCAATGTCAGAACTGGAGTTGTCAAGTCAGTCCAGGACCATCCCATCCGGGAGTTCTATGACAAAGGTCTCTTAGTCACTGTCAACAGTGATGACCCAGCACTCTTCCATACTGATTTGAACAATGAGTGCATTCAGATTCACAATCATCTGGGATTTACACTACGAGAGTTGTTCCAACTCTCTTTGAACGGCATAGAAACTGCATTCATCAACGAGGTAAGGAAAACAGAGTTGAGAGAAACATTCTATTCAGAGTACAATCATATTTTGATTCAGACTGAGATGTAGATCATTCGTCGTCAACCGCACGCCAAGCTAGATACGTGCCAACGGTCTCCAAGGGGTGCCAGGTTTCAGCTATCTTCTCGACCTCTTTTTCTGTGGGCATCTTGTCAAGGCCATAGAGCTTCATGATACCTTTTCTAACACCAAGGTCTCCTGAAGACAGGACATCCAATCTTCCCAACGAGAAGATAAGATACATCTGGACTGTCCACACCCCTACACCCTTTATCTTTACAAACATGTCAGTTATCTCCTTGCTTGAGAGTTCTGAGAGCGATTCAATCGTACGATACTTCCAGAGGAATCCACCTCTGCTGAATGCCTCTGCAACGTTATGAATGTAAGACGCTTTCTGCCTGGAAAGCCCTATGCTACGTAGTTCCTCTTGTGATTTAGCGAGCACTCGTTTTGGTGTGAGTTTTCCTACATGGGCAAGGAACCTGTCGTGGATTGTCTTTGCGGCTTTATACGCTAGTTGTTGATATATTATGGACCTCGTGAGCATTTCAAAGGGGGACTGGAGTGTTGGCTCATGTTTCATTTTTGCTTTTCTCAGAAAATGTTCCAGTTCAGGTACTTGTCTAGCGAATCTATTCAACACCTTTGTCGTGAAGATATTGGACATCCCAAGTCTCTAATCCAAAAGGGGCGTATGCTATAGATGTATCTATAGTTGTAGGTGTCGAAGTTTCTGTCGCTTGAATCTAGAGAGTGTTCCTGTGTCTGTCAAGGAATTCTTGCTTCTTAGCAGGATTGAAAGAACTGATGGACTGGAGATTTTTGTCAATGACTTATTCTTTGTATCCAAAAACTCCTCCTTAGAAAAACAATGACTATGGCAATCACTACTGCACCTCCGATTCCTGCGCCTAGACCAAGCACAAGGAGAGGATCCAGTTGATCAATCGTAGAGCTGGTAGTTGTTGTGGTTGTTGTTATTGTCGGAATTTCAAGAACCGTGACGACAAACGTCGCAGAGCACGAGTTGTCAAATGGGTCGTACGTAGTAATGTTCAGACCATATGATGCTGGTTCCAAAACTGAAATATTTGTAATCCGAGCAGTACTACCTAGGTCATAGTAAGTAGCACTCAGTGTGAAGTGTGTGGTGTCGTTGATACTCCAATGGTCGATGCCTGAGAGGTCAAGAGCATGAATCAGCAAGTATACTCCCGCACCATACTCAAGCGTAAGATCCATGGGTGTGACCACCCAGCTTGGGTTTGTGGTATCGAGAGTTAGCACTACGTTCACTTCAAATATGGCGAAAATGCTAGCACCATAAAAGTTGGTTACTGTAACGAGCAACTCGTAATCACCTGGAGAGAGGTTTCCAATCGATTCTAACACTCCTTGGCTGTCGATCGTGAATTGAGCCGTCCAAGAATCCCAGATTACAGACCAGAAAATTGGTGCTGGTGCTGTAGCATTGAGATCATAGATTAAGTGTGTTCCAAACTCGATAGTCTGATCTATGGGTGTTTCGATCCACCTAGGTCGTGTTGGTGCGAACATCAATGGATGGTTATCGGTGATGAGTCCAGATGTATACGCTGTATCACCAAAACCATCCTCGTCAGCATCAGTGCCGGTATAGTCTGACCAGTAGTTGTAATCGAAGTTATTGTTGCCAGACCCATCATAGGCAGTACCGATTAGATTGTTGTCAAATACATTCCACTGGATGGTATTTAGATGATTATCGATAGTTCTGATATAGAGACCATATTCTCCGTTTCCACTGCAAGTGTTGCCAGTCAAGTTGTTGAAATATGCAGTTACGTATATGTATATTCCAGACTGGTTGTTCTCATTGCAGTTGTTTTCAACTAATGTGTTGTTAAGAGATTCTAATCTTAGTAGTATACCAGAGGCGCCATTTCTATTACAGTTATTTTTCGAGATTGTATGGTAGCCAGGATGAAGGATGCGAATGCCATCGTAATAATTGGAACTGCAGTTGTTATTGACCACTATGGTAAATAGAGGACCAATACTTTCAACATTGAAGTCTCCTAAGCAGATGCCATATGTGTTATTATTGCAGGAATTGTCTGCAATAACATGATCTCCACTATATCCACTTTGACCAATGAGATCGATGACATTGATACCATAATAGTTGCTGCTGCAATTGTTTTGTGTGACTGTGATATTTAGTGGTGCAGTAAGCTGAATACCACTGATTGCGTTCTGGGTACATGTGTTATTTATCAAGATACAATTCCTGCTTCCTCTTCCTAGTATGAAAACCCCGTGAGTATTAAGTTGACAGAAGTTATCGACGATTTTTGCGTTCTGGACATTGTTCAGGTAGATTCCTGCACCGGGGTCCATACTTGCCCCAGCTAGATTGCAGTTGCTGATTGTAAAATTAGCTCGCGTGTTGCTGATGTTGATACAGTGACCTGGGCTGCCATCAAGGTCGATGTCCAGTCCTGCAATGATGTATGGAGTCTCAGATGACCCATCACCAGGCCAACCTTCAAGCGTTGCTGTGTCAGAGAAGTTGGCATCTCCATCAATGACAATGGGAGCATGAGGTGCACCTGCAAGATACAGATTCCTTGTTTCTGGCTCATCAATTGCTTCATTTGCCCTAGTGGTTGTATTATCCGAGTCAGCGACTAGTATCATATTCCCCAGTAACAAGATGAACATTAAACAAACAGCATTCCAAAAAACCCGATTCTTCCCGCACATGAATTTTCTCTCCTTCGCTGCGACAAATACGAGTGAGGTTTGTTTATGCAATTCTACATGTTTGGAGTCTATGTTGTAAAGCTACTTTCTGTTTCCTTCGCAGAACTCAATTTGCTATGGCATTGTTTCTTATTAATCAGTTCAGGTGGAACAAGCTTGGAGATTTCAGCTAAGAGCGAATCAAAGCGAATACCTATGCCTGTCAATGAACTCCTGCTTCTTCGCAGGATTGAAAGAACTAATACCCTCACATCTGAATATTATCACTCTCTGTAGACAAAACCAAGCTCAACCATCAAACTAATGCATAATGTAACAACGAAAATGTGCTTTGCATACACTAGGGAGCGCTTGGGCAGATACCTGATCTATCATACTGAGAATCAATGATAGGTTGATGACTTCAGGTTCCTTCGATTTGCAGCGAAAAATTTTAATCCAAGCTTTCCCATTATTATTTAGGATTCATTGGGGGCTTGAGATTGAGTCAAGATTTGCACAAAGGATGGTTTCGGAAGGGCTTGGTCTATCTGGGGACCAGTGGGGGACTTCTAGTATATGCCGCCTATGTGATTGCTATCAGGAGTAACAAACCTCCTCTGACCTATACGCCTTTAGAAGAGCTGCTCATGTTCCCTGCTTTAATCTTAGGTGGGGTAGTGACTTTCATCCTACTTGGTCTTGGACTCTATTACATTATCAAAGCTGCATCTCATTCGAACATCACATAGATTCCTAGAGAACACCAAACAAAGCCAAAAATCCGGAGATACTTGCCACGGAGTTTCTGAGTATCAGAATGGTAAAGAGAAATGGCCAGTCAATGGTCGAGGTGAGGAGGCACGACTTCTGGAACGGTTTCTGCTCAAGTTATTGCATGCTTTTGGATTCTATGAGGGAGTGTAGGACCATAACTGCAATGAGTTCCCAATAACATTCTTCCGCCCATAGTAAAGACAGTCTAGTCCGAAAAAAAGATGCTGGACTCACTCTCACCAGTTCTATATGCTGTAGAATCAATAGTGGCTGAAAACCACCTACTCTTGATAAAAGACAATGAGCTTGGGAACAATGCGACTCTCTAATCTCGGTTTCCGAGTTCATTCGAGGCCCCTATGTCCTACTCCTGAAGAGAGAATATGATTCTTATACTCTCTGTCATAATGTTGTATGCGTAAAGCCAACTGGATGACAAGGAGTAGCATAAGACCGCCTGCGGCCAGAGCCATCCCTATAAACAGCAGTCCGGTGTGCGGGAGCGGCTGCTTGAGCACTGTATTAAAAAAGACAGTTTCGTTCCTGTAGGGTGTGCCCAGATAGGCATACAGGCCCGGCACCGGGATCTCAACCACCAGAGAGAAGTTTGTGACACCCTCCAGCGCTACCAGGGGATGGATATTCTCAAGAGACGCATCTTCGAGAGCGACTATCAGGTCGTCGTAGGTCAGTACGTAGAAGCACAGCCCATTTGTGGTATATGTGTACACATCCATCTCAACGTTCCCGGCCGCATTGAACACTCGTCCCCTATAGGCACCATAGTCCACAATAGTCCCATCGCCGTACTCACCGCTTGGAATCAGAGAAACCAGCAAGAAGGTGAACCCCACGATCAGCAGGAACTTCCCGCACCGTGCCGCAAGTGGCTTCAGCATCATAGCTCCGACCTCTCGAATACGATGACAGACACAATCAGCGCGACCAATCCGATGAGTGATGCACCGCCAACCCCGATGAGCGCCTCTCCGATACCCAGTTCGGGCGCACCGCTACCAACAGTGGCAGCGACTGCCAGTATGGGGTTGAGGACATCACGAGCGATGTCCGGCAAGAGTGGCATCGCGACTATCATCGCGATGACGTACCAGAACAGGACTCCTACTATTGCAGTGACCCCCGCGTTCTTGGAGAGGATCCCGACCAGTGTGGTGACGCAGGTGAGTAGTACTACGTATGACCAGAGAGCAGCTAACAGGAGGATGATGGTCGCATCGAGAGGGACACCTCTGCTGAAGAACAGGACCACAGAGAGGGCGCTGAGCGTGGTGGACAGCCCTAGGACGATAATCATCATGGACGCCTTCACTAGCAATAATGACGAGCGGCTGATGGGGTACGAGAGGTACGTATGCAGAGTGCCGTCCTCAAAACGTCCTGCTAGCGTGAATGTAGTGAGCAGCGGGACAAGGAATGCCAGGATATACGAGAATCCGAGAGCCGAAACTCCGTACGCCGATGCAGCCATAGTATCTCTATACTCCTCATATATTGCAACACTCTGCGTGGCATTCCATGCGGGTCCTGGCCTGATATTGATGTATGGTCCCCCGCCAACCGCTGAGAAGACACTAATGAAAGCGGTGAAGAGGAAGACCACAACAATCCCCTCAACATATGGGAACGAGTATGAGAGGTCAGACTCAAGGCTGCAGACCGCCAAGAGTTCACGAACTGATTTCTTCATATGACGCGGCTCACCCCCTCTGGCTCTCGGTGCCCGGTGTGGTGCTGCTTGTCCTTTCGGTTTCTAGCACATTTTTCGTTTCTTGTTTCCTCTGGGCTGAGTGTGATATGCCCATTGCAGTCAGGCCTATTCCGACTAATATAGACCCAAGGACTAGAAGGCTGGGGACTGGATACAGTCTGCTGATGTTGACATCAATGGTAGCCGTATCGTTGCCAGACGGTGTGACAAGGACTGCATAGATTCCTGCTGATGGGATGCTGACGGTACCACTGTACTGTGTTATGTTCTCCAGAGTAACCAGCTGGACTGTGTCCTCTAGAGAGGAGTCCTGAAGGGCTATTAACGCATTGTCTGAGTCAAGGACATAGAGGGAGAAGCTCTGATTCGTGGGACTTGACGCTGTCACATAGATGTCACCGGTCGCCCTGAATACGCTCAACATGTATGTTTCTGGGTCGAGAGAATAAGTAAAGCCAAACCTGTTCGATCCGAGGAGGGAAGCTAAGATGAGTGTTATCCCGATGGCGACAGTAATCCGTAGGATGCGTTCGTCCGATGCGACCAACCTCAGACCTCCATCCTCCCAAAGACCACAGTGCTCAGGATGAACAGCGCAATGGACATGACCACCGTTAGTACCACAGCTGTGCAGAGTGATTGCGCCATCAGTGTT
>CAZPWM010000044.1:6942-23562 GCA_964590575.1 uncultured archaeon
ATTAGCGGGTTCAGGACATATCCAAGGGTCTGCGGGAACTCAGGGACTGCTGTCGCTGTGAAGATGCCATACCCGGCAATAATGCCGCCAGCAGTACCGACGAGAAATCTTCTGGAGAGTACACAGCACAGCAGAGCGACAGAAGAGACCAGGAGAATGAGCAGCCAGAAGCTAAAGGTAAGCAGTAGAAGGGGAATGAGTGACCAAGTGCTGGGAACCAAGATGTACACAGCGAAGAGAGAGGCAATTGTTGTGGGCACCCCTGTCATGAGCAGGACAGCACCGAGCTTGATGGAGAGGACACTGGAACGGCTGGCAGGGTATGTCAGAAGTGTCCGCAGAGTCCCGTCTTCAAAGGCTCTGGCAACGCTCAGGCCTGTTAGGACAGGGACCAGCAGTACGTCGATAGATGCGGTCCCGAGAAGCACAGCTGCATATGCGGGGGCAAACCTGTCCACGAATCCATAGTACCGGTTTATTATCTCAATGGTGTTCCATGGCACCTGAGAACTCAGGTCCATAATCACACCTGCAGAGCCTTGTGATATGGCTACGACAAGTGACACAAAGAGGATGACTGCCACAATCGTTTCGCAAATTGGAGAGCGGTAGACACAGTCCAGCTCAAGTCCCATGATAGCCTGAAGGAGTCCACGACGCCTACTCATCCTTCATGACCTCCTTGAACGCGCCCTCTAGGCTCCTTGCATGCTCAATCGCATAGACCCTGATCCCAAGGGACGCAGCGAGTCCTTCTATTCTGGCCTGGACCTCGCTTATCCCAGACGATTCGAGCCCGAAGGTGACTGAGTTCGCGCCTGAAACCCGTAGCCCGACCAGTTCTGGAATCTGTTGGAGCGCTTCCGCAAGCCTCATAGCGTCCGACGTTATGATCTGATACATGCTTGAAGTACGTCTCTCAATAATGTCCTGAACGAGCCCTTCCTCAATCACTCTTCCAGCATTGATGAACGCAACCCTATGGCATATCCGTTCAAGGTCGGATAGGATGTGAGAGGAAACGAAAAAGGAGATCCCCCTCTCGTGGTGCAAGTTCACAATCAAGTCCATAATATCATCGCGCCCTGACACATCGAGATTTGATGTAGGCTCATCCAGAAACACAAGCTCCGGATCTCCAGTGAATGCCTGAGCAATGCCGAGCCGCTGGTGCATCCCTGCTGACAGATGACCGATCTTCCTGTCCCTTGCGTATGCAAGGTCCACCGTGTCCAGCAGGTCCCCAGCTGACCTCTTGCTACCGTATATCCTGATGACTTTCTCAAGGTAGTCCTTCACAGTGAGTGTCCTTGGGTATGAGGGCCTCTCATGTAGAACTCCAATCCTTCTCTTCAGCTCAAGTGAGTCCTTGCGGATGTCAAGGCCAAGGACCTGACCTCCACCAGCATTAGGTCGTATAAGTCCGAGCAGTATCCGAAGCAGAGTCGTCTTACCAGCGCCATTTGGTCCAATGAAGCCAAAGATGCCAGCCTGCACGGACAGGTCCACCTCGTCGAGTGCCCTGACTCCATCGAACTCCTTCACCAATCCCTTAACTGACACTATAGACTCTTGTATAGTCAACGAAACCCCTCTATGTTCCTGTATCTGACTACCTTTTCGTTACACATTGTAGAACCTAATTGTGGCTATACTTAATATCTTCTGGGAGATTAATCTATTGGTCTATTGGTACTCTATTGGTCTGCGTAAACATCAGCTACAATGTGTATCTGTGTCTGTCTAGAAATTCCTGTTTCTTAGCAGGGTTGAAAGAACTCAACGACTGGAGGTACCCAGTGATCCTACTAAAAATCTCCACTCCGACATGTCCACATCGTGGGCAAGGTATTCGTGAAAGGTCATCAACCGATGAGAAGGATACACGTTTCCAATCAATGCCAGCCTGATAGTTGCACGACCCACACTGAAGCACGTCTTTTGTGAAGCTCCAGTACGAGTTCAAGGTCTCCGTGGCAATCTTCTTTGTCAGTTCCCAGAGCGCGCCAGGATCGGGATTGGCTTCTCCAAGGTAGACGTGAGTTAATGCTCCGCCATCCATGAACGGGTGGAACATACCTTCCTTCTTGATCCGCTGACTCAGTGGAAGATTAGCACTGACATCCAGAGTTGTGCTATTTGTGTAGTATACATGGGGAGCCTCACCTTTGAGGTACTTTCTCATACCGGGATACGACTTGTAGTCTTTCTCAGCAAGACGACCGGCTGCACTCTCAGCGGGGGTCCGGGTAACACCAAAGTGAAGTCCGGTTTCTTCTTGGAACTCAGTAGCCTTTGCCTTCAAATGTTTGAGGACCTTGATGCCGAATCGAGTGCCCTCACTCTCATGGAGTTGTTGGTTGACCATTACCGCTGCCATTTCGTCAAAACCAATTGTCCCTAGCAAGAACTCACGGGAATTCATGTCAATGAGGGGTTCGCCATTGGGCTTTGGTTGGGTGTAGAATGGCACACTGCCACTCCCAATTAGCTTATCCATGAGCCTCTTCTTCTCGAGGATTACCTCCTTGGATAGTTCCAAGTACTCGTCAACCTTCTCAAAGAACCGGGCCTCATCTGTACGACCAAGCCATGCAGCTCTTCCAAAATTAGGAGTAACCATCTGTGATGCGCCAAACACCATATTGCCGCTCAGGAACTCCTCGAGCTCCTCATCACTACTTGCAGTCCAAAGGTGCGAGCAGCAGCTACTGCAACCGGCTTCGATCTTTGACCGCCAATTCAAATAGTTCTCAAAGTATGGAGAACCATGCTTGGCTGTGAGCTCGGCAACGAGGCCCCATGATGGGTCATACTCAGAGCCAATGAACTCCTTTCGAAGCACGATGTTTGGTTTTGGAAATCCAAATCCTTTACCCTTAGCATCGCCTTTCAGCATGACTTCCATGAATGCATTGAAGAAGAGACGGGCTTCCTCTTCATAGTCACCATATGTAATCTCGGTTTCCTTACCGCCTGGTAGAACAGCAGGAACATCTCGCATTATCTTTGGAATCCCAGGTGTGAGATCAACACTGGAGAAGATGACCTGTCCGCCCCGAGCAACATACTGCTGGGTGAGTGTGAATATCAATTGTTGAGCGGCCTGCTTAATCTTCTTGTAAGGTTGACCCTTCATGAATGGTGCCATGAATGTGTTGAAGTAGAAATACCCCTGCCCGCCAGCAAACGAGCTCTGAGCAGCAGCAAGCCAGATCGCCGCATGGTTCATCGCTACAGAGAGGTGCTGAGCTGGGCCGGCAGCGCTCGAGTGCATTCCTCCAAGACCATCGGGAGCGATACCTAACTTGAGCACCTGTCGCATGTCCCAAGTGGCACAGTAATCACGGGTGCTGAAATACTCCCTGTCCTTGATGTATATGTCTCCTCGTAGATGTGCATCTGCAAGGTGAGGGGGTATCGTTAAGTATGTGTGTTGTTCCATCACCTGGTCATGGACAAGTTTAGCAATAGTTTCAGGGTTACGCATAAGATTAGCATTAGATGTGTGGGCACCAGGATTATGGATGAGCAGACTAAGATCGTGCATTGGGATACCGACTCGTGTATATAGAATCCGTTCCTTCTCGAAACCCATCTCAGCAAGGACACTGTTACACATCTCACGAATAAGAGGACCAGATAGAAACTTGATTCCGGAGGCAACTATTCTGTCCATGACTCTTACAGCAACAAGATGAGCATCTGCATGAAGAAGCCCAGCCTCCAGCACAAGGCTGTCAATGATTTTGTTAGCATCAAAGGTCTCCATTGTACTACTAGTGGTTCGGACCTTTGGCATCTTCTTCTCTCTCAGGCGGAGTTCTTCAGAGGTGGCAAGAGTATTGTGGATATCAGTCATGCGGCATCAAGAACCTCCCTTCGAATCCGTTCCACAGTTGGAACCTCACCGCTATATAGCAGTCTTAGTTTACCACCATGTTCAATCATAATGGACGGTGTGCTAGCAATGAATACTTGATTTTCTAAGAGCTTGAACTCGAATTCAGGATCCATTGTCGGAAGGTCAATTGTTTCCAAGATGACATCAGTTCCATCAAAAGCCTCTTGGATTACTGCCTTCGCTGCAGGACAGTTGGCGCAACCATCCTGCGTAAAAAGGTAGATAGTTGGTACTGCGTCTCGTCCTCCCGGCATCATAGCTCAACACTCACCCCCGCAGCAGCAGAGGTAAAATAATATTCGTGCTAGAGGTAATAAAAGCATTACCGCACTTGGAGCCAGCCTCTCGCCTTGTTCTAGGCCAACCGGGGGAAACAATGGTCGAATCATTTTCTCGTATGTAGAAGACTTGCACTCCCACTTAAGGTCCGATGAAATTTGAGCAATAATCATGCAACCAGAACTAGGTTTTTGCAGTCCTCAGGCTAGGAAGCAGCTCATTTCTCTAGTGAAGAATACCAATCTATGAAACAACGGATACGAATGATTTGGCGCGGTTAATTGAATGTATTAGCTGCTAATCGTCAGACACGATTTGACAAACACAACCTAGAATAAGTGGTCGGATATACTACTGAGATGAGGAGCATACCAAGAATGCCGACATATCTGAGAGCGAAAACACCGCTCGATGGCTGGACACGCATAATCAGAAAAATCATGGAATCGGGCATGACACGTGTAGATGAGAGAGATAGCGAAACCCGATGGCATGAGAATGTCATAATTCACATCGTTGACCCATATACAGACCGCGTGAGTGCTAAGTATCCATTCAGTGAGCAGGTGCTCCGCGATAAATACGCAACACAACTGCTTAACCCCGACCGCATGGACTTTGACTACACATATGGCGAGCGACTTAATGCGTGGGGGGAAGAAGGTATAAACCAGATCGAGTTTGTCATCACCAAGTTGAAAGAGAGTCCTTATAGTCGGAGAGCAGTTGCCACTACTTGGGACCCTCGTAAGGATATCACAGTTGATGAGGTTCCTTGTCTCAACCACTTTGTTTTCATGGTGTGTGAAGGTAAACTTGACATATCAGTGATGATACGTTCGAATGACATGTATGGAGCTTGGCCAGCAAATGTGTACGCATTGGGAGAGCTCCTGACGTATGTTTCAGAAAAGACAGGAATCGCACCCGGCACAATAACAACTCACTCAGTCAACGCACATATCTACAAACACGATTGGGAAAAAGCTATGGAGATTTAGACTATTTTTGCATCCGCGTCATTCATATACACCTTTAACCTGAACGGGCCCCTGAGTTTCAATACTTAATCTAATAGGCGCTATTATCAACACGGAGCTTAACTAAATTGGATGATATTGATAAAAAATTGGTATCAATTCTACAGAAGAATGGAAGGACTAGCCTCTCAGAGATAGGAAAGAATCTTGGGATGTCTCATGTCGCTGTGAGTAAGCGACTTGACAAACTGGTCCAGTCTGAACTCGTGAACATTACTGCCGGGGTCAATGCAGAATATCTCGATGCCAAGGTTCTCTTTATGGGACTTGAAACCGAGGATATGGATGTAGCAGAACGAATTCAGAAAAAATATATTGATTGTCCTAGACTTTTGATGTTTGCACCAGTCACAGGGAGGTATAATGTGTTTGCAGTCATGGTTGCGGAGGACACTTGGAGTCTCGAATCAATAATCGGTACGTGCAGTATGAGAACTGAGCCGGGAGTAAGAAGGTCAGAGAGTTGGTTTGGAAATGCTCCAATCGCGCCTAAGTACCTACAAGTGGATCTAGCACCAAGTGTATCAGGCAGCTCTGTTTCACCATGTGGAAGAGACTGCGGATCATGCAAACGTTACAAAGCGGACAAATGTGTAGGATGCCCTCCAACAGATGTCTACAAGGGAAAACTCTGGGCGACACCAAACAAGTCCCAGAAGAAACGTAAAAAGAGCAAAGGTTAACTCGACCAAGACTCTTGATAATCTAGTGAATCTTATGAGTGACGTCTTTATTCACCCACTTGCTGTTGTCGATGAAGGAGCAAAGATTGGCAGCGGTACGCGAATCTGGCATTTTGCACATGTTAGGGGAACCGCGACAATTGGTAAGGGATGCAACATAGGAAAGGATGTCTACATTGATGCAGATGTTGTAATAGGGAATAACGTGAAGATTCAGAATGGTGTTTCTGTGTATCACGGAGTTACTATTGAGGATGACGTGTTTTGTGGTCCTCATATGACATTCACAAATGATATGTATCCACGAGCATTCGGTGAGTCTTGGGATGTTTCTAAAACACGAGTCAAGAAAGGAGCTTCAATAGGAGCGCATGCAACAATAATATGCAATACCACTCTTGGTGAGTACTGCATGATCGGAAGTGGAGCAGTTGTCACACGCGATGTTCCTGCGCACGGCCTTGTTGTAGGTAACCCAGCACGACTTGTGGGATTCGTATGCAAGTGTGGCCAGCCACTGAGTGAGAAAGTTTCACAGGATGACGAGTCCATCACCATGCGTTGCTCTAAATGTAAAACACAGCTAAAGTTGTCAAAATCAGATTTCAAGAAAAAGGTCAGGTAAACCTGCATTGTCTCACTTATACAAAAAGTTCGTTAAAGAAAGGGTCATAGACTTAGTGAGTCAAACTGAGAATATTCGCAATGTGACAATCATTGCACATATTGATCATGGGAAGACAACCCTGAGTGACTCTCTAATTGCTGCGTCTGGACTACTCTCAAAGGATATTGCAGCATCAGCTAGGCTTCTGGACTACGATCTTATTGAGCAGCAGAGAGGTATCACGATAAAAGCGTCAGGAATTTCACTAATCCATGCTCTTGGTGGAAAAGACTATCTAATTAATCTTGTAGACACTCCTGGACACATTGATTTCTCAAGTCATGTAACCAGAGGTCTCAGGCTTACTGATGGTGCTGTTATTGTAGTAGATTCAATCGAGGGCATAATGGTTCAAACAGAAACCGTTACCCGACAAGCGATGATGGAACTTGTCAGACCAGTACTCTTTGTGAATAAGGTTGATAGATTACTTCGAGAAAGAAGATTGAGCGGTCGGAAGACTGCTGAAGAGATCAATAAAGTAGTACGTGAATTCAATGCAATGCTTGGAAAGTATCTAGATGATAGAAGATTGGAAGAGTGGGAGGTGTCCTTTAGCAAAGGATCTCTCAGCGTTGGTTCAGCAATTGACAAGTGGGGCTTGGGCATAGATACTCTCAAGGATCGCACTGGAGGAAGTGTAGCGCCAGCAGACCTAGCAAAAGCATTTCTTTCAATCATGGGAGAAATCGAAGAAACCTACAAAGCAGAAAACCAAAGAGATCTAGCAGTCCAATATCCTATCGCACAAGTTGTTATGGATTCGGTAGTCAGGGTTATTCCGAATCCCATAGTTGCGCAAGCTTATCGAGTTCCAAGGTTCTGGGATGGAGATCCAGATTCAGAGATTGGAAAGAAACTCATTCGATGCAGCAGTAGTGGTCCTTGCATATGCATGGTAGGTGAGGTACAACCTGATAGACATGCAACAACAGTTACAGCAGTGCGAGTCTTCTCAGGTACTCTAAAGAGAGCTAGAGCCCTTATCAATTTGAGAACCAGAGAACAACGTAAGTCACTTCAGATTGGAATGTATATGTCAAAAACCCGTGTGGATCTCTCACATGTCCCTGCAGGTAATTTAGCATTCATCACAGGTCTTAGAGATATTGCTGTTGGAGATACTTTGATTGATGCTGAAGGTTATGAGAAATCAAAAGAATCAATTCCTCCAATGAGTGCTCTTCAATATCCCACAGAACCTGTTGTAACCTATACGATTGAACCAAGAAACCTTGCTGAACTTGGCAGTATTCAGGAACTTATTGAAGCCTATGTTAACACAGACCCAGCTCTTGAATTCGAAGTCAATCCTGAAACTGGTGAAATGCTCCTCTCAGGAGCGGGAGAGCTTCACATCGAAATCTCTGTCGAGAAACTTACAAGACAGGGGATAGTAATTATTCTTGGTAAACCAATGGTGCTTCTGAAAGAGCAGCTCACAACTGAAGGAAAATCTTGTTCAAATGAAAACGAAAGCGTCAGTTCTTTCACAATTCGTGCAACAATTACATCTGATGAAATAGCTCCTGAAACGATTGGGTCAGTAATAGATCAAGATTTGAGTTCTGCAAGCTGGATTGTAGATACATCCAACAAGATCAATCAGTTTAGCGATGAAGCTGAATGGATCAAAGAAGCATTCAGAACAATCATTCGTAATGGCACAGTAAGAGGAGAAAGAATGCGAAGGTTGGGTCTTGTGATAGAACGAGCATCTATAAGATCGGAAGCACCTGAAACATCATGGAGAGATATCACACAACCTTTACTTAAGGCAGCCCGAGAGAGTGTTACATCAGGTGCTCCTGTCGTTTTAGAACCTTGGATTCACCTTGAAATCAGTACACCAGAAGAATATGTTGGAACAATGAGTGCAATACTATCGAAACGAAAGGGGCATGTCCTTGAGATAAATTCTGATAGAACACTCTATAAAATTAGTGCAGAGATTCCTGTGAGAGAGTCATTTGGTCTTGCTAATGAGATTCGAACCTCAACCTCAGGATGGGCAACTTGGGGAGCACAGGCAGGGGGTTTTAGAGACATAAAGAATTCAGAGGTACGCTATGATTGATTATTGGACTACCGCCGTAGATAGAACCTTTTGTTCATGACAGTTCCTATTGTAGAGAGTACCCGACGGTCCACGAAGGATATGCGATCAATAATTCTCAAAGCACGAGTTAAGTTCGAGAATACGGCATTAAGATAGGGTTGTGCTTCAACCATTTCCGATTGTTCAACCATCTGCAGATAGGCATTGGCTATCTTAACCAACCCAAGCCAATCTTCATCTAAAAGGAAGTTGTATTGATTCTCATCAACATCTACAGGAGCCCCTTGAAACCGTCCTCTATCAATATATGCAGCATATTGATTCTCCAATACTAGCGCAAAGCGACGTAGTACTTTTGATATTGAAGATGATGTTGCTTTGATGAACTCTGAAGACTCAAGAAATGTTGGTTCTATCAATGCAACCGCTCCAAATGCAATAGCTGCTCCATAAAAACCAGTAGCTAATTCGGAATAGTCCTTATTGTCATAAAAGGCTCTGATTGTCTGGACAAGATAGGTCTGACCCAACCAGTACTGTGCTAGAAGTGGATCATTACGCTGAACCGCATCATCCACTGGAGGTTGAATCCTTACACCAACCTCGAAATTCAACGCATCCAAGTTTAATTTAGCTGTCGATAATGCAGCAGTCAACCCAGCAACATCAGCAAGAGGGGATGTACTGACGCTCATCATCTTCGACCGCTCTAGAAGGGTGTTCCATGAATTCTCTAAGAATGGAACTACTAGAGATACACCATGGATAAACATTGATTCTTCATCTACTCTGACATCAATCAGCATTCTATCAATATCATCGAGTAGCCTCGTGAGTCTGGGGGGGATGGTACCACCGTGTCGATTCAATAACCAGACAACATTGTATGTTGCAATAGCCATCTCTACAAATGCTCGAGTGTCAGTGGGAGAAAGGGGTACATACTGGACCAATATATCACGGAGTGGGTCTTGAATATCTAGCTCAGTTCTTTTAGAGATACGCATTTGTGAAAGTGCCAAACCCATCCGAGTTCCAATAAGCTCAATCTCTGAAACCCTACCATCAGCAAATTGAGCCTCTCGTAATTTCACAGCTGTTTCAAATGAAGTCAAACCAATTGGCCAAAATTCATCGCTTTCAGTGCAAAGGCAGGACCAACCAATTGCATTCTCTGTTCTCGCGAGCTCAAGGTCAATATCGGGGTAGAAGTCCTCCAAGTTTCGAAGTATTCCTTTGGCTTCATTGAAGTACTCTATTGATTTTGTCATGTTATCATGATCACCTAGGAGACCATGAGCAAAACCAAGACCAGCCAGTATCTTGAATACATGAATTCTATGATTGGTTTTGTTTTCCTCGACACTATTAAAAATTCTAAGCCCAAGTTGAAGACGATTAATGGCTTGAGGTACACCTTCTCGCCAACCATTTGCCAAGATACTAGAACCAATCACAAGGTGAGCAAGGCCCACCTCAGCTTTATCAACAAGACCATCTTTAAGAGCTAAGTCGTAGAGTTCTGCAGCTTTGTCGCCTATATCACGTGCGGTAGTATGAGACACCGTTTCATCCCGGGTTTCATTCACACCCAGTTGAAGGCTCACCTCTGCAAGTCGCACCTGGGCATTTTGTGCACGCGCGATTGTTTCCAATTCATTAAGACGCGTCCGAGCTGCTTCAAACATATGAAGTTCGGTGAGAACACAAGCATAGTCAAAAGTTACCTCAAATGAGAAGTCGTTTTGACCTATTTCATTGCTTATCTCAATTAATCGATTAAGAAGTAATTCTGCACCTTCAAAGAAACCTTCTTTGATGAGTAACCAAGCGAGATTATGGATCTCATATAATGCAAGTGTTGTCGCACTGTCATGACGTCGGTCATAGATAGCATTCAGAGTCATGAGAACCTCATCAGCTAAGAATGGGAGTAGAGGCCTAAGATTGAGTCGAATTGAAGAGCTGAGAGCTTGGGATAGTTCACCGAGAATATCAATAAGATCGGGGATTGCTTCAATATCAGGAAGGATCTCACACTCTGAACGTCGATGACCATTCGTGTATCTTGTATCAAGCAACAACAAGAGTTCGGGAACCACACGGTCTTTGTGGAATGATAATCGGATTGATAGCTCAGTAAGTTTAGCACTCGCAAGACCAGGTCTACGAAGGATGATTTCCTCAATAGCACGTGCGATATCAAAGAGAGTATTTGCTTCTCCAATGTCATTAAATGAAATGTTTTGAACTGCGGAGAGACCATCATCGAGAGACAGATTTACGCAGAGTATATCTCTCAGTGTAGCTATGAGCATTGCTTGCATTCGAGCCTCTCCTCTTAGAGGATGCTCAATGTTCCTGCTTTAAAGGTTTCACAGAAATTAGTTATCGCGTAATCTTGAAATCGTGCCATTCTCTTGAGGTGTCAGTACCTCGCATACGCTCCATTCTGAGTTGATGCAAGGGGGTTGGACCGCTATCATCTATTCTAAATCTTAGAACTGCATCAGCTAAGTATGAAAATGTGGCATAGGTCTTCTCGTCATGAACACCATCTTCAAGGACATACATAATACTGTGCGAGCTTTGTGTTATTCTACCACTCAAACGTTGGACTGCTCTTGGCATTGTTGCAGGATTGGAGTGCAGAATCAATGTGGAAAGACTATCAATCACAATTCGCGCGACAACAAGTTTCTCTAATACCTCTGACAAGACGATTCCAAGCTCACTAGTATCTTCCACTTTTGCAAGTGACCTTGCAGAACCAGTCTGTTGAGCTCCCATCCGTTCTGAATATGCATCGATGAAAACAAAACGACCAGATGCTTCTTGCTCTTCAACACTCCAACCATGACGGCTCATATCATTTCGAATGGACCGCGGAGAAACATCTGTTGTGACGAAGACTGCAGGGAATCCTAAAGCAATCCCTTCAGCAAGAAAAGCCTCTGCATACGTAGTCTTTCCTGAACCAAGTGGACCCACCAACATATAGGATACTTGCGTAAGTTGACCAAACTTCACAAGATCACTGATCATAGGAGTGGCTTTTGCTGGGGGTTGCACCACCCTTTGTGAGTCTTGATTCTCAACCACTTTCTGGGCCTCGCAATATCACTGATTAGGTCCCGGGACTGATTTCCCCAGGCCATACTCGGATTCCTTCATCTGTGATTCTCATGGAATGAATCCTTGAACTATGTTTCGAACCTCTCAGTTTGAGAACCTCGATGGAACGAGAACGAGATGTGTCACTTATTTTCTCGTTGTAGAGTACAATTACACCCGATGCTAAGAAGGCTTCGATATCAAACACGCCTAAGCCATGATCATCAGCCGGAATCTCACTGGTAAGGAGGAGAGTACAGCCAGTTCTTGTGATAGTAGCTGCAAGCTTGAAGAACTCCTCCCGAAGGATATCTCGACTCTTGAATTTGTAAGCCATAATCGAGAGTGTGTCAAGAACGACACGCTTTGCATTTAGTTTCTTAATATGATTGAGAATAATTGCTTCCAATCCTGAAAGGTCAAAACTTGGATACTCCCCAATTGTGACGGGAGTCACTTCTTTTGAGGGTGACAAGTCAACTATTGAGATTCTCTTTTCATTCACAAGCTTCTCAAGGTCCATCCCAAATCGCATCATATTCCTCTTGATAAGATGAGGAGGTTCTTCGAGAGTTACGAACACTCCGGGTTCGTCATATTCAGTGGCACCCTTGTAGATGAACTGTGTAGCAAGAATGCTTTTTCCAGTTCCAGCCTTTCCTGCGATGAGGATTGTATCACCTCTGGGAAAGCCACCCTCGATCAGTTCATCGAGACCAGGAATACCAGTCTTTACTCTATCAATTTCATGGTCGCTCATTTTGACCCTTCCTTCTTTTTTGATAATACTTTTACACCAAGAACCATTTTCATCAGCATGTCCGGTTCAGGGATCCCGGTCACTGACATTCCACCAATCATAACGGTCGGTAGTGCAAAGATACCAAATTCTTCAGCAGATTCTGGATTCTCACTGACGTTAATCACCTTTAGAGTGAACGCGTCGGAGCCAAAGTCCTCAATTGTTTCTCGAACTACTTCTTCTGCTCGCGGACAAAATGCACAAGTATCAGACTTGAAAAAAACAACCTCGATTTTCTCGATGGCGTCTTTCTTTGTTGACGCTTTGCGTTTTTTCTTATCCGCCAAATGGTCGCACTCCTGAGTTCAAGAAACGGCAATGTTTCAAGCAATAGTTGTCACTTGAATGTTTTGAGGGTGTCGGCAGACATCCACTGGATATAGAAATGAATACAGGGATATTATGAATATTTCAATAGACGTCTAATCCTTGTCGCAGCTTTTCCAATTGGTCGTGAGTGATAGCGGACTCCGCGAGGCATAACTGCTGCTAGAATCAATGCTTGCTTCCCACTTGTTCCTATCTTCTTGAAGACTGCTTTCCCTTGGGTGCATCGGAGACTGATGTCTCGAATATCCCCAAGCATCAGTTCTTTGCGTACTCTCTCTGCTGAATTCGAGATAAAACCAGAAACCGCTGCGACTACATCCCGGTCAGCACCTGGGGAAACTGCTGATGCAATAGAGAAACCATCGTCTCGCACGAGAGACGAGTGTGTAAACCCGCCTTCCTTGTTCATCTGCTCAAGAATCTTAGGAAGTGCATTGTAATCAGGACGGCTCATTGAAATTCTCTCCTTTGAATCAACGGTCTACACTCGAATTAGTCGTTTCCCTAATAAACCATCTTAGACTGCACCAACCACAGTAGAGATTTAAATGCCCTCGACCTTTGTTCATGGGTGCGGGTTTGAGTGCCATGTCAGCTGAGTTCCGCTATAAAATCGTCATGTTGGGGGACGGTGCAGTAGGAAAGACAGCTATGACCGCTCGTTTCACTCAAGATCATTTCGATTCTGATTACAAGCGCACCATCGGAAGCGACTTTGCAATCAAACGACTCACTCTCGAGGACTTAGATGCGCAGGTGACTTTGCAGATATGGGATCTCGCCGGGCAACCAAGATTCGAGTCTGTGCGCCAGGGGTTTTACAGAGGGGCTCGCGGGGGGCTATTGCTTTACGATGTGACCCGAAGACGGACATTCATGAACGTTGAGAACTGGAAAGACGAAGCATTCAAAAACCTACAGAATGAAATACCCCTAGTCTTGGTAGCAAACAAGGTAGATCTAAAGGATAGTCGAGTAGTTTCAACAGAAGAGGGCGAGAAGTATGCAAAGAAAAACGGGCTCATCTACGTTGAGTCTAGTGCGCTCACTGGTGAGAACGTTGAGGAAGCATACTCAACCTTGTGTAAAAAGATGATTGAAGACTCCAAGAACGGGATTCCAACCAAGACTGTCTAGTAACTATTACCCATTCCTGGTTGTTCCTTTCAGTAAACCTAGTTCACGTTTACACTGCCATACCAGATAGAAGATCTTCTTGGTTGCTAAGATTGCTTCATCATAATTTGAACAGAGATTCTCGAACTGCTGTACTAGTTCATCTCTGGTTTCTTCACTCAACGTAGATTTAATCTCGTTCAAGAGTGCTTCGAAAGGAGCTATTGTGCCTGCAAGGTCAGTAACGTCCCAACGAATAATCGCTCCAGTACCATCTGCAGTCAGAAAAGATGAGGTCTTAGGATACCACTCAATCCCGTCAATCTCACCCATTGTCGAAGCCTCACCGTGAATGGCAAGTTTTTCTGTGTCCCAGAGATAGATTGTCTTATCACTAGATCCTGAGGCGAGGTATTTACCATCCTCACTAAATGAGAGTGCTCGAACCTCTGTGTTGTGACCCTGAAGAACATGAGCTACCTTCATTGGTGTTCCTGCGGAGTCCCAGAGAATCACGTGAAGGTCGGAGGATCCAGAAGCAAGTCTTGACCCATCAGGACTGAAGCGGACGTTGTGTACTGCAGCACGGTGTTCACTGTGTCGTTGAATCATTTCACCAGAGTTTGAATCCCACTCGCAGATATTAGCATCAACAGATCCAGACACAATTCGGTTGTCCTGAGGATCCCAGTCACACGTGACCACGTAGAAACCATGTCCTTTCATGTGATTAAGCCGAGAATGATTTTCAACGTCCCATATCATGAGTGTAGTGTCACCGCTTCCGGAAACCAGCTTGTTGCCATCAGGAGAGAAGGCAAGAGCAAGAACAGGATATTCATGACCCTCTAGTGTAGCTAAGCATTCACCTGTTCGAATATCCCAAAGTTTTACAACACGTTCAACACTTCCAGTTGCAAGAATGTCACCTTTCGGACTGAAAGCAATCGATGTACAGAGAAACTCGTCCTGCATTCGTTGTATCTCTTCGCCATTATCAGCGAAATAAAGACGAATACTTCGATCCTGCAACGCCGCAGCATACATCCGTCCTACTTGATTCATTGCGAACCTTCTGGTTATCTCAGATCCATGCTCGGCCTGACCTTTCAGGATTATTGGTTTCAGGAATATTGAAGTCTCTTGACTCTCCATATATGTCACGCACAGACCCGTTTCTAAATGCTCGAGGTTTTAGAGTGCGTAAAAGTCTTGTTGATACATCATCCAGCGCTACTAATCAAACTTGAACTGCATTCAGCTACGCGAATAAAATCATGCAACATCGCAGTAACCATTATCTACTGCCACAACGAGAATCAATGTGAGGGTGACCTTTGGTCGATAAGGACGAGCGGAGAATTGCTGCAGCATTAGGTGGAGGCGAATCTGTTAGTCGTTTTAAGAAGGCAGTGAAGGGAGTATTGAGAAAATCAGATGATATTGTAAGCAAGATGCTGTCCAATCTAACGAGTATCCAAGCATGCAAAGACGCCGCATTAACTGGAGATGATGACCTTAGATTGCTAGCAGTTTGTCGGCTTGGAGAATTCGGCGCGGCTGCATTTGATGCTCTCGATATTTCTCTCAACGACGAGAGTTTCTTGGTTCGTACAGTGGCTGCAGGAATGCTAGCTTACACAGAGGACAAAGAAGCAATTGATATCCTCAAACCCTATCTCGTTGACAACGATGAAACTGTAAGAGATGCTGTGAAGTATTCACTAGGTTGGCTCGATGAATATGCGTCTAAGAAGGAACATGGCACACGTATTCCTGAAAAATGGGAAAATCCAGCAGAGATTCTTCTTGACACAGATGCGATTCCTTTGAGGATCTCAGAGGAAGTAGAAGTCATCAGCACCTATACTACAATACCAGAAAGTCTAGAATTTGGAATGAATGTGGAGAACAACACCTTGGAAACAATCCATGAGGTTTCCATCAAAGTCTTGTTGTATCCGAACGAGAGTCTAAAGCCTCTTGACCCTCTAAGCCAACTCATCGTATCAATAGAACCAGGAGGGATCGAGGCGCTCATCTTTGGTTTCAAAGTGACCAATGAAGTAGTTGAGGGAGAGTTTGTTACATCAGTTCAATTCATTGACGAAAAAGGGGAGGATGTAGCCGCGATCTCTGGCAACATATTTGTGAGATCTCTGTTCGAACAGGTACTCCCTCTAAAGACAACACCTGAAGAGCTCCTCAGTCTAAAAGCTAAGATGAAAGAGTGGAATAGAGAACACTCTCTTGCTGTTGATGCGAAAGAGCTATTCGACATATTACAAAATCTCTTTCAAAGCTGGAATCTATACACTATCCAAACTGAGAACACTGAAAGGGATGGTGTGTTTATGGGAGTCGTTTCTGGGATGGCAAAAGGAAGGATTCACGGCAACAAGTTGGCAGTGACCTTAACAGTTGTTGGACGGGTCGATGATGAACTGTCAAAACTACGAATTGATGTTCTTTCTGATGACCCTGAGGTTTTACACACCGTTGCTAGTGTGCTCTTTGAAACAATACAAAGAAAACTTGGTGTAATCGAGATGGAAACCTAGTTTACGCTAATCCTCCAGCCTCAAGGATCTTAATCGCTAGCTCCAAGAATGCTGCTTCGACATTT
>CAZPWM010000045.1:0-23314 GCA_964590575.1 uncultured archaeon
AGCCACAGAACTGGCAGAAAAGAGGGGTAGGTCTCGTTCAAGGACAAGTGAAGTCCTGAACAAGCTTGTTGATGAAGGGCATCTCGAGAAGATTCGTGATGGGCGACAGATAAGAATCAGAACTGCTGAAGAATGACTTTCATACAATCTACTTCATATTTGTATAGCAATAGTACGATGAGGGTTGGTTGCGGTCAGTCACATTGTCTCGCGTAAGTACTCTTAAGTAAGTGTTAGCTGTTTCTGCACTGGACACGACTACAGAAGAGGATGCTCTGTTGAGTAACATTCTACCTAGCTCAAAGAAGAAACCAATTGAAGAGATAGAAGATACAGATGACACTACAATCTACACAAGTCTTCTTTTCGAGCTCAATATCAAGGCCCAAGAATCAGTGAAGGAGTTTGCCCTCCATGACATAGATGATCGCGAAGGTCTTGAGAAAAAACGTATAGATATGCATGACACCTTCACAGAACTATACGACACCATTGCAGCCTTCAACGAACAAATAATGATTGAGGATTTTGATATTGCATATCTGAGAAACAGGATTGCACAGAGTGAGGGAGAAACCAAAGAGCAGCTCGAAACAGCGCTTGAAGAGATTATAACTCAGTCTAAGAAGAATCTCGCAGATGTATGGATGGCAAGGGTCATGGCATGGTTGCATCAGGCGGCTGCTGCAAGTGGACCCTTTGTTGAAGAAGAGCATGCGGACAAGGAGAAGAGTGCTTCCAAACATCTTGCTGCAGTCTACACAATGCTAGAGAAACCGTTCTCTGCAACCCCCCAAAAAATAGACGGGACTCAGAAGCTCCGTCGAGTGGCCTTGGGTATGCAAGCATATACACTCCTCAAAGAGAGTCTCGATGCTGACGATTCGGAACTTTCTTCAACTCTCGGAAAGAACAAGAGCGCTGAAGCTGAGTTCTATGACGAATTCTTGAACGAGCTCGTCGGTCAGGAGAGTACGTTCAGACAAGCATTCAACCCGTTTGACGAACTCATCTGGAGGGACATCATCAGCTCATTCATCTTTGAACAAGCAACTGACCTATATAATGAGGCCATTCCATACTTTGGCAAGGCGCGAGAATATAAAGAAAAAGTATCGATGTTGAAGTCTTGGAAGCATAACACAGCTGGACTCAGCGAGGTGTATCTTGCGATGACCTACACGGATATAGCTGATGCCCAGATGCGAGCAGGCAACTTGGAGGATGCTTCCAAATTGTATCAAGTGGCTTCTGACGCGTTTGGACGTGCAGAGAAGTGTTTCAGAGAGGTAATCGCACTTCAGACTAATGCCGAGCAGTCACGACTTGACAAAGAACAGAAAAAAGCCCAATCACTGTATTGTAGCGTTGAATCTAGTGTGCAGACTCTGTCACAATTAATCAAGGTAAACAATAAGACAGAAGCAAATCAAGTATTGAAAGATATTTTCAAGAATTTAGAGAAAGCAGAGCAACTCGCAAAAACACGCGAGCTAACAGGTGCAATCAAAGAGGACCTTAAGACTTACACATTCGTTAAAGATCTCCTTGGCAAACGCAAGAAGAATGAAGAAATTAGTAGCATTATTGACCAGATACAATTCGCTAAAGACCTCCGAAAAACAGGTCTAATTCAAAGTGTGAGTAAGGAACTCGACGAAGCATATGCTCTGATGGCAAAGAATCCTGCTGAAGCTCTTGACTCGATCCGTGAGGGTCTAGATAGTTTGGGCATTCTTTTGAGTTTGGAAGCCGAGGACCAAGAGGTGGGAAATCTTCGAAATAGAACTCTGGCACTCCTCAACAATGTGAAGTATATGATTCAGTTTCAATTGAGTTCACAGCTCGAGCATGGAGTGAAATTCATCATGTCACGCATTCTTGAGAATCTTCATGCTGCAGAGGCGGCGTCCTACTATAAGGTGATTGGAGAAAAGGAGCCTGCGCAAGAGTTAACGGACTTAGGAAAGCTTGCTCTTGCGACTGCATTTGCCTCAGAAGCGCAAGTCTACTCACGACAGTCTGAGCAGTGGTCGTTCAGAGCGCAGATTGAGAGAGTGAATGCTTTATCAACTCTAGAGGACGAGCTTTTGCAGCTAGAGGACGGCGAAACAATCGAAGATGCACTAGCGATTCATGATGGAGCAATTTCAAGAATTAAACAGACGGTTGCCTCATTCGAGTCTGCAGCAAATGAACTTGATAGTGTCAAAGGGGAGATTATACGTGCCAAAAATAATGTCGAATCTCAGGTTAAACAGCTACAAGGCGTAGTCATGAAATTCAAAGGAGACCTGTCACGAATTCAAGGTGCTAGAAGTGATTTCATGGCAGAATACATGTTCAAGACGGGAGAGAAATCTAAAGCTAAGACGCATTATTCAGAAGCGAACGACCAACTTCGGGAAGCTGTTGGTAACTATACTGTAGCAGCGCAGGTCTTCCAGCAAGTAGGAGATGCGCAAGCAGCTCAGAACGTGGATGGCAGAGCAAAGACTACAGATCTACTGGCGAGGAGTATCTGGGACAACAGACAGCGTCTCGAGAGAGACCAGGATCCTAGCCAGAAAGGTGAAGCTGAACTTATCGCGCTCTACCTTGGTTCATCGGGACAGTAATTTACCATTTGTTTGTCAAGATACTGTGATGTTGGACGCCATAGCTTTTTGATTGGTTTGCACTGTATGTAGACGTTTCGCACAGAATGGTTGGAACTCAACACCACCAGCATGATAGAACTTACTAAACCACTCCACAAAGTGTAACCTGAGCGTGTGCATGAAACCAAGTAGTCCTTCAAGGATTCCCACAATCAGAGTACCAATGAAGGCACCTAGAATTGGCATAACAGGAGGACCTGTGTAGTGTTCTGTGATTACCTCATGTGGAATTATCTCAATACCAAACAATGAGAATTCTGGAAAGTAGATGTTAATAATTGGTGGCAGCATAGTGATGAAAACACTACTGAGAATAATGTGTACTGTGTTTAAGGCGAAGATACGTGCATAGCTCACAGTGTGGCTGATCATTCCAATGACACTCTCTAGGAGGTGTACAAAACCATCCATCCCTCCTATGAATGAAGCGATCATCATGACAACAAGTGGAATAATGAACATCATGAGTGTGAACACCAATGGGGCAATTGGTAAAACCGGATAGAACGGATTGTGTGTCCCTGTGCCCGCTCCGATACCAATAATGGGGAGCCATAGAGAAACAGTTCCAGATGGTAGGAACCAGTTACCAATACTATTGTAGCTAACACCAAAGATGAGATTGATAAAACCAAGATACATCCAGAGGTATGAAGCAGCAATCAATGCTTTCCGCATGTGCTTGTATTTCAGCTCGTTGTAAAGACTCAGTATGATGCCCATTGAGATGTGAATGACGCCCACCTCAATCGAGAGTTTGAGCATGTGTGTTGCGCGGTTGGGATCTGTATGTGCAAATATGGGCCACAATGGTTCGATGACTGTTTCTGCACCAAAGAAACTTCCAAACAGGAAACCTCCCAAAATCGCAAATATGCCCATCATCATCAGACCTTGTGCGCCATTCTGGACATACCCTAGAATTGCACCCCAATCTTGACCCTTCTTGTTAGCTCTGAGAGCAGCATATCCGATGAGAAAAATCAAAAAGCCCTGTCCGACATCCGCAAAGACCAGACCAAAGATCAATGGGAATGAGAATGCCATGAGTTTAGTGGGATCAAGATCATGTCGGGAGGGAATACCAAAAGCCTTGACAACATCCTCTGTTGGTTTCATGAATTTTGGATTCGAGATGTAGGTTGGCGCTTCGACCTCAGCAAAATCCGGTTTGTCAAAGGTCACTTCAAGGGCGGGTCCTACGTTTTCGCGAAGAAGTGATTCAATCTCTTCCTCCTTGCCTTCTGGAATCCAACCCCACATCTTTATTGACTGCTCAGTATAGACAATATAGCTCTTGATTTCAATCCTTTTTCGTTCAATGTCAAGGGTTTCCCAAGCAGCAAGAATTCTTGTACCCCATTCGAGAGCGATGTGGTCCTTTCTCTTCTCTAGTTGCTCAATTTCCTGTTCAAGCTCAACAATCTGGTTCTGAGCATCTACTACAATCTGTTCAGGACTTCCAGCTGAATCCTCAGGGATGGTAAAAGCTTCATACTGCATAGCTGAGAGGATTCGCTCAACAGCTTCTTTCAATTCGATAGGGACCGTAACGACACATACAGAGCCGCCTCTCTTCAGAGGTAGGATTCCAACAGTGTACGCGCCCTCAGTTACCTCGTTGATGCTCCATTCCAGTTCAGACTCTCTTCCTGAGGGAACTATTCCAGCAGTGGTGAAAGTGAAATCTGTAGAACCGATTAGACTAGGATCTATTCCTAGAGGTTTCAGTGAAACAGCAACGTCTGCAATACCTTTTTGACGCTCCATCTCAAGACGAGCTATTGTTGTCTTGGAATCAATGTCAAGAACTTCTGTTTCAACAGCAGAGATAACCTCTGAAGCCAGAGTAAGCGAATTCTCAAGTGTGGTATCATTGACCTCGGTGTATACTCCAGTTCGTTTTCTCGGATCGATCTCTAGTGACTCAAGTACCTTCGCCAACCGTTCATGGGCAGAGTATACAGTTTCCTCATCACGAGTCCGCTTAACATCAACAATCCCAGCTTGTCGCCGAACGTCAATGAATTCAAAGAGCGAAAACTCTTCAAGTGACATCAAAACTTGCCTCTCAAAATCTCTATGAGAAACAACTTTTACTACAATCATATTCTCAGGACTCATCCGAAGACCCATTATGTCATCTCCGTGGTTACAAGCTTAGATAGGGTGTACATGATGGTTCCATATACTGAACTATGTAAGTACGAGATGCTTCCCACCCTCCAAATAACCTTTACGGGCTGACATCAATCTTTAAAGGGGGGAGTTAATGGTGAGGGACTGTTATCGTGTAATTTGAGGTATAGTCATGTGTGCAGCACACGATGAAATCGACCAGATTCATGAGAGTGAGAAAGCAGCCAATATGAGAATCGAAGACGCTCAGAAGAAGGCGCGCAAAATCCATGAAGGTGCAGATGAAGAAGCGAAAATGATTATTAAGGCTGCTGAGAGAGAGGCAAAAGATACAGCTACGCGAATGCTTAGTGATATTGAGAGTAGAAAAGTAGAGATTGAATCTTCGGTTTTCAAGGAAACAGAGAAGAGAATCAAGAAAATCCAAGACTCAGCACAAAAGAAAAGGGATGATGCATATCAAGCAGTCGTGAAGATTATTCTGGGGGAGGCATGATATCATGACTGGAATGACAAACATTATTGAAATCATCAATTCCAAGACAAGTGTAAAGGAGAAAGAGATTCTCTCAGAAGCGGAATCATATAAAACGCAGAAGCTCAATGACGCACGTACAAAGGGAAAAGAGGTCGCCACAGCAATCACAAAGAAGGCCGAGATGGCTTCACACGCCGAGGTTTCCAGATACGAAGCAAGTGCCAAGCTAAAGTCGAAGTATCAACTTCTTGATGCTAAAGAAGTCCTGATTGCAGATGTTCTATCATCAGCTAGGACACATCTTGAAGAGCTGGTCAAGAAGAAAGCTTACGAGAAGACTCTTGAGAAACTAATCATTGATGCAGCAGCTTCACTCGAGGAGAGAAATCTAGAGATTGCTGCGCCAAAGGGACATACATCCAATATTGACCTTAAAGCAATTGAAGCAGCTGTTGCTAAAGCGACTGGCAAAAAGACAACCTTCAGCATCTCGAAGGAAGAGGTACGTGCAACTGGTGGAGTTATTGTACGGAATAAGGAATCAACCAGGTGGGTAGATAATACCTTCGAAGCAAGACTTGAGCGATTCGAAAGCGAGATACGGGACACTATCTCATCAATCCTATTCGTTACTAAAGAAAAGAAAGAGTAGAGGGAGGACGACCACCTCTACTTGTTTCTCTATGTTTTTCTAAGGAAGAAGGTTGCCAATTAATCCTACAAGAAGGAATGCAATTACAAAGCCGTAGATTGCCACAGCCTCAATGAATACTACATAAAGGATACTCTTTCCGAAAGTTTCAGGTTTTTCAGTGATGGCTCCAAGTGCAGCTGCAGAAGCAGTACCCATTCCAAGACCAGCACCAATTCCAGCTAGGCCCAGGGCAAGACCGGCACCAATTCCAAGACCGAGAATGGCCCAACCGTTCCCATCTGCTATTTGCGCAGGTACAAATCCGTTGTCGACTGGTACACCCAATGCTCTTAGAACCGTAGAAGCATCGGCCATGGAAATAGCAAATATCGCAAGGGTAAGAAGAACTACACCCATCATCATCATGGCCATGAACTTGATTCGATTGTCGATTTTCATGTGATCGTTTCCTCCATTTCTCACCAGATTGTTATCATCTTTCTAATGTTTTCGGCAGACTGTCCTCGTTCAACCCCAACTGCAATAGAGCGGATGTTTCGCATTTCATACGCCTTAAGGCTGAAAAATCCAATGATTGTTCCCAAGTGAAAAGGATATGCTGTCAATAACTGTTTCACTCTCTGAGCTAAATAGTCTTCAATTGCCAGCTCAACATCTGAGAGATCATCGGTTTCTTCATAGAGCCTAGCAATTCTCCCGCCAAACTGACCAAAACGGGTAGATTCCATCTTCGTGATCACATCACGCCATGTGTTTACCGACTTGAGAGAGTCAGTGAACTCACGGGCTTTGGCAAATCTGATCAACGACTGTTCTAGAACACGCGATTTCCACTGAAGAGTGACTGCTCGAAGTGCAGTCAGAACATTCCGGAGAATAACCCGTGACTCCAAGATATCTAGAACCCGTCGTGCTTCTTCGGTTGAAAACTTTTTGAGTGCTTCTAGAACCTTCTTGAGGTACCATTCCTCGATAGCTACTTCAAGAGGAGCTGGAGAATTGAACTCTTCATAGCTCGGTAGTTTGGTCAAGAGTGCCACTCTGAGGTCCCAATGGGGGAGGAGGTCTATCAGTTTACTAACTGAACCAGCATCAACCAACGTTTCGAACAAAGTAGCCTGGTCAGGATCTTGTGGAACTGCGAAACGTAGAATCTCAGCCCTATCAAGACCAACGTGAATACCTCGAATAATCGATTTAACACTCTCTGCCATGAACATCTCAAGATAGGTGTTCGTGAACTCACGAACCTTTCCAGTGAGTGAACGCGACAGATTTGTGCTCACATTGGCAAAGTCCCGGGAGAGAATAAGTGCAAGTTCCTCAGGACCAGGTCTACTGGTTGATGACACTCTGCTGATGACCTGACCGTAATATGTCCCAGAGAGAATCTTGATGAAGTCCTCATAGCTGTTACTCTGAAGTAGGCTCTCATAACTGCCAACTGTAAGGAATCGAGATTTCATTCCTCGAATTCTTGCATTGACAAAGCCATATTCATTTGCAGACTTTGAGGCCATCATGAATTTTCTACTCTTCACAATCTGGTGAGGACTACGGACAGACAATTTATGCACGATATAAGCTTGACGAACGGGTAACATCATAAGAATTGTGAGTAGAAGAATTCAAATAACTAGCAATCCTCATCGGATTCAGTTGGTCAATATGACGGAACCTCATTAGGATTATATCAATCTTGGAAGCCTGTTCAGAAGCTCAGCAACAATCACTTTCGTTATACAAATCGTTGCAGTCATTGTGATGATTGGGTCGTTGTCAGCTTATGCGGTAGGTAATTTGTTCTTTGTATTAAATGACGAATTGAAGATTCTTGTTCTTCTAGTAACCAGTATCATTGCATTGTTGATCTTTTTAGCTGCAATGAGCGTGTTCATCCGGTTCTCAAGACGGATTGGAGATGCCGTTGTTGGACCGGGCGTCGAAGAGGTGAGGATGGGGACTCCAAGAGTGAAGTTGGTGGTAGCTGCCTTCGGTCTTCTTGTCGCGTTGATGGGAGTCACTGGAATTTATGTTTGGTATCTCATTGATCTTTATTATCTTGTACCATGGGCAGCTTCATTGAGTTCAATCTCAATCAGAATCTTTGGTATTGGTCTTGGGGCATTCTTCATAGCACTGCTCATTCAGATTATTATTGCAGGAGTCGGGAGGAGCGCTACAAAGGTCATTATTGAGGTTCTGGATGCTGATGACTCTGATTTCATAGAGTGATCGAGAGGTCATTCATCAGTGCTTTCATCAGTAATATTGGGTTCCAGGTCAAAAGTTACATCTTCAAGAATCTCTTCCAAGGGGGGCATGTATGCAGTTCTACGTTTCGTTTCGATGTCAAGCTTGTCAAAATACTTGATTGTAATAAAGACGCTATACACCCCGAATGCAAACCCGAAGAGAGCTCCGAGAATTGCACCCAATGTAGCACCAGATGTTCCCGCAATAGAACCACCTACTATCTGACCGACCAAGAGTAAGGCAATAACAGCACACGGTAGTTCAGAAGAAACCGCAAGCCATTTGCCCATATTGGCCATACCCTCATCTGGACTGACTCTTTCGTTATTTGACTCACTCATGAGCCTTTACAAGAGTCATACGCAATATCTGTTTTGGTAGGCAAAATTGGAGAAGTGCACCATGGTGAATGTTTTTGTGAGTGTTCCGTACATCCAATAGCGAGGCGAGACGTTGGAAGTACAGATAACATATGGTGATGGGACAATAAAGCTCAACATACCAGATAAGAACCTTGCAGGGGTTATCGAGCCTAAGCCAACAAAGACCACAACTGATGTTCTAGCGGGTATTGAACACGTTCTTGACAATCCTCACGGTCCATCACTCTCAGAGATCTCGAGGAGTAAGAGTGTCTGTGTTTTGGTCGAAGATCACACTCGAGATGCTCCGCACTGGGCGATGGTGTCGGCAGTTGTTCCACATCTTGTAGATGCTAACAAGGTTCAGTTCATTATCACAACCGGTTCTCACGAGGTGCAGCATCCCGGTAATATTGAGATTGTTGATATGATTAAGCGTGTAGCTGATGATGCAAAGCTCCACAATTATGACGTCATTATTCATGACTGCCAGTTTCCAGATATGGTTGACATAGGAAAGACGAGTAGAGGCACCCCCGTTATTGTCAACGCTGCTGCAGTTGGACATGATGTCTATGTGAGCCTGTCTGATATGAAGGCGCACTACTTTGCAGGTTATTCGAACGTTGTGAAAAACTTCCTACCAGGTGTCTGTGGCTTCAAGACCATTGAGGCAAATCACGCTCTTGCCCTCAACCCACGGTCTACATTTGGAATCCATCCATTTCATCCTGATGAAACTAGACGTGACAATCCATTGGCTGATGATATGAGAGAAGCTATGGAGATGATTGCTCGAGAAGCAAAGATATTCTCGGTCGCTATTGTGTCAAGCAACAGGAAACTAGTGTGGGCTGATGCAGGACTTCCTAAACATGTGGCAGCTCGAGGAATGGAACTACTGGATGAAACATCAAGCTTCAAGGTGACACCTCAGACTAGAATTGTAGTATCACCAGGAGGTTATCCTCAAGACAAGAGTCTGTATCACGCTCAGAGAGCGATTGAGCTTACAAAAAATGCTGTCGTTGATGGGGGTCAGATTTTGTTCCTCGCAGAGTGCAGAGACGGTGTTGCTCCAGAGTCAGCAATCGAGAATTTCTACAACAAACTCACCGCGCCTATTGAAGAGGTGATTACATCAATCAGCGGCAAATATCACCTGTACGAGCACAAAGCCTACAAATTTGCAGAGCTCCTAAAGCGAATCTCAAGTGTTCGTTTGTATTCCAAGTTGGACAAAGATATCGTCGAAGCAGCTCATCTTGGGAGTGTGGAGGACCCGCAGTTGGTAATTGATGAATGGATCAGTGAGAATCCACACGTGAAGATACTTGTCCTTGACAAAGGAAACAAGATTGCAATCTATGCGGATTAATCATCATCAAGTCGCAAATCAGAAATTGCTGAATAGAGTGCCTTGAACTTCTTGTATCCCTTCTGATAGACCTCGAGACTCTCCTTCGTTGGAAGCAGTTGGTCGAGGGTTTTGACCATTTCTTCAGCAGCCTGAGATACAGACTTGAATACACCGATTCCCTTGCAAGCCAAGATTGCAGCACCAACAGCTGTAGCTTCTTCCATCTGAGTCCTGATTACCGGAATCCGAAGTATGTTGGCTTGTATCTGCATCCATGCCTCACTTCTTGCAGCACCACCTGTAACACGGATTTCCCTTGAAGGTAATCCAAGTTCTCGCATCACCTCAATATTGGTTCGGATCTCATAGGACACACCCTCCAGAATCGATCGTACAATATGAGCCCGGGTGTGACCCAAAGCAAGTCCTGCAAATATACCCCGTGAGTGAGGATTCCAGTAAGGAGCACCAGACCCTGCAAAATGAGGAATATGAATAACCCCCTCTGAACCTGCGGGAATCTTGCTAGCCTCTTCTGTTATGATTTCATAGGGATCTACACCTTTCTCATCAGCAATAGTCCGCTCTTCACTGCCGAGATTATCCCTGAACCATTTCAATGCGGAGCCTGTAGTGAACATGCTCGCTTCTACAACAAATGCATTGGGAACCACATGCCTACTACAGAGCACACGACGTCCCGGGTCAAGACGGACAGTCTTGGAATGTGCAAGAAGGAATGTACCTGTACCGGTTGTTGATTTCAGCATGCCTTCTTTGACAACTCCAACGCCTAAAGCTGCACACTGTTGGTCACCACCACCAGCTACAACGGGCGTACCTGTTTTGAGGCCAGTTTCTTTGGAGGCGCGAGTGGTAATCTCACCAACTTGAGTTCCTGGTTCAACAGGACGAGGTAGTTTGTCCTCTGGAATACCAAGAGTGTCAAGCATTCGTTTTGACCAGATGCCCCTGCGTATGTCAAAGAGCATGGTTCTGCTAGCATTTGAAAAATCGGAGATTGTCTGATCAGACAGACGATAGATGAGATAGTCATGAACAAGTAAGAACTTGTGAGCCTTCTTGAAGCTGGGTTCTTCATTCTCCTTAATCCAGAGAATTTTGGGTGCTGAGAAATATGGGTCAACTGTAAGTCCAGTTATCGAATAGACCTCATCCTCGGACATCTGTTTTATTATCCAATCGCACTGTGGTATAGTCCTTCTGTCTTGCCAAACAATGGCTTTCCGGAGTGGTTTGCCATCCTCAGCTATCGGAACAATCGTTTCCCTCTGATTCGTTACACTCACACCAATAACCTTCTCCGAACTCAGACCGGTTTCAGCCATGGATTTCTTGATGGTCTCACAAGACTTCAACCACCAACTCTCAGCATCCTGCTCTACCCATGAAGGATGGGGATAAGTACTCTCATATTCGGAGTATGCCATACCCATAACGCCTCCTGTTTTGTCGAAGAATATGGACCGGACCCCAGTTGTTCCAGCATCGATTGCCAAGACTAACTCCGTCATCAACATCACTGGCTCAATAAGAAACAGGTCCTCGATAAGAACACTTCGAGAATAATGTCAACGATAACTTAGCTCGGAATCAATGACCTCTCTGATGTCTCTTCGAGGCCTGATACATTCCATCTTGAATTTGTAGTCCCTCTTGAGTCGTTGTTCAAGACGCATCGCATCTCCACGTGTTCTACATTCAGCCATGTAGACAACATACATGGGTTTGTGCATCTTCAGATATGCGGCAGAACGAGAGTTTCCAGAGATGTGTTCTTGGAACCGTCTTGCAACATCATTGGTCATTCCGGTGTAGTATGTTTGGTCCTCGGTTTCAATGATGTAGACGAAATACATGAGTCATCTAGAAGAGAGTCGTGCTTTGTGGGATATAGGCCTTTGCAGTGCTTTGGAAAGTGTTAACAAGATGAAGTTCTATTGATAAGATTGAACATGACGAAAATTGCGGTTGTCACAGGAGCTGCTGGTTTCATCGGAAGTCATCTTGTGGACCTGTTACTTGCTAACGGGGTTTCAGTCATTGGCGTAGATAACTTGAGAACAGGCAATCTTCAGAACTTGGAAGGACCTCTAAAACATAATGCCTTCCGGTTCCTGAAAGAGGATATCTGTAGTCGGAAGTTTCCGGATATTATTCGAGAGGATGTTGATGTAATCTTTCATTTCGCTGCAATCTCATCTGTGAAACTTTCCGTTGAAAACCCGATTCTTGTGAACGATACAAATGTCCAGGGTACAATTAACGTACTGGAGATGGCAAGGAAACTAGATGTGAAGAGATTCGTCTATAGCTCAAGCGCCGCAGTCTATGGAGATCCAGAATCACTTCCAGTACAAGAGGAAACCCCCCTTTATCCTCTGAGTCCGTATGCAGCATCGAAGATCTCTGCTGAGATGTACAGTATCTCTTATGAAAACCTGTATGGGATATCTCCAACCATCTTTCGATACTTCAACGTGTATGGACCACGTCAAGAAAAATCTGAATACAGTGGCGTGATTCCTATCTTTATCACTCAGGGGCTTCAGAATAAAGACATCACAGTCGAGGGAGATGGAAAACAAACAAGGAGCTTCATCTTTGTTGAGGATATTGCAAATGCAACCTATCTAGGTAGTCAGATTGGAGATGCTTCGTGTCAAATTCTAAACCTGTCTGGGACTGACTCCATTAGGATTCTTGACCTCGCTCGTTTGGTCAAGGACCGTATTCCTGAGTCCACTTCTAACATAGTTCATCGTGATGCTCGTGAGGGAAACGTGAAGGATAGTATTGGGAGTATGGAGAGAACCTCGAAAGTTCTAGGATTCTCTCCCTCTGTTCCCTTCGAAACTGGACTTGACCGTACGGTCTCCTGGTATAGATTGCATCAAGAGTAAGTGATGGTCAAGAGCAGATTGATTTGATCCACGACTCCATCATCTGTACGCAATATCACCATCACTAGATATTGAACTAGTACGATGCCTTCAGGCAAGTATGCTGTTACGAGCGGTGCAGTTCCATAGAGGTCACCAGCACCAATCATGCCAATGTCCATAGTGAATGTCTGGTTCCCAGGATTGATGGCAGGTGTAATCGCTGAACCATGCCAGAGTACTAAGAAGTTACTTGACGATGGTACTACAATGTCTAAGTAGAGATGTTGCGTGATGTTGTCATTGTTCCGCATCTGAGCTATCAGGCTAGAGAATTCTCCAGAGTCGATAGTGTGCGGGCTGAAGCTGACACTCTCGAAACCAACTTCACCAGTTTCTACAACTGTCTGATTGAGAAGTCCAAACATCTTGTAGTATGCTTCAACTACACTCTCACCAAGTTCAACACGATCACCAGTCTGTACATCTACGAGACCTACGCCACCCAACTTCTGGATCACTCTATTTACGGAGGTTTCCACCTCAAGAAAGACAGGAATCACGAAGAACAAATCGCCTCCCAGATGATATAGGAGCTTGTTTCCATATCGATGTTCACCCCAGAGCTGGATTTGTGTTCGCACCACATCATTCGTTTCAAATGCTTGGACAGCAGCGGTAGGACCGAGCCAGTTCGAGAATCCATCTTCACCAGCTTTATAGAACGTTAACCGACCAAAGTCTGTGTCACCACAACCCATAATGTATATGCCTGCGAGGTTATGCGCTGTAGCCAGCCTGAATTCGGCGTTGTGATAGGCTATGAAACGTTCCACACCCTCAATAGTCATGATCACATATCTAGTGTCGGATTCCTCCGGACTCTGGTGAAAATCAATACCGGTACTCCACTTTTCACCCTCATCGACATGGAATATGTAGGCTACATTAAGCTGGCGTTCATAGAGGTCTTCTGGCCATTTCAACTGGGACTGAAGCCAATCTGGAGTTTCCTGCCAATCGTAGTAATCTCGGTAGGTGATATCTAGGAAAAGACCTTCGTCTGAAGCAGGAGCAGCATAGAACTGCATCTCACCAGATTCTATACCTACTAGACAAACACCCATGAACCGCATGTAATTCTCATGTGCGTAACCCGTAGATAGACGATAATCAATATAGATTGATACAGCGTAGAAGATATTCCCATTTGGATCCACTACGAGGTATGGGTCATTGTCAATTGACAGCCCCTGTAGCATTATAGAGTCCACACGTGATAGAACATCTCGTTCCACAAGCATGTCCATATCTCTACCAATGTATGACCAAGCTTCCGGACCCATTGTGAGGATATAGAAGAACGACTCAAAACCACTGAGTGTATAATCAGGGGTCCCTCCGAAAGTAGCATTGCCAACCTCCTCAAAGCTAGGAACGTTGACAAACACCACGTCGTTGAAACCCTGACCTTCGCCATAGTAGAAATTGATGTCTTCAGTCCGATTAAATAGAGATATGAGATTATCATCCTCGACTAATTCGCCACTGAACGCATCAAGAACGACAATACCTTCTGTGTGAGTGTAAAGGATATGTTGATTTATGAAACTAGTCCAGGTTGCACTTGTATCGAATGTCAGAGGGGCAATCCAATATTCATGGTTCTTTAACAAGACAATATCTGAGTCAGCGAGTTGCAGCCAGTTCGTACCAATCTGGTTCCGCATTCGCAGATAACTCGCCGTTTGGTCCCACTGTCGAACATTGGTAAGTGTTTCAATTTCAGTTGTGGGAGTAGCATTTAACGTGAGCGCTTCGATTGGTTTTACTTCGAAATCACTCAATCCCGTAGCCCATTTTGTGATTTCTATTTCTTTTTGTGTTTCTAGATTAAATTTCCAATCGATATACTTGTCCCCATCCATCTGAATCCCATAGTATAGTCCCTGGATGATAGGAAGCATGACGACAATCACAATCAGAAAGCCTGCGACTAATGCAAAGGATTTCTGACCCCCACCAATTGGAATTAGCCGTTCAATCTTAAGCCTCCGAAGCTCATTCGCTATATTCACACGGTCTTCCATGAGCAGGTTCACACGTTTCCGATATCCTTCAGCATCGATGGCTCCAGTTTCATACTCTTGGCGGAGAGAGAGAAGTTCACCTTGTAATCGGGCTAGGTCTCCTTCAAGGGAGGTGATCTTGCTTTTCAGACGTTGACGAACATCACCAGAACGAACTCTTGCAGCCATGAAAACGACTGAACCTACAAGACTCGCACCGAGTGCAATAATCAGTGCTAGATAACTCATCCAAGTTCCAGCATTGACAGTCCAAGTGGGGACATTGAGAATCTCAAGAACTAGAACTAGCGAAACTACGAGAAGGCCTTTGGAGATTACAACAAATACATCTCGCCTCTGTAGCATCAGATCAGTTGCTACGCTTAAGGCGAGTCTTGCGGCTGTGGCCACTAGTACTGTGGAGATGAGCCCAACATAGAGTTGATACGCCTCCATTGCAGGAATCAGACTCTGGATTGAGGCTGCACTGGTTCCTGGTGCAAAAGGCAACGAAAACAGGGTCCCAACTTGACCGGGTGTTATAGAGATTGCCCCGTCACGCATCAACATCATCAGAAAGGCCACATTCTGCCCAGTGACCGAATAGCCTCCAATTGATACGTAGTAGAAGAAGAAGGCTCCAATCAGAAGTAATCTCCATAGAATTCCAGATCTGAGGTCCAACTTCTTGAGATGGGTGCCAGTTTGCGAGAGTGCTGAAATGAAGGATAGTGATGTCGAACGTGTCCAGAGTGTAAATACGGTACTTAAGATAGCTAACAGAAGTGATGCAGTGAAGATATTATTCTCTAAGGTCCAAGTATCCCAGAACCCTACATTTGCTTTCGTAGTAAATAAGTCGTTATAGATTGTCTGACCTAGCCACCAACCATAGGCGGCGCTGCCAGCTAAAATCCCAATTATAGCTATGATTAGGAGAATGATAAGGACACGTAGGTACTTCATGAGCTCTTTCCTCTCTCGTTGATGCATCTCTATTAGATGCAGCGCATAAGAGGATAGTGTTTTCTACACTCTTTATGTTTGAGGTTCAAGAAAATGCTTCTGTTCCTTGTAAGCAAACGATTTTCCATCAAATGCTCTCATAACAGCAAGAATGCCATCCAAATGGTCATACTCATGCTGTAGTAGTTCAGAGAGATCGTCTTCCAGATCCATAGATTTTACGTTCCACATTTCATCACGGAATTCAATTGTGCACTGTTTGTGTCGCTTTACCCTAACAAGGAGGTCCGGAAAACACATGCAGTCGTCCCATATCTCAATCATCTCATCGCTCAGATTCTTGAGTGTTGGATTAAGAAAAACAAGCGGAGTATCAACGTTCATGTAGATGATACGTTTCATAACACCAATTTGGGGGGCTGCAATAGCGCGACCAGCTCTATACTTTCTCCTGAAGTCCATCATGGTGTCATGCAAGTCTTGAACTATCTGAGGCATGTTATCTAGATCGGAAGCGGTCACTACACCCGATGTCTTGTACAACTGGGGATTGCCAAGCTGCAGAATCTCACGGACTGTCATTATAGGAAATTTTACCTCATATTATTATTAGTGTTCCACGGTCTGGTGGTACACATGACAGTATATCTCCAATAATTACCTTATCAAGTCTTACCCAATAAGTGCCTGACTTGAGAAGTCAAGTCACCGTAAACCGTCGAATTCGTTTTTATTGTTGCATCAAGATTGTCCTCAAAAATCTGAAGTATAGGTATTGTAACTTCATGCTTGGAAGTCTTTGCTACATCATCTAACAGCTTTTTCGCATTCTCTATTACTTCATCCATAACCGATTGGATTGTATTCGCACAATTTTCCAATCGAGCTCGCAGATTGTTCCTTCCTTCGTCATAGCCATATCTGCGATGGCAAACTGTATTTGTAGCTCAACTTCCGGTCAATCTCAGGGTATAACTCACTCGGAACTTGTGAGTAGTAAAGAAAAAAAGGGATGTGAGGGAATGAAAATCCAGCTTGATGGATATGAATGATGAGTATACTCTCATTGAGAAGAGATTCCAACATGTTATCCTTGAGGGTAGTCGTTACGAAATTGGACAACAGCAAGGAGAGTTTCTGAAAGAGCATTCTCCGCAATATATCAGATTCTATACATCAGGGAAGGTCAATCCCAAGAAACTGGGATTCTTGAGTTTTGAGGATCTTCAAAATCATTACGAAGCGTTTTGTCCTGGAATCACTGATGAACTGACAGGTGTTGCCGATAGTCTTGGTGTGAAACCTAGAAATCTACCAATGTATGGATCACCAATCTATGAATCTGGAAATTGTAGTCAGATCTCTGTTCTCTCCTCTGCAACAGACACCGGACATGTCTATGTAGCTAGAAGTTATGAGCTAAATCAAGAGATGAATGACTTCAGATTGTGCACAACCAGAATCAAGGGTAAAACCAAGCACATTGGATTCTCAGAGCTGCTTGTATTTCGAGATGAAGGTATGAATGACCATGGGTTCAGTGTAAGCTTCTCTGGTGGGGGAACGTTCAAGACGAAACCAACCAAGAGAGGATTCCCATTTTTTCTCATTGTGCGTTCGCTTCTCGATAATTGCAGGGATGTCAATGAGGCGATAAACTATATTGAAAGAGTTCCAGTTCAGGGATTCTGGAACTTCCTGCTTACTGATAATAAAAGCAATGCTGCACTGGTTCAGTTTTTTGATGGGGATTATGCGATTCAGAATATAAATCAAGATGCATCTGAACCATATCTTTTCTCTGGAAATCATTACAAACTTCCCGAGGTGGAGAAGTATCAGAAATTCGCTGGTGATTGGATTCTTGCGAATTCAAAGAAGCGATGTGACCTCATTGATTCGACTTTGAGGAATGCCCATCCAAAGGTAACAACAGAAACATTACGCGAACTTCTGTCAAAAGAGCTCTACGAAGGAGTTTCTGGGCATTACTACACGGATTTCTTTGGAACTCTATTTTCAATGATATTTGATCTGACTGACCTAACAGTCGATGTCTGTTTTGGCACCCCTACTCACAACGACTGGAAAGGTCCGTTCTCGGTGGATGGTCCTATGGGCGTTGAATACTATACAGCAATTTTTCCTGACAAATCAATCAAGACCGATGATCTTTGGACTTTCGGTTAAGTTGAGATTCATGAGAAAGGACAAGTATGGGAAGTTACTCTCATATTATTATTAGTGTTCCACGATCTACGGGTGTACAAGACACTGCACCTCCAACAGATACGTTATCAAGTTTCACCCAAAAATGACCTGTAGCGACTTGACAGGTTAGATCTCCGTAGACCGTTGAATTCGTTATGTCAATACCATTATTGCCTGGACAATTTATCCCATGATGGAAGTTAATATTTTGAAAAGTTGCATTGTTAGCGGTTAAATTCATATTTCCATGTCCAGCCAACGCCTCGAGATCGATGGTATATGCGCTGTTTATTGTAACATTAACGGTTGCTCGCGCATCTCCTTTGTTTAAGGCACATACATCGTTGGGGTTTATTTTCAATATCTGAATAGTCACATACTTGCCATACGAACTGTTTACTACTTGCAGATTGGTGTTCTTACCTTTTGCTCCATCGACAAGGACTGTTAATTTCCAATTAATTTTGATTATGAAACCAGGGTCATCAACCACATTGAATGTTGCATTGTGAAAACAAACATCATAATAGATTGAGATATTCTCCGCACTTGGATAGGTATCCTCATAGATGGTGACTGTTTCATCATAGTCTACCAATTCCTCTGCGGTGAGTAGTACGTATAACCCTCCAACAACAATAGCGGTAGCTAATAGCACAGCGAAGCATATACCCATTGATTTTCCTCGTCCCATTTTCTTCACTTTCCATTTGCTATTTTATTGTGTATTTAGCTTATTTTTAATCATCTTGGGATTAATATAAACTTCAATACTCGACTTGATTCTCAAGTTGGATGGAACCAAATCAGACCGGTGTGGTAACCTTTTTCAACCAAGAGAATCGCCATCAGAACAATCACCCGTGGATTCTAGACACAAACGAGGAATTAGAAGATGGTCACCAAGATTACTGTCATTGGAATGGGGTATGTTGGAATCCCGTGCGCAGCCTTGCTCGCGGATGTTGATGGTTTTCTGGTCACGGGCCTTCAGCGAAGGTCAAAGAGGTCAGGATGGAAGATAGAGCATATCAATGCTGGAAAATCACCCTTTGAAGGAGATGAACCAGGTCTCGACGAACTGATTGCCAAAGTTGTGACCAAGGGATGCTTCAGTGTCACTGATGATGTTGAAGTCTTGAAAGACTCGGATGTCATTCTGATAGACGTTCAGACACCTACTGATGAGAATCACATTCCACAGTACGACTCACTGAGGGAGGTCAGTGAACAAATAGGCAAGAGAATGAAGAAAGGAACTCTTGTAATTGTGGAGTCCACAGTCGCTCCTGGAACAACACAAAATATTGTCCAAAAGATCATCGAGGAACACTCTGGCATGACAGGTGGGGAGGATTTTGACCTTGCATTTGCATATGAACGTGTGATGCCTGGCAAATTGATCCATAACATTGTCAACCTGCCAAGAATTGTCGGAGGAATCACCCCTCAGAGTGCTAAACGAGCTGTGGAGATCTACTCAAAAATAGTGAAAGCAAAGGTTCACCAAACAGATGTCATAACCGCAGAGGTCTCAAAGACGATCGAGAATGCATATCGAGATGTGAACATAGCATTTGCTAACGAGATGGCCTTGGTCTGCGAGAGTCTGGGCGTCAATGTCTACGAGGTAATTAACCTCGTGAATGAGTTGCCTAGTAGAATGATGCACATTCCAGGCGCTGGTGTTGGTGGCCATTGTCTACCAAAGGATACTTGGCTTCTACGACATGGTCTGAATGAGTATGGTTCGCAGAAGGTTGAAGCACGGTTTATCTCGCTAGCAAGGGAGATCAACAACCACATGCCAATTCACATGAGCTTGCTCATCGAGGATGCTCTTGAGGAAAAAGGTGTCAAGATTAAGGGAGCTACTATAACCATGCTTGGAATCGCATATTTGGAGAATGCAGATGATACAAGGAATACACCCGCTCTAGCACTCATAAACGCGCTAGAGGCAAAGGGTGCGAAGGTAGTTCTCCACGACCCCTATGTACAGGATTGGGATCTCGGACGACATGAGATCGAGAGAGACATATTCGTTGCTGCAAAGGACTCAGACTGTATTGTCCTTGTGACAAGACACAGGGACTACAATGATATCGACTTTGCAAAACTGGGAGCTATAATGAAAACGCGCACCTTCGTGGATGGTCGTAATGTCTTCGAAGAGGACAAGTTAGTTTCTCATGGCTTTGAGTATCGAGCAGTAGGGAAAGCGGGTCTGAAGAGATAGACACACTTCCCGACGCTCGTGTTTAACTATGCCCCAAACTTTTCGATGTAACCAGAGTAGCCTAGAAGCATGGGCATGACATCGATTCCTCTGATTGTATGAAGCGCTCCTTTTGCTGCATCATTCTCAGAGAACTTCGTTACCGAGTCAGAACGAATGAAATTCGACCAGAACAAGATTGGCACAGGGTCGCAAGCATGTTCTTGAACTGAAACTGGAGTGGAGTGGTCACCCGTGATAGCAATGACTACTTTGTCACCAACCTTGTACATGATTTTTCTGACCATTGCATCAGTTCTCTCGATGGCAAGTATCTTCTCTTTCGCATTACCATCATGACTGGCATTGTCAGTAGCCTTGATATGAACGAAAACATAGTTGTAGCCAGCCTCAATCGTTTCAATCGTCTTCTCTGCGATGTTATCGAAGTTCGTGTCGATGGTCCCGGTCTGGCCTTCAACAAGTATATGCTCCATGCCAACATACTTTGCAGTCCCGATGTAGAGAGCTCCGCCAGCAATCACTGCTGCCTTAATTCCATAACGTGCGGGTAATGGAGGAACATCGCTGTGTTTACCCGGACCTCTCAGAAGAATTGCATTAGCAAGAGGGACACCCTTCTTTGCACGTTCCTTGTTGGTCTCAAGATCTTTCATCCGTTCATGTGCTACAAGCATTAGTTCATTGACTATCTTAGCAGTCTTCTCTGCTTCGGGTTTGAGTGCATGAACGGTCAGTATTTTCTTCCCGGTTTCATGGGGGTCAGTATCACTTATTTCAGCAAAGAGACCGTCACCCTCGAGAACAAGAGCTCCTCTGTGCTCAACGGTGGCAAGAAATCGAACCTTGACACCATCAATCTCGATTCCATCAAGAGCTGCCTGCAATTCAGCCTGTTCCTTGGGTGAAAAAGTTCTACCTGCTCTCCTGTCTAACACAACCATGTTTGAGTCCACAGTGGCAAAGTTAGCCCTGAAAGCAACATCACCAGGTTTTGTTTCAAGACCAGCCCCGAATGCTTCCAACGGACCTCTACCCGGATAGTCAGCTAGAGGGTCGTAGCCAAAGAGCGCAAGATGTGCTGTGTCGGAACCGGGAGTGATGCCAGGTCCGATCACATTCATCAGTCCGCTCTGTCCTTCAGCAGCGAGTCTGTCAAAAGTGGGCGTTTCAGCAGCCTCAAGAGGCGTCTTATTGCCCAGTTCCTTTAACGGGCGGTCACCCAATCCATCCATCACCAAAAGGACTGCGGTTCTCTTATCACTCATGCTCAGTAGTTCCTCCAAGCAGTTCTGAACTCGGAACCTGGATATCCACATTTCCCATCAAGAACATCATATATCTCGAGAAGGCGATTGTACTTCTCAACACGGTCACTACGCGCAGGACCTCCAGTCTTGAGCTGCCCAGTTCCGAGTGCAACGCAGAGGTCTGAGATGAAAGTATCACCGGTTTCTCCACTCCTATGACTTACAACAACGCTCCAGTCAGCATTGTATGCAATAGTCGCAGCTTCTATGGCTTCTGACACGGAACCAATCTGATTCACCTTGAGGAGGAGTGAGTTCCCAGCCTTTTCTTTGATTGCTCTCCGTACAATCTCAGGGTTTGATACTGTAAGGTCATCGGTTACAACCTGAGCCTTTGTCTTCTTCATGTACTCTGCAAAGTCGTCAAATGCCTCCTCTTCGAATGGATCTTCTACATTAAAAAGTGGGAATGTCTTTTCAAGGTCAAGATAAAATTCAAGAAGTTCTGAAGCATCGATTATCTTACCGTCAATAGCGTATTTTCCATCCTTGAAGAAACCGCTGGCAGCAGCATCGATACCAAGCACAACATCTTTCTTCGGTGTGTAGCCAGCCTCTTCAATTGCACCCATGATCTCCTCAAAAGCATCACGTGTAGCTTTCAGACCAAAGCCACAGAATCCACCTTCATCGCCAACATGCTTTGCCATTCGCCCATATCGCTTGATCATACGCTTCCCAAGGTTATGGTAGACCTCACTGATACATCGAAGTCCCTCAGGATAGGTCTTAGCACCAACTGGTAGAATCATGAATTCTTGAATTGCAAGGTCGTTCCCTGCATGTGCACCACCGTTTATGACATTGGACATCGGGACGGGGAGTTGGTACTTAGCATCCTTTCCAATCACGTGCTGTCTCAGGTATTCGAATAGTTCCAGTTTCAGATGCGAAGCCGCCGCTACAGCTATTGCCATTGAAACTGAAAGTATGGCATTGGCTCCAAGCTTGCCTTTTCCTTTACTAGGATCAGTCTTTAGTAGGGCCTCATCGACAGCTCTTTGTGAAAGAGGGTCCACAGAGGACATAGCACCAGCCAATACTGTATTGACATTCTTCACTGCTTGAGTGACTCCCTTTCCGCCATAACGGTCTCCGCCATCTCTCAGCTCCACAGCCTCATGAATACCGGTAGATGCGCCACTTGGGACCTTAGCAACTCCGACAGTTCCATCGGAGAGTGTGACCTTGGTCATGAGTGTGGGGTTTCCTCGTGAGTCAAGAATTTCAAGTGCGTGTATCGTCGTAATCTTCACCAATATCTCTCACCTTTGATTAACTCGTCTAACTTCTCTGTTGTTGAGGAGTAACTAGGATTTATGTCAACCGTTCATTGTAAAGTGGACAAACTTGGATACTCATCAGACAGTTGTTTGATGGAAGGCTACTTGCAGGCAGAGATCTCGGGAGAACCTTGAAGGTTAAGACTCTTCATTTTGATATTTATTTATATGAAAGCTGTAGAGTATTTTCCATTTTGAAATATCCACTCTAGGCTATTCAAATGAGAAATATGAGGTTAAATAGTAGCGACCATCACTAATCTTGTTAATTATTATAACGACCTTAAATAGTAAAATTCAGGACTGGTACATGGAGAAACGATGATGGGACAAGACATCCAGTGCCACTCCTGGAAGCAACGGCGGAGGCCAAGCCCAAAGCCAAAGCACAAGTCAATGACTGGCAATTATTATAACGATTCA
>CAZPWM010000046.1:0-23032 GCA_964590575.1 uncultured archaeon
ATGAGGATGAGTTTGAAGAAGCAATGGATGAATTAGAGAAGCAGGGCATAATCTACCGATCAAGTAAAGGCACTGTGAGCTATGTAGATATCGAACTAGATGCTTGAACTTGATACAAAGACTAATCTTGTTGCCTGCGAATACGTCAATCTCGGCGGATCTTTACAATGAGCGAAGAACTTCTGATTAAGAATGGAATGATTGTCACCGGTGATAAGAAAGGAACTGTAATTCCCAAGGGGTACATTACAGTCAATGGTCCAAGAATCGCAGAGGTCAGTGAGGGAGAACCAAGATTCACCGCAGACATAGTAGTTGATGCATCTGGATGCGTGGTTATTCCAGGATTAATCACTGCGCATACTCATCTCTATGGAATTTTATTGCGCGGCGCGAATCTTAACATCAAACCCCCTACAGATTTCGCTCAAGTTCTTCAGCGGATCTGGTGGCCTGTTGATGAAGCTCTAACAGTTGAAGATGCATATGCAAGTACCCTCTCTGCAGGAGCAGATATGCTAAGAAATGGCTCTACACTCTTCGCCGACACCTACTCAGGACCAAATTCAATCGAAGGCAGTCTGCAGGCAATTGCGAGAGGCACCAAGGAAGTTGGAATTCGTGGAATTCTTGCGTACGAAATGACTGAGAGAAACAACCCTGAAGAGGCGACTAGAGGTTTTCAAGAAGGTATCAAATTCATCCAATCGTGCAAGAAGGAATATCTTGTATCTGGAATGATAAGTCTGCATGCCTCATTCACAGTTGGGGATGAAATAATCACAAAAGCAGTAGGTCAAGCCAAAGAACTAGATGTGCCGATAACTGTTCATACATCTGAGGGTCTAGTGGATCTCTACCACAACCTTGAAGCTACTGGAGAAAGGACAGTTGAGAGGTTGGACAGGCTTGGTGTTCTAGGACCCAAAACTGTGTTAGCCCACTGTGTCCATGTTAATGATCATGAAATCGATTTAATCGCAAAGCGAAGAGCATCTGTGGCTCACAACCCCATGAGTAACATGTTGAATGCAGTAGGAGTTGCGCCGATTCCGGCCATGCTTAAGAAGGGAATCAATGTGGGTCTTGGAAATGATGGATGGATCTACGACCCATTTGAGAACATGCGGTGTGCTTTGACAGTGCACAGACTTGCCAGTGGGAATCCCAGTGTGATTGGTCCTGATGAAATCTTCAGAATGGCAACCATCGAGGGAGCTTATTGTTATGGTCTCGAAAGCGACCTTGGTAGCCTTGAGAAGAGAAAACTAGCTGATATCGTGATAATAGATGGTTCGAGAGTTCCAACACCACTTACTCCTGCGTCAGTTGTGGGACATCTAGTCAACACTTTCAGTGGCCGTGATGTAAGAGATGTTATCGTGAATGGAAAAGTTGTCGTTAAAGATAGACTATTGACCCAGATAACTGATGCACATGTTTCAGATATTTCCAAAAAGTCCGCTGAGGGTCTTTGGTCACGGTTGAACCCAGAATAGAAAAGTGCTACAAGGACAGAGTTTTCAGTGAGGAACACATCGCGGTCACAGGTGTAGAAACTGTATCCTGAACTGACCTTTGATGACCCAATTTTCGATGCACACATACACGTCGTTGATACAGATTCTTTAGATATGTTAGTTGAGATAGGCGAGAGCTTTGGTGTAAAAGAATCGCTCCTCATCTGTCATAGTTTAAAAGCCAAGAAATATGCTCAGGAAAAATATCCTGGTCGATTCATTTTTGCTAAATATTTCTCAGGGTCAATGCGATTCGGGGGCGGACTCGAAACAATACTTAAGGAGATTGCCACCCTTAGGGATGAAGGGTATCATCTGGCAAAGATGCAGTCAGCACCTGTGATGAGAGGTCGGGCTTCAGCAACTCCTGAAGAGTTGAGAATGGATGATGATGAGATGGCAAGGATGTTTGATGCCATGAAGGATGAAGAAATTCCATTCTTACTTCACCTATCTGACCCAGACACCTATTATAAAAGTAGATACACTGATACTTCGATCTACACCTCAAAAGAGAGAGACCTCAAGGAACTTGAAGGAGTCTTAAAAAGACATAGTTCCATAAAGCTCCAGTTAGCCCATTTTGGAGCTCAGTCTGAGATTCATAGGCTTGAAAATCTAGCAAGATGGTTTGATACATATCCCAACTTCATCATTGATACGGGCTCTGCAAGGTGGGTTTCTAGAGAATTGAGCAAGGATCCGAAGAGAGCGAGGGAGTTCATTATGAAGTATCAGGACAGAATTGTCTTTGGTACAGACTGTGTCACATGGAGACCTGATAGAGACTATTATATCGGGAGATATCTTGCTCTAAGATTGTTGCTTGAAAGCGCGGTGGAACACAGAGCACTTCCTTTCACTGATTCAGATACTGTCGACTCAGGTGGTACATTCATCAACGGGCTCAATCTTCCTAAAGATGTTCTTCAGAAGATATACTGGCAGAATGCTAAGGATTTCTATGCTGAGTTTGTATAGATGCTAGAAAATGACAGATAGACAGGTTAAAGCTCCATCGCATTTCTCGAATTCGCTCATATTAAGTTGAACAACTTCAAAACCAGAATCCTTCACTAGTCGTGAAGATTGATTGTGACGAGCTGACATGATAACAACACCATTCACCGTTAGTGTGTTCGCTGAGTCGCTCTCTTCAATTGGTAGAACTATCTTTGAGAAAGAGTCTAGCACTTGATTATCTACATATCGTGGGTTAACAATTATCGTGTTGCTGCTAAGGTACGTAATATGACTCTTGATATGCATGATGCTGGAATCTTCTATAAGATGAACTGGAGCCTTCAACCACTGTGCCATCTGAGAAGCTCCATCGTTGTTCGTCCTTTTTGTGATTCCACAGATTAGTGAATCCGGTAGATGGATAACATCGCCGCCTTCCAAGGTGCCGGGTGCCTCTATGTGTCTAATCTGCTTGAATTCCGACAAGACAGACTCTACACCTAAACTCTCCCCTCTTCGACTCTCCATTGCCATCCGTGTGATTATTGCACGGTTTCCATGTACCACAACGGTATCTTCAACAAAACAAGAGTCTGGATGTTTATCATCCGGTTCTAATTCTATAAGATCTACTCCAAGATTTCGAAGTGTCTGACAATACTCCTTGTGTTGATTCAAAGCTAAATCAACATCCAGAGTATGATGAAGCGGGTGTTCTGACAAACACTTTTTGAAAGAACGGCTAGGTGGTCGTACAATACCCCGGATTTTCATTATGTTCAGGGAGTTGCAAGGGAAACTTGCTTAAGATATATCCGATAACATCATCAAACACGAACAGAGCTTATTAATGGAACTCATTAATCATCGATTGAGGTTGTCATGGGTGAGAAATAGGTGTATACCAATCATAGCTGTAGTTCTTCTACTCTTGATAGTCCCCGCCTCTTGGAATCAATCAAAACGCATTATCTATCAAAATGAAATGAAAATAGCTGATGATGGTGCACCTCCAGAGATTCTACTCCTGAGCCCTGCTAATGGTTCGGTTGTGAAACCGCTTTCATTGATTGACATCGATGTGACAGACAATGTTGGAATAAGTCATGTTTTTTATCATTGGGACTTGATAGCCAATGAAACTTTTGAGAGTCCGTATGACCTTCTTGCACGAACCAGTGAGGTTGGTCACTACCTCTACATCTATGCAAATGATACATCTGGCACATGGACAACAGCTATGTTCTATTTCATCTCTGATTGGACAAGTCCAGAAATAACTCTAACAACACCCACAAACAATTCAGTACAATTATCAGGTACAGAAATCAATGCAACGGTCACTGACATCCACCTTACGGATGTCTATTATCAATGGGATGATCTTGAGATACTAAATATATGGACTGAACCGTATACTATTCAGCTGATTGTCAGTGATGGACCTCACACGCTCCATGTATATGCGAATGACTCAGCGGGGAATTGGGGAGAAACAAAATTCGTGTTCATTGTTGATGACGAAGTTCCGATAATTACTCTTAGAGACCTAACCAATGGAAGTGCACGCCAATCCAATAGCTTAGTTGACATCGATATTATAGATGCAAGCATAGCAATAGTGCTATACAACTGGAATTCAGGCTTGCAAAACATAACCTGGGAGGAGCCATTCCTAACTCCAATCCCTGCGGGAGAGAGTATTCATACTCTAAGAGTGTACGCAAACGATTCATTTTCTAGATGGAGCTCGGTCATTTTTGAATTCACAGGTGACAATACGATACCGGAAATCCTTCTTGATTCTCCTTTGAATGGCTCACTTCACAATTCTGGAATCAACATCTCGCTATTTGTGACAGACCTGCATCTTTCTTCAATCAGGTATAACTGGGATGGTCTAGGGAATCAAACGGTGTCTGGTTCTATTTCTCTTCCGTCTGGGGATGGTGATCACATCCTCAAGATATATGCAGAAGACACTGCTGAGAACATGGCTCATTTGACATATCTATTCAGAGTAGATGATTCGCCACCTGTAATTACTTTATTTCCTGAATCTCTAATTTTGCAGGGATTCATTAATTTTACAATAGAGTGGCGTGCATTTGATGCTAATCCCGATTCATATACAATTTTAATCAATGGTAGTGAAATTATCTCAGGCTCTTGGATTGACAGAATCAGATTGACTATTTCACATGAATTTGGCTTAAAAATCTGGTACAATTGTACAATCATCCTTACTGATTTAGTTGGTAATCTCATCATCAATTCGACGATGATTCTGATAGAAATATGGCCTGCGGATGAGTTTGGTTCCCTAATACCTTTGTTTGTGATTGGAGGAATTGTATCAGCGACAGGTGTACTGGTTCTGGTCATCATGAAGAAAAACGGCGTTCGTTTCACTGGGTAAACATTTAGCTCTTGGTCTTTCGTTTCTGTGAAGCCGAGAAGAACTGAGTTAACTCACTCTGTTGGACAGGGCCAAATCTCCAGCCATTACCTTCGGGGTCTCGTTCTACAACTCCTTCACGTGCGAGGTTTTTCAAATGATAGTTTACAGTGTGGTAGGTAACACTCACTTGCCGAGTAATCTCTGAAATAGTAATCCAAGACTTGTGATTTAGAAGTCTAATAATTTCGGTCCTAGTAACAAGACCTCTTCTGACGTTGCGGATCATGCTCAGATATGCAAGCCTATTGATACTCAGGAACCTCACCACGAAAATACAGCACTCAATCGACTAAGTGTTTTCTGGTACTAGTGGTATTCATTCCAGTTTCGTACCAATCAGATGTACGAAAGCTGCAGGTTCATTCCCTTCGGAGATTGGACGAATTCTGTAATCAGAATATGTATGACTTAATTTTGCAGCGACACGTGTGCCCATGAGCTTCTTGAAGATGTCAGCATTTTTACCTCTCCAAAGGTAGACAGTCTTGGTTTCATGAACAACAAAAACAAGCACTTTGTTCGTCTCCACTTCAACGACATCGCTTTTTGACTCTATCATTTTCGCCTGTGAGTCAATCTCGAAAGCCTCTACCATCTTCCTCAAGCCTCTAGCACAAGAAACCTGTGATACCTGCTCATGCAGACCCTCTTATGAGGCTTTTTCAGTGGGAATCAAAGGTCCAACATATCATTAAATAGAATCCCTTAGAATTGTATTTAGTCAAAAGACGGCAAAAAACCTGAAATCTGACCGCTAAAACAAAAAGTGACGGAGGATACCCGTTGTCGGAAGAGAAACCATCTACAATCAAGTTCATTGATCGCGAGATGCGAAAAATCGATATCAGCCTCAGTGGACTCGACATTTCTTTTCCTTTGAATGCAATTCCGGATTTGATTTATGAGGCAATTGTGAACATTCTTGAGGGTGCTCAAGATGCTGATGAAAAGACTCGTAGACTCTACGATTCCACCCTGATGAAACCAACAGTTTCGACTCAGAATGCTACAGGAATTTTCCCGATTAACTCCGCGAAGAAACTTGTCCGATTGACTCTCACTGATGAGGCTATTGAAGACATGATTCTTGAGCTTGAGGGTGCAGAGCTCTCACTTCAGGGTAGACCCTTCGATGAAACCATAGAGGAACGGATTGAACTATATCAAAAAATCATGCTTGATGATAAAAAGATAGACCGCTTCCGGCTGGGTGCTGTTGAAATGTATGGTGATGTTACTTATCAGAACATCCTTAGAGACCCTCGAGTTAGTTTGAATTTCTTCTGGAAACAAGATGCTGAGCCACAGAGCCAAAGTTATCAAGTGAATTGCATTGCAGAAATAGTTCCACCGGGAGACCCTTACTTCAGATACATGAGATTGATGAGGAGACTATTCAGTTCAAAGCTGCTTGACCTTCGCGGCACAGTCGATTACGTCTGCGCTTACAAATTTTGGTGCTGTGAGAGTAAGGAAAAATCGCTGACAGAGAAAGCAGGGTACTCCCCTCTCTAATCAGTAGTTTGTCACTCTTAGTAGTTTCTCTGGCAGCTCATCAATAGAAGCAATATCTAGGACCACGCCATGAGCTTTCTTCGCAAGACTATCTGCAGCATGAGGATTGTAGGATGATTTTGGAACAAGAATTATCATCTTGATACCAAGCGGTTTCATCCTTTCTACAAGTTGCTCACAAACAGTTTGATCACTGAGGTACATGTCAGTGGAGAAGACGAATATCTTCTCCTTAGCACGTGTGTCCTCAAAGCTCTCAAGAGCCAACTTGATGGACTCTGCACCTCCAGTTCCCCCACCAGCTCTTGCTTCAAGAAGGTCTGCAGCCACTTTGTCAACAGAAACGGTTTTCTCATCCATCCTTTTAACTACGTGAGTTTCATTATCAAATAGTACTACACCAAAGTCGTCGCGCTTTACGCCGTAGAGCCCTGCCATCACGGATATCGCTAGCATCCCAAGTTTCTCTGCTGAGTTCATAGACCCACTCTTATCCAAAGCCCAATAGAAGGCACGATGACCTTGGTAGGTTTCAGTTACCAGGAAATCAGAGGTCTCTAATATCTTGAAGTTCGTCCGACCCTGTGACAAAAGAGCCTCTATTGTTTCTTCGAGATCGATGAGGTCCATGTCGTCCCCTATTTTGAACGGTCTCACCGTAGTAGACTCTAAAATCCCTCCGAGCATACTACTGCCCATCGTCTGTTTAGCATATCTCATCCCTAAGTCTATCAAGAGTCGCCTGGCAATCTCTCTAAGTCTCTGCTTGAGCTCATCAGGTAGTTGATCTCGGTATGCATACCAGATTCGGACTATGTTTGTTGCGGGGCCACTTAAGAGACCCCCAAACGCCATATCCGCACGGTCTTTATCGAACGGTTGAGTTCCAGCACCACTTCCAGGTCCAACACCTCTACTACCATATTGTCTACTCCCATAGCCTTGACTACTAGTCCCCAAAGCTGCATGAAGGTCTTCATGAGCGACAGCACCCAGAGCACTCTGGTTCCCTTTTTCTGCAGCCATATCTGCAAGTTGTCGGAGTTGTTGGTGAGATAAACCAGCCGCAGACATTAGGTTGTGAAGTCTATCAAAATCAGACACTCCAGCTTCAATCAACTTCTTGATCACCTCATAGGAAGGATTCAGAAGCTCGAGAATCTCCTCTTCAGACATACCTAAACGTTCTCCAGATTTCTGAATGGATTCTCTTGAGGGAACCTGCCCCATCCTCGATAATTGCTTCACAGTATTTCGAAGATGTGTTTTTGTAGGCGATGTCTCACATACTGCATCAGCAAGCTTCTGCATAGCTTTGGTCCACTCTTTTTTTGTATGACTACTAGGTAGCTCGGCACCCATCCGCATTCCTTGAGCTACAGCTGACCTTAGGAAATCAGACGGAGATGACCGTGCATTCGCATCTTGAATAGTTGCCTCAGTCTCCTTCTCCAGCAGGTTGCCCCAATTTTGATTGTCCCGGGCAGTTTCAGAAAGTTGACGCATGTCGACGTTGTTATGGCCACCATTATCATACTGCTCATCATATGCTTTGAGAAGGTCATCCAGGATATCTTGACCAGTGTGTTTCTTGATCTTGTCTGCAAAGGCGGCAGCATCGCTCAGTGGATATTGATTAGGTGCATCTTGAATGAGCTTATCCAGATTATCGGGGATTCGTTTTAGTTCAGCCGCGTAGTCTGCAGCTTCATCAAGGTCAGTAAGATTGTCTTGAAGTGTTTTGTCTAAGGATTCCCTTGATGTTTCATCTAAGATCCCCATTTCCTCCATGTGTCGGAGTGCACGAGCCGCTGTTGTGGTGTCAAGCGTTGCTAGGTCTGAGAACTTTTGCTCAACATCACTGTCCCCGCGAAGAGATTTTCCTGCTATTTGTTCTGCAGCATTGGACAAATCACAGACAGAATCTAATACCTGGAGTGTTTGGGAATTTTGGATGTCCTTTGATGTAAGCACTCCCGCTTTGTCTAGCAATTGGCTACCTGCTATCTCCCTAAGTTCGTCATCACTTGTAATCCCACGAAGTACTATATCACCATCAGTTAGATAGTCAGTAGCTGCTTCGTAGAGCTGCTGGTCGCCACTTCTGTGAAGCTCCTGGAGGTAGTCATAGCCCGCTTGAACCTTCTCTTTCTTTATGACCTTAGCAAGTTCCTGCTCGCGACGAATCTGTTCCATCACTTTCTCCAGTGCGTCGCTCTGCTTTTTTGTTGCAGCTTGTGTTGCTGCTGCTTGCTCCGTATCGCTAAGCCGAGGTCGTTCAACTTTCTCCCTCCCGAGAAGTATGTCTTCAGCAATCTCCCTAGCAATGTCTTGATCTGGAGGAAATGTTGTGAAAACTGCTGCCTCAAGAAAGTCTTCCAACGTCAATTTGCCATTTCTGAAGAACCTTGCTGACAGGAGTTGAGGAATAGATTGTGTCTGGCGAATGCTGGGTTTCTTTGTAATGTCCTTTCTAGAACGCATACGTTTTGTGAATTCGTGTGCAAAATGGGGTGCATTGCTTGGTACAGGAGTAATCTTAGGCTCAGCAGCCATATCAGGTAGCTCCTAGATTCCTCCTCACAAGTGAGTTGACCGCTGGCTCAGGATCGATCCCTGGCCTGAATCGTAATGCTCCTACTAGCACATATGTTGCTGCTTTGGATAATGTCGAGTGGGAGATGGTCTTCTCCTTCATTCTCTTGGTCATCTCTGCAGCAAGTCTTGAGATTGAAATCCCTGCCCTGATACTGGCTGGAATCTCGATGTCTGTGCTTACTCTGGTCGATGAAACCAGACCATAGACCTTTTCGAGAACAGCATCAGTGAGCTTATACTCAGGGCAGTTCATCTTCACAATCTCAATTTCAGTTTCCTTTCGAGGATATCCAAGACGAATCCAAACTCGCACACGGTCTCTAAGTGCTTCGCTTAGTCTATGCGCTCCACTCATTTCTTCGGGATTCATCGTCAGCACTGGGAAGAATCCTTCATGTGCTCGTATCCTCCCGAGTCTCTGAACATTAATGGACCGTTCCTCAAATGGGTCCAACAAGGAGTTCTGCACATATTCACTGAGACGGTTCCCTTCGTTTAGACCAAAGACTCCGCCAAAAACCATCGATTTCAAGAGAGGTCCGGGCTCGAAGGCTTCTAGTGAAAAGCCCTTGTTCAACACAATACTTGGGTTAAACGCACCCACGAGGTGGGAAGGTCTCACGCCTTCATCCCCGGTGATCCAGAACAGCTCCCTTTTGCTTTTCTCAGCATAAGCACGCAAAAGAAGTGTCTTTCCAACCCCAGGAGGTCCGATTATACCTGGTATCAGGTTTGCGTTCTCACAATCAGTGAGTACACCAAAAGCATCTGCGTATTGTTCCTTGATGACGATTCGGACCTCTTCAGAAACAGCGGCCCGGAGTCGGTCGTCGAAAGCCTCTTTGAAAAGTTTCATCTCGTTCTGCAAAACAATGCCCCCATTGTGACTGATAGGGAGTATGGTTGTAGGGTATATAATCTACTCTCAAAATGAACCAGTGGTGTGATAAGGGTTACTTTTCGATTGAGCATATGGAATTCAAAAGCTAATTTTGAGTATTTGGAGTTTCCAAAAAACTAGGGGCTTGTCATGAAGATGTGTTACCTTTGTTTAACCGACCAGCCAAAAAATTAGTTACATGATCTCTAACATCGCCAATTTGCAATCCATAGTCTGGAACAACTTTCTGCATATTGAAAGCGATGAGTATCGGACTCACTAAGGATGCCCATGCAATTAAGGGATGTTCCTTGACCAATAATCCCTCGTTCTGATAACGAGCCATCAATTTTACATAAGATAAGACAATGTCAAATGGCTCATTAACTATATCAAGTAAATCTAGATGACGTTGCATTTCAAAAATCATGACTGAAAAAAAATCGCCGTACTCATGAGCCAAGTCATGGTATGTCCTCACCATTCTAGTCAAATCTGCATGGACATCACCAGTGTACAAACCAGCAGATTTCAGATCCACTTGTCCAACGATATATGAGATTGATGCCTTTACTAGATTCTCTTTACTTCCATACTTTCTAAACAGAGATACTTCGCTTATACCAGCAGCAGCAGCCATTTCTTTTGTTGTAGAACCACTATATCCGTTTTCAGAAACATGTTGAATGACAGCACGGAAAATCTGTTCGTCATCTAGTACCTTTGGCATAATAAACGACCAAAAGGACAATTGAACCAGGTTGTTTAAAGGTTATGTTAGTGATTACTAACAAAAGTTTAAATGACCGTTATGGTTAGTAGACACTTACAAAAAAGTTACATGTGTGTTGTACTATCAAGGATAGAGAGAAGGATGTTTGGAGGACTAGAAATTGATTAGAGCGGTCAATGTCACTAAGAAATTCGAGGACATTGTGGCTGTTGATAATGTTTCTCTTGACATTCCTAAGGGAACAATTCTTGGCATGGTGGGACCCAATGGAGCAGGAAAGACGACTCTTGTGCGTATGATGATTGGCATTCTCGCTCCAACGAGTGGGAATTGCTATATTGGAGATACACAGTCAGACCGTCTCTCCACTGAAGAAAGAGCCCGTACAGGATACATGACCCAGCTCAAATCACTCTACCCAGATTTGACAGCCCGACAAAACATCGATTTCTTTTCAGCTTGCTATGGAGTTAAGGATACTCAGAGGAGAAAGCAGTTAGGCGAGGAGGCAGCCAGATTCACTCGAATCACAGAATCACTCGACCGCACAGTAGATGTGCTCAGTGGTGGAACAATTCAACGAGTCAGTCTTGCTTGCGCAATAGCTCATAATCCTGAAGTAATATTCCTTGACGAACCAACAGTCGGGGTCAGTCCAGAATTGAGAATGGAATTCTGGGAACACTTCCACAACCTTGCCCAAGAGGGCAAGACGATTGTAATGACAACACATTATCTCGATGAGGCAACGAGATGCGATGATGTAGCAATGATCTTTGAAGGAAAATTAATCGCACATGGTCATCCAGATGACCTAATTGGCTCACTCCCCTTAGAGAGTACAATCACTGGTACTTTTAATTCCAATTATTCTACTCAACTCAAGAGTATCTTAGAGCATATAGCTCCCGTTGAAATCAAAGAGAACCGATTCACTGTAAAATCAGCAGATAGTGATGTCAAATTCAAAGTGTTTCAGGCGTTGACACAAGCAAATTTCCAAGTGAAAGATCTTGTTGTGAAACAACCGGGCCTTGAGGAAGCATTTGCCTATTATGTCAGGAGGTCAAGACAATGAGCCACAATATCAGCACTCTCCGAATTGGTACAATGATACGGAGAATCTTCCGTCAAATTCGTCGAGACCGACCAACTCTTGCTCTAATGGTTCTTGCACCACTCCTGGTCACTTTCCTATGGTCATTCATTCTTTCAGGAGAAGTTGTAAATGTCCCAACAGCTGTGTGTGTACAAGACACTCCACTTGAGGATAATCTAGGAGCCACTGTATCATCTCTATTCGAGGACCATGAGAATGTGACACTCTTTGAAGTGACTCGTGCTCATGCGTTTGATGATTTTGGAGAATCGATACAAGCAGTTCTCATATTACCCTTCGATTTCACAGAGGGGCTTCTAACAAGCGGAAATGTCACACTCGAATTGCATGTTAATGTGACTAGTGAGGTGGAAGCCAATTATATACAGGCGATAATAGCAAATATCACTACAGGGGCTGCTAGTGAAGTTTTCGGAAGTAGGGGTATGGATATACAACGTAACATAACATTCTCAGTTCCCCTGCCACCTAGTCCTTTTGACCTCTCATTTAACCTCTCACTAGTCAATGAGGATATTGGATTCACAACTATCATTGGGGAAATCTTCGAAGAGAATTTGTTAGAAAATGGTAATGTGTCTGTCACCTTATGTGACAGTCGTGAGGAAGTCATTCAGTTACTCGAAAGCAGAGCAGTAGTAGCAGGACTCTACGTGGGTTTTAATTTCACGCAGGCTACGATCCATGGTGAAGAACCACCTATTGAACTATTTATCAATGGCATTCAGCGAGTAGAAGCTGCTTCAGCATTATCAGCTATTCAGACGGTGCTCGCTGAATCCATCTCTCAAACTTTCGGGCGAGAAAGTGAAACTAGTATAGACCTTACATATGTCTATGGAGAAGCTGGGATGTCAACGATAGAAGTCATGGGTCCAGCTATTATTGGTTTCATGAGTGTATTCTTCGGTTTTCTGATTCCAGGAATTTTCTTCCTACGAGAGAGGCAGCAAGGCACATTGGAGAGAATGCAGAGTACGCCTTTGTCGGATCTCGAGATAGTCCTCGGGTACTCTGTTGCATTCATTGGAGTTCTCTTAGTTCAAACGATGGTCATTAGCGTTGTAATAATCTACATCGCTCCAGGAATAGTATCGTCCATCTTAGTGTTGATCCCCTTGGTTGTTCTCCTAGCCATAGGATCTGTCACACTTGCACTTGCAATTTCTGTTCGGATGAAGAATGAACTGCAGGTGATTCAACTCATGCTCGTATTCATCCTCCCCCAGATGTTCCTATCGGGGCTCTTGTTCCCCTTAAGTCAAATGCCACCATATATTGCTTTTCTCCCGTATTTCTTTCCACTCACATATTATGTGGAAGCAGCAAGAGCGGTGGCTTTCTACAATGCATCACTTCTTGATGAAATATTACCAGTGATAATCATGATACTATATTGTTTACTTGGCATCATAGTATCTGTGGTAAAAAGGTCTGAGAAATGAGAGATTACTCAGAATCTTATTTCCGCCCAAGTTCTGAATAAGTGAATAGAGCTGGCTCACCACCAGTATGGTAGAAGAGTGTTGGAGAGTCCCTAGCTATATCTCCGGCTAAAGCCATTCGAATGAGAGCTAGTCCAGCCTTGCCGGTATAGACTGGGTCAAGGAAAATTCCTTCCATCTTAGCAAACATCTCTATTGCGCTGACAACACCATCCTCGAGTATCGCATAGCCTTTCCCGATGAAACTGTCGTCCACATTGATCTTTGGTGAGAAAGACTCAATCTCAGGGTATGTTTGAACTGTTCGTTCAATAAGATTCTGAACCTCTTCTTTCAATTGATCTGCAGGCTTGCTAACTGTGATACCAATGATATCCACATCAAGATCCAACAGATGCGCTCCAAGAATCAACCCTGCAAGAGTACCACCCGTTCCGACAGCGACAATGATCCTATCTGGAAAGAAGTCATTCTCCTTGAATTGATTGTTCAACTCATCCATTGCTATTGCATATGGAACGATACCTACTGGCATGGCTGCTCCAGCAGGGATTGCATAGGGGGTAAGACCAAAGTCAATAAGGGTCTCCATGATTGCGTCGATTCGCTTGTTCAATGTGAAGGCTGATTCATCTGGAAAGAATTTCATCTCAGCCCCAAGCATCCTATCGAGTAGGAGGTTTCCAGTGTATTCCTCTGGCTCTTCACCCCCAAGGAGTAGAATGCACCTCATTCCCGAAACTGCTGCTGCCGCCGCTGTTTGACGACAATGGTTGCTCTGTATTCCACCCACTGTGACCAGAGTATCACACTTATTTGCGATGGCATCACCTACAACATACTCGAGTTTTCTTGTCTTGTTTCCACCAAACGATATCCCTGTGAGGTCATCGCGTTTAATCCAGAGTTGGTCTAGTCCAATGGATTCACCGAGATTCTTCAAGCGGTGCATTGGTGTTGGGAGGAAAGCAAAACGCTCTCGAGGAAGGTCATCGAACATTTTCTATCCCGTAGCTCCTGTGAAATAAGAAATCATGAGCATCAAGAAAGCCGTCAAAATTCCAGCAAAGAGTGTCTTTGCACCATATGCCCACATATTCTTTTTCGATACTGCTCCGAGGAACAGACCAAGTATAAACAGCAAAGCCATGCAGATTGCAATGGCTATGTAAAATGCCATTCGATAACCAAGAATACCACTGGGCACAAAGAAAAGGGGGATTATAATAATAAAAGCAGCCATTGCAGGGGATGCACCATCAACGAGGGCAACAACTAATGATGTGGTCTTTGTTGCTTTTGCATACATAGATTCACTCATGTCACTCAACATGGCTTTTCCCATCTCCTCAACTTCACGGTCTCTCTCAGCACTCTCTGTCAAATATGATCCACTAAATCCTGAGATGGCCATAGCGATGCTTGTACCAGCAGCTGCAAGAAGAATTGCATCAAATTGAAGACTAGCTTCTGCCGGAATTTCTGGATGAATTGTGATAAGACCACCAAGAATGAGACCGAGCATTGTGAGGGCTCCGTCAAAGGCATTCATAGCAAGATATCGTCGTGCTATTTCAACACCTTTAGTTAATTCGAGGGCTCTCATAATTCGTCGAATGCGCCCACCTTCGAGAGTGGGGTATAGATTGTTGTTATCCTCAGAATCGGACACTGAGTTCGTTACTCCATCGTCAGATACAGGGCTCACTGCTTTGTGTCTGTTATAAATTAATGGATTGTTTAGTTACTAAGGAAAGAGACCAAAGAAGAGGAACCCAGGTATCATCATTGCAAGTATGAACAATGTGGCAAATAACAGAATCACAGCAAGAAGAATCCACATCCAGCATTCGCAGCATCGGGAGCAACAACCTTTCTCCTGCGGTGGTGGTTGCGGTTGGGTACCATAGTCTCCGGGCATTGGAATCTCAGTCATGTCAATCACTCAACGTTGTAGTAGGTTCTCGTTGGGAGATATCTTTCTCACTTATGAGCATTTTCGGTTTGTAGGCGTAGAGGTTTTAAGCGCTCAAACAGTAGGGCTGTTGTGAATCAAGTTAGGTTCACACGCACGCGTATAGGGGATAGGTGTTTTGTCCAGGGAGAATAAGGTCTACACCATCTTAGACAGGCCATGGGGACTCCGAATGATTGGCGTCACTCAGATGACGTTCGGAATATTTGGGCTATTTGCTTCAATTGGGATATTCATCGCTACGGTCATAGGAACATTGGATTCAATAGGATACATATTTGCATTGTTACTTTTCGGAGGAGTAGCATTTCCATGTTTAGCGATTGGCAATAGTGTCGACGACCTCAGAAGATGGGCAGTGATTGCACAGATTTTGTATAGTCTTATAGCTGTGGGGCTTTGTATCTTTTTCCTCTATGTCCAAGGGATTTCCTATTATTGGAGTTTTCCAATATTTGGATTCCCGGATTTTGGGATAGCCATTGGAAATATTGCGGCATTTATTGTAGTATCACAGACTCTAATCATACTCTATCTTCTTGTCAGGTGGAACAATGTCGTACCTCCTCCAGGAGTCGCTGTAGAGAGGGACAAAGCAAGAGCTAGATTGCTAGAAGCAGGGCTTATGCCAACACCCCTGGAACCCTCTCTATTGGCACCTGATGGCACAACCGCTCTCTCTCCAGAGGATCAACAAAAAATCCTGGATGTCACAAAGGTCGTAACTGAGGAGGGTATGGCAATCCTCTGTTCAAACTGTAATGGAGCAACTCCACTTACCAAGGTCGAGGATAACAATACTATCCATTGCATGTATTGTGGAGTTGCCTTAGGTGTGAGTAGTGTGTTTGTACCTTGTCAGAACCATCAAGATGTACTAGCGGCTACAACATGCAATGTCTGTGGAAACCACTTCTGCAGACAATGTCTGACGGTTCAAGAACCTCCAGTCGATGAGAGGTGGCAAGGGTCAGCAGTGTATCTTTGTAAGAAATGCTTCGAGGGAAGATATCGCCCGGCTGTCACAACCGCCGCATTAGTCATTCCAATTGATCAGCTCTTCTCAACGGCAGGTGGAAGAATCTCCAAAGTTGGGGGTATGTATAGAAGTTTTCTAGGTGCGTACGCTAGTGGGATGAAGCACCTTTGGAGGTTGCCCCTGGAACTTCTCGCCAGTCTTGGCAAGTCGGGAGGTAGTGGTGGTGGCGATAACTGTGCAGGAGCTTTGATTATGATTGTCATAATCATAATTGCAATTCCTATCTTAGCAGGTATTCTCATGTTACTAAGTGCTATCATCGTTATTCCAATCCTCTTCTACGCTGGTTTGATTGCAGTCACGGTTGAAGCTGCAAAAATCATCAGTGGAACTGATTTCATATCAGTGGATAACGCCCGTGTCATGAGTATCCACGCTAACCGCAAACCCAAGGTTGTAGAGTCCAGACTACGACCCTCAGCACGTGTTTGGGAAGATGAATTTAGAAAGGCTTCAATTGATCATCAGAGAATAAAACAAAGACATGAAGAAGAACTAAGACAACGCGAAAGAAGAAGACAGGAGCAAAAGAGAACTGATTCATTCTGGAGGACACAATATGACTGAAGCAATACAAGAACGAATTATGTGTCCTGTTTGTGGTGGACCAGTCAAAGTTGATCAAATGGACAAGGTCAATCGATGCGAGTACTGCGCAAGTCCTGTGCTTGGACCCAGTCAGAGCAGGGATTGCGTTAACCATCCGGGGGTTCTTGCAAAAGAGGTCTGTCATGTTTGTGGGGATCTTATATGTGAGGACTGTATTCAGAAACGTGTCGGAGATTATGGTGGAAAACTCCTTACTATTGTCAACTGTGAAAAAACGACTTGTGTGTCCCAGAGTGATTGGGCGAAGCCCCTCAATGAGGAATATCAGAAACTAGCCAATATGGATTGGGCTGATAGAATAGATAATTTCATACTCCGTATTACCGGACTTGGAGCTATCATCATGATGATCTTTGAGTTGATCTTCTTTATTGGGGTCATGTTCTATCAGTTCATTACTCCGTGGAGCATCCCGGACGTTTCAATCGGAGGCTTAGGACCGGTCATAATGATTCCAGTGACAATATTGCTTCTCAGCATTCTTGGCAACATATTGTCAGCGATATTGCTTCAGTCAGCTCTTCAAGTATACGTCCATGAACGCCAACTAGGAGCAGGAATCACCCTGTTAGTGATTCTCATAATTGAAGTTTCATTTCTACTCTTCAGAGGACTATTCTTAGGATTGTTGACATTTCCAAATCCGTTGTTCCTGCCCTTGATGCTAGGTGCATTTCTCTTCGGAACAATCTTTGTCTTTGTGGGTTCTCTAATGGCAATCTATACTGGAAACAAGAAGCGGATTCAACTGAAGGAAGCCAGAGAGAAACTGCAACTCTCTGTTAAACAGGGATTAGAATCTCTTTCAAAGAACTCTTGAATACAGATTATACAGGCACGTCAAAAAGATCAATGAGCCTGAACCGATCGACATCCACTAGACCTAAGTCAGTGATCTTGAGCTTGGGAATCACCGGCAACGAGAGAAAGGCCATCGCCATAAATGGCTCTTCTAGAGGCGTGCCCAACTGCTTTGCTGCAATCTTCAAGGCTTTCAGTCTCTCACTAACATGCTCTATTGGTTGGTCAGACATAAGACCTGCGATAGGTAGCGGTAGAGACTCAATCACCTTTCCATCCTTGGCGAGTGCAATACCACCTTGCATTCTGACAATCTGGACAGCAGCTTGGATAAGGTCTCTATCATTGGTTGCGACAGCTACGATATTGTGGGAATCGTGGGCAATGGAGGAAACCATGGCTCCTTCCTTGATGCCCATCCCTTTCACAAACCCTACAGATCTTGGTTCGGAGGCATTGTGGCGTTCGATGATTGCCACTTTCGCAATATCCCGGTCGATATCGGGTACAACAAGTCCATCTACAACTTTTGGTTCTTCAATTAGATGTTCGGTAAGGATCTGGTCTGGAATCATACCTATCACATTCATCAAATCCCCACGAACCTTTACTTGGAAATCTTCGGGCTCAAGATAATGGATGTTTACTGAGCGTCTCAGACGTGGTTGTTTATCAACTCCAAACTCCTGAACCATCTTGCCATTCTTAGCAACAAGAACTCCTTGTTTATAGACCATTTCAACATTGATTTTTTCAAGGGAGTCAAGAACGACAATATCCGCATGATAGCCAGGAGCCACAGCACCGACATATTGGAGACCATAATGTCTTGCGGTGGATAATGATGCGACCTTGATGGCTAGAACAGGGTCAACACCTAGCCTAATGGCTTCACGAATCATACTGTCTATATGACCTTTTTCTATCAAATCCAGTGTGTTTCTGTCATCTGTTACAAAGCTACAATAATCTGCGGTGTGAGGTTCAATCAATGGAGCGAGAGCCCTCAGGTTCTTGGCGGTGGATCCCTCACGGATGTGAATTTGCATCCCTCTTGTAAGCTTCCGTCTTGCTTCCTCGATGTCCACACATTCATGATCAGATGTAATTCTTGCGGCAACATAGGCATTTAGATCAAGTCCCTCAAGATTAGGAGCGTGACCGTCTATCTTCTTACCCATATTAAGAGCAACCCGTATCTTCTCAAGTATAGAGGGGTCTCTGGTGATAACACCAGGGTAGTTCATCACCTCAGCAAGACCCAGGACATAGTGCTCAGTCATAAGCGGCTTAATGTCTAGAAAATCAAGAGCGACTCCATTTGTTTCAAGGTCTGTGGATGGGACACATGAGGGAAGCATCATGTAAAACTCGAGAGGCCCTCCACGCATACTTTTGCTCATATAGAGAATACCCTCCATCCCCAGTACATTAGCAATCTCATGGGGATCGGCTACCACGGCACCAGTGCCATGAGGAACTACTGCACGGGCATATTGTATTGGCATGACCATTGAAGACTCAACATGAACATGTCCATCTATAAAAGATGGAGAAACATACTTGCCCTTGAGGTCTATAACTTCCTTCCCCACATACTCACCAATTCCCGCGATGTATGCTCCATGAATAGCAATATCTCCAGGGGTCACATCACCAGTGAAAACGTTGACGACATTAGCGTTCTTCAGAACAAGGTCTGCGCGGGTCCGACCTGCTGCTACGTCAATCATTTGATCAAGAGGGTAGTCTTCTGAACGTGTTAGAAACATCTCTTTCTCACTCCCCAATGCTCTACGCGTTCGGCGTGAAAAGGGTTTCCAATGAGCTTACTTGGTTGCAACAACTACAAGTCTATCAGCTTCGTTGTCATAATCTCGGCCATCAAGGGTACCAAAAATCTTGACATCTGAGAATCCTACACTCTCAAGCATTTTCATAATCTCAGTTCCAGAATAAATCCAATGAGTCACGTCCCACCTGTGGACTTTTCCATCTCGTTCAATGAAGATCCATGTATTGTGCATCTTACTCCAGTTTTCGATAACCTCTCGTTCTTCTAGTAAAAACCCATGTGGCCATTCGGACCAACTCTGCCGTAAGAATATCCGTGCTAGAACCTCCTTTCCCATTGACTCAAGAATGAATCGACCTCCCGGTCTGAGAGAGGCGTAGATATTCCGAAGGACAAGCATCTGTTCCTCATGGTCATCAAAATAGCTGAAGGATGTCCACATACTCAAAACAATGTCAAATGTGTTCTTTCGATAGAATGTTCGCATATCATCCAAAACAAACTCAATTGAAAGATTCTCTTCATTCGCGACTTTTCTCGCCTTTTCTAGATACATCTTTGTTCTGTCAACACGTACAACCTTGTGACCTCGTTTAGCAAATTCAAGAGAATGTCTACCAACTCCACAGCAGAGATCTAGCACAACTTCATCCGGTGCTATTTTGCAGAGAGACTTGATTGCATCAATCTCATTTGATGTGAATGCGATTCTTGCCTCAGTGAACATCACTTGTTCCATAATCTCCCACAATTTATCATCATCATACCAAGATACCGAATTCTCGTTTGTCATATCATCTAGCCTCCAGTCACGAATAACCATCTCTATAATAAGAATCAATGGACAAAAGGATTTGGCTAGAAAAAGAGAGAGAACATCGGTCTCTCTGTTAATCAAGACCGATGTCGTGTTATTCTATTTCTTGAACTTCTTAATGTAGACTATGTAAACGACTACGATAGCCCCAACACCAATAACAGCTGGAAGAGCCACTGCGCCTAAAATCCCAAGGATATCTGGACCGAGAGGAGTTACCTCTTCAATCAGAAGTGGATGTGTTTCCATTGGAGTAATCTGAACGTAGAGGAAACCGTCAATAGCCTGGTTCCGAGTTATATCTATTTGCAAGAACAGATAATCGGAAATTGCACCAAATTGGAATGAATAGTCAGCGAGAGATCCAACAAGCTCGTCATTAAGGTCAGTCCAACTTGTTGAATGAGTTCTTCCATCATATTCACTATAGAGGATTCCACCCCTACCAACCACATCTGCGGTCATTACAGATACATTATACCATGTTCCAGGCGTCGTATTTAGCATCAAACCATGAAGCTCATTGGAACTACCCGGAAAAGGCAGTGTGAAGTTGTATGCTGCTGCTCCAGCAGTAACATCCAGATTCTCAATGTTGACGAAATAGTCATTCAACCTGTTTGTCCATTGGATAGTTAGATTTACTGGGTAGTCATAATAGTGGTTAGTTGCACCTTGGGTATTGTTATCGACAAGATAGGCGCAGATTCCCACAAACGCATGACTGTCATACCAATCATGACCAGCATAGTAGAAAGTAGCATTATCCCAGTACACTGGGTGTGGTACAATCTGAGATCCATCCCATCGGTTTGCAAGAAGCATTCCAGCGCTATACATTGAACGACCTGAGGCATCATAGATGGTGACATCAAGAGCTACAGTGACGTTATCCTCGTTGTTTAGGAAGATTGTCATATTATACATCTGGAAGATATCAGTATCAACAAAGAACCCTCCAACATCTACAATCGTTGTGGATGTGTCATCAACTATGGGGCCAATATTGAACTCCACCCACTCATTCACATAGCTCGGAATAACCATCTCAACCAAATACTCACCTGCTGGCAGGTAGTACTCGGGTGAACTCAGAAGATCATTACTAAAGACGATTGTTCTCTCATTGCGGAAACCATCCTCAAAGAGCCCTGTCAATCTGACGGTTAGATCTCCTCCAGGAGCTGTTGAGTTCATTCTGAGGATAGATGGTTCCTCGACATCAAGAGTGTACCCGCGAGTCACTGTTACACCAATGTAGTTTTCAAACTGGAATTCCTCATTCAAAGGAAGTGCTCCGTGACTATTCATTTGGTGATAGAGAGTGTATTGTGTTCCATCACCGCCTATCACTGTCACGTAGTAAGGTCCTCCTCTAAAGAAGTACTCACCATTGGACGGAAAACCTGTACCCTCATCATATCGAACACCACCATTGTATCCGTACTCAAAAGCACTGCTCGTGAAACCAATGCTATGCATCTGTGTGATTGGCAAGATTCCTTCAGGGTAGTTGAAAGAGTAAGCTAGGGAAGCCACATCATCTTGAGAGTCCACCTTGTAGGTATGAACAGTTGGAGCCATTTCTTGATATACCCAGCTGCCAGTGTCATCTCTCATAACAATCTCACCAGTGGGAAGTTCACCAGTTACTATATTGCCTGGGGCAATCAGTTGCGGTGAAACTGCGACTGGTAAAATGTCAAACAATGCGAAAGTCCCTGACGAAGGAAATGCTTGTAACACCACGTAGTAAGTCCCTGAGATTGATGGCTTGAAAGGAAGGGTCCATATGTCACCATCAGCCCCACTATAGGATGTTATGAAACGACCCTCAGGATCAAGTACTGTGACAGCCCATGTGACATCATCTTGATTACTAGCAACAGTCAGATGAACGAACTCTTCTCCACCAATACCTAGTGTACCAAAATACGTGTAACCAACATCAACAGGCACCGCTGTGTGCTGACCAAACGTAAGACCGAAGGTTCGTGTTTCCAAGGTCGTATTTACAACAAGGGCTCCTCCACCTGATGCTTCAAAGTCATAGAATTCAGGAAGACGTGTTGGGTTATCGAAAGGACCAGTTGGCCAATTATTGAAAGACATCCAATTATAGGGAACATTTGTGTCTTCCAAGAAAGCCCCGCTAGATCGAGCCCATCCAGTATTATCAAACCTATAAGCGTAGTAGTCCAAATTATCATTCAGATGCATAGTGCTTCTAGACACCATGTCTAGCGGATCAGGTTCAACATACATGTAGGTATGATTGTTTGCTCCTGATGCATATGCTTGATTAAATGTTTCAATTTTGATATTAGTCTGAAGTGCGGATACTGGGGCAGCAAGCGCTCCGAAGAGAAAAATCATCGAAACTGCTAGCCCTAATACCATCTTCATATTGACGTGCTTCATGGCACATCCTCACCTCGAAGGACAATATTCGTTTGACTTGTTAAGAATACTTCTTGTTCAGACTCACTAACGTTTTTTGAAAACGAGAACAGCAACTACAAGGATAACTATTGACGAACCTATTGATACTATCATTGTAATTGCACCGATGTTGTTGAATTCTCCATTGCTTGTTGTGTTTGTTGTAGTAGAAGTTGTTGGTGACGTGGTTGTCGTAGTTGGACTAGTGACTATCTCTAGAACTTCAACCAGCACTGTATCGATAGTTTCCAGCATCACTTTGTCTAGAACTCGAATGGTGTAGTTGTGGATTCCTACAGGGAGTTCACCAATATAAACT
>CAZPWM010000047.1:0-22902 GCA_964590575.1 uncultured archaeon
GGCTATAACTTGAATGTCACAGTGACTGACAACGAAGGTAATAGTCTTACTGCCTCTTTCAGGGTGGCTGTTCTTGAATCAGCAGGACCCTCTCAACCCACCTTGGTAGATGGTCCGTTTCTGATAATAATTGCCTTAGTCGGAGTGGTATTCGTGCTCACGATAGTCATTTTACTCCAACAACGCAAGTCTGGAACCCGAGCAGCTTCATGAGCATCGATTTCAACAATAGTAGTGTGTTCTAAGCGACATCTGGTCGCTTAGCTCCTCAATCTTGAGAGATTATGTTATCAGGAGGACCTTATGTTCTAGCATGGTATGATTGAGGTCTCTCTTGATGCAGCAAGAAGTTTCATTTTAGATGTACAAGGATTAAGAACCTCCAAACTACCAGAGTCAGTTAAAAGCGAGGCAGAGAGAATACATAATATTCAGATTGATACGATCTCAGTTGTCTCGCGAAGTCATAACCTCACCACATTCAACAGATACCCACAGTACAAAGAAGGAGAAATCTGGGAGGTTGAGAAACAGAGTGACCTCTTCGAGTTCTGGTTTCATGCGATGTGCATGATGCCCATACCAAAAGCACTGCCGCACCAAAGAATCATGAAACATACACCAACTATTGTGCCCGACCGAGTATTCTGCTGACTCATCCACGCGTCCCTCAAGGTGGAGCGTATTTCGAAGACCAATAGAGTTTGTGTGCTATCTCAACAAATCATTTCATCTGGAGGTTGCTAAACCTATGCTTCATGTTCGTTTCTTGAAGATGAGGATTATAACAACTATAATGATGATAGCAGATACACCAATTATAGTCAGAAGAATGAGTGACTCTGGCTGAGTGGGTGTGGTTGTACTTGTTTCTGTGGTAGTCAAAGTTGTTGTACTAGCTGGAATAACAAAAACAAAAACAGTATCAGACACTGCTTGCCCACTGGTATCCTCAAGTATGATCGTATAGTTGTACACACCTACATCTAGTCCTTCAATATTGTACCAGATTGGATTTCCGTTCCATGGAGCTGCGTAGTCTATTGTCGAATTAAGATAAACCGTGTAGTTAGCCGGGTTGAAATCAGATGCGTCCCAAAATATCTCCAAATCAGATGTACCCACTTCATATGTGATGTCATCTGGTGAAGAGAGATATGGTACAGTATCCCATACAGTAACTTGCACGCTATCACTGACACTATTCCCACTCGTATCATTCACTAAAAGGGTGAAATTATACGTTCCAATTGGCAGTCCATTGATGTCAACCTGAATGGTTAATCCAGCCCATATCCCTGATTCGTGTAGTCCATCATTAAGGTATACATAGTAACCAAATGGATTCAGATCTGTTGGACTCCAAATAATAGTGTGCCCAGTAGTATCGAAATTATATCCAATGTCAGGTGGTGAATTAATGGTAGGATTGTTATCGTATATTGTAACTAATACCGTGTCAATCTTGTATGCTCCTGATGTCCCATTAATGAATAGTGTATAGTTGAAGATTCCTAATGAAGAAGTAACAACATCTACGGAAATTCCCAACCCATCCCATACTCCTTCCGCATGAACTAATCCTTCAAGGTATACGATATAATAATCGGGTTCCGTTGAGAATGAATTCCACGTGAAAGTGACTCCGACCGATTCTAACTGGTAGCTCTCATCAGTATGACTTGTGAGAACTACTGCTGGACCTCGAGGATATCGATCTTCATTATTTCCTGGTCCTGGTATTGGATAAGTGCCAGGCCCATGATAATCATCCCAGTAGTTGCCAATTGATACACCATCATCCCATGTATTCGTTGCTTGATACCCATAACCGTTGCCATCATGATTGGAGGAGAAATTGTTTCCAAAGACCGTATTGTAGTCTGTGAAGACATAAAGATTGATTCCATATGCTGCATTTCCTTCTACTGTATTATTGATCAATTGATAGTGGCCACCATGGAATAGTGATATTCCATCAGCTCCGTTCTGGACAACTGCATTCCCAATGATTTCGCCATAGGTTGAACTCATGCAGTATATACCATGGTTCCCATTGTTTTTAGTCGTACCTCCATGAATAACAATCCAATCTGAGTAGTACAGCCTGTAACCATAGCTTAAACTAAACAGTACATCACAATCAAAGATTGTCGAATTGTCATAATAGTAAGTATAGAATGCTTCATAATTATAATCGAAAGTACAGTGAGAAAAATTGAGTCGAGCTGAATCTCTAAGGTATGCACCATAATTATTGGATGAGGACCTACTCTCATTTATTGTGAAATCTGTACAGCTGTAGAGATACAGTCCGTAACCTGAGTCTTGTATTGTGACATTCTTTAATCTACAGTCGGTCGAAAAGTATGACAGGAATGCGGCACTCGTTGAGTTTTGAATTGTGTTGTTAATGAATTCGCAGTTGCTACATTCCTGGAGCATCAGGCCAATGTGATTATCCATGAGCATATTTTCACTAATATTGCAATCAGTTGAATATGCAAGGGCAAGCCCCATGGTAGCTTTCATGATTTCATAGTCTTTGATAAGAAAGCGAGTTGAATTCACCACAATGATTTGTCCTAATGAGTCATCATCCAATGTCACATCCGATTCTTGATAGAAATATCCTATCGGTTTTCCGTTGACTGTCGTTCCTGTGAAATTGTGTACCCAATTATTCGCAGCAAAACCCGAGATATATACTCCGCAATTCTCTAATGTAGTTGCGATGATGTTGCAGAAATCTGATTCGTAAAGGTAAATTCCTCTCATTTGGTTTGAAACTGTAGTCGAATTCACAGTACAGTTACTTGAGTAGTAGAATGCAATTCCAGTATCTGTTTGAGGTAATGTACCATCTTGTACTACTAATCCCGAACAATTGACAGCAAGAATTTGGCCATATGAATTACCTTCAAGAGTCATGTCAATAGAATTGAAGAAATACCCGAGAATTTTGCCATTAGCGATGTTGTCTGAAACTGTGTGTTTGTAATCGAGGATATCCCCACCAGTCAATACGAGACCATCATTCTCGAAAACATTGCTAGACAGAGTGCAGTTACGCGCATAGTAGAGATAGAATCCAAAGTGAGAATTCCCACTAATGTGATTATGTACTATGATCGCATCATCTCCTCTGTTCCAATGCACGCCATATCCATTATTGTCCCGAATTGAATTGTTGGCAAATAACAAATTGTCACTATCATAAATTCTGAAACCTAGTTCTCTATTCTCATTGAATGAGTTGTTCGTAATCGTGATGAAATCACATGATTCCAGATAAGTCCCACTTGAAGAATTCCAGAAGGTATTGAAGGTGATTTCACTGGAACTACAAGACAGCATGTAAAGTGCTTCTTCATATGAGTTCCAAATAGTATTATTATCAATTCTACAATTAGAGCTTTGGCAATAGATTCCCCGATCTAGAGTATCATAGATTACATTGTGAGTTATATTGCAGTAGCTAGAAGATGATAGACGAATACCGTGTCGACTTAGATTATACATTGTATTGTTGGAAATCACTAAGCCATTAGTGTTCATAACATAGACACCGTAACTCTTCATCATAACGGTGCAATTTTCCACCCGACCTTTGTCTGCGTGATTAATATGAATTCCTACTCCTTGAATGGAGTCAGAACGCAGTAAACAATTGCGAATTACATAATGCTTTGAAGTGTATATAATGGAGATGCAATCATAATTATCATTTATCTCTAGATTTTCAATTACGTAGGGATCTTGTTCAGTTCCAGATCCTAGGATTCCCTGTTCATCCCAATCAAGATCATCGGATATTGATATTCTATTATGCAATTCAAAAGAAGGTGAATGCGTTTTCACTTCAATTGATTCGATATCGATTATTGTCTGAGATTCAAATTCCTTTCCAAGAGAAGAATAATGCCCTATGTATGAAATCAATGGAATGACTGCCAGGATTCCGATGAGAAAAAGACCTAGTATTCCCTTACGATTCACTTTACCTCACTCCAATATCCAGCCACGATGAATGATGAGTTATCCAACTCAAGCTAGTTGCAATATATTTAGTTTTCGAGAGAATTCAATTCCATTTTCGCCTGGGTATAAAAATAAAGGGGGAAAAGAGAAAGAAAACCAGAAGGTGATTTTGATAACATCACAAACCTCGTTTTATTCATCTGAGATTCCCATTTTCTTCTAGGGATGATATTATCAGTAAGAATTCATTGTCGAAGTTATTATGATTGAGATAAATGTTGAAGATGCTAGAAGGTTTGTTCTGGATGTGCAGGGTCTCAGAACCAACAGGCCGTGCAAATCAACAAAGGATGTTGCATACCGCATTCACAATATCCAGATTGACACAATCTCAGTCGTTTCTCGAAGTCATAACCTCATCACATTCAACAGATTCCCAAAGTATGAAGAGGGAGAAATCTGGGAGATTGAGAAGCGAGGTGACCTCTTCGAATTCTGGTCTCATGCGATGTGCATGATGCCCGTAGAAACCTATCCGTTCTACGCATGGAGAAGGCAGTTCTATCCAGGACCTAGTGGTCAGAAGTGGGCGATAGAGCAGAAGGATATCATTGACCAAGTCTACAAACATGTTAAGAAGAATGGGATCACTCACAGCGCGGGAATAGGTGAGAAGACTACCAAGAGTACAGGATGGTGGGATTGGAAAGTCGAGAAACGCGCACTAGAACACCTTTTCACATTGGGAAAGTTAATGGTAGCATATCGACAAGGCTTTCAGAAATACTACGATCTCGCCGAGCGGGTCCTTCCCGCACACATAGATTCTGAACCCATGACTGATGAAGAGGCTGCAGAGTTTGTCATTGAAAGCTCGCTTGGTTCTCTTGGTGTAGGGTGCTTTGATGATATTCGGACTTATCATAATAGACTTCCTTCACAGAAGATTTGGGGAGGTAGGAAGGAACCAATGGAAGCATACCTCGACGAAAAGGTGGCGAGCGGCCACCTTGAGGAGGTCTCAATCATTGGAATCGATGAACGATATTTCATTCTTGCTAAGAATGTGAATCGATTGAATGCATCAGATCAATTGGATTTTGATGACACACCGGTAAAACTCTTGACTCCCTTTGACAATATAGTACGACATAGAGAATTTCCTAAACGAATCTGGAATTTCGATTACAAAATAGAATGCTTTGTACCTGAACCGGACCGAGTCTTTGGTTACTTTGTCCTTCCAATCCTTGATAGGAATGACCTTGTGGGAAGGTTAGATGCTAAGGTTCACAGAAAGAAACACCTTCTTGAGATCAAGGCAATATATCTAGAAAACGAATCGATCAAGTCACCTGATGGTCTTGATCGTCTTGCAAGAGGAATCACGGATTTTGCTCAATTCCATGCGTGCGATAACGTGAAGGTCACTAGAGTGAGTCCTAGAAATTTAACAAAATCAATACGCTCAATGTGTGAATGAGCTACAAATTACGAGGATTTTTCTTCTTCCGTGCAGTCTACAACAAGTCACCTTTCTCAAGGTTGACTCAAATAGCTTAAACGCGTGGGATAGGAATGGAGTTGAAAAGCCATCACTACATAGCCGGGTTGATTGTATGTGTTCTCTTGCTTTCATTTACGACACCAGCAATGGAAATTCATACAGATACCTTTGAGCCAATGAAAAGAACTAATGCACCTTTCACTAGCAGTTACACCGATCATGATGCCGTCTCTGTTACAGGAGATGTTGAGCTAGCAGCCATCTCAGTGAGTGGAACTGGATGGGTACTTGATCCGTACATTCTAGAGGGTTGGAACATCACCACCTCAGTTCAAGATGGAATCTACATCCAAGACACAACTGCACACTTCGTCATCCGAGATTGCTGGATTAGCTCCACGCTTGATAGTGCAATAGAGATTCAAAACGCAGCTGTGGGAACAGTGACCATACAGGATACGCAATGTATAGACTCAAAGTATGGTATTTGGATCAAATCATGTGAGAATTCCACCGTAAAAAGGAACCAATGTCATGGATCAATGAAAGGTATCTGGGCAGACCAGTGTGGGGGCACTCTGTTTGCAAACAATATATGCAATGCGACTAGTACGGACAGCATCTTTGTTGAAGATTCACCATACTGCAATTTCACAAGCAACACCTGCAGCTTTGCTAACTATAACCAAGTATATTCAACATCTCATGGTACAGGGAAAGGAATCTATGCCACTTCCTCAGATCACTCATTTTTCTATAACAACACGTGTCTCAAAAATGAGTATGATGGTTTCAGAGTCACAGCCAGTCCATCCTCTGTGATACTACTCAACAACATCACTGGAGGTCACTACCTCGGAATTTATCTTAGCACCTCTCAAGATTCTATCGTAGCAAATAATTCTGTAAGCTTTAATTCTGAAACTGGAATTTCCGTTTCCCAATCTGATTTCGTTATCGTGGCAAACAACTCAGCTACGAGCAATGTTAAAGGTGGAATCTCTGTTACGCTGAGCGAATCTGCTACTATTGTTGATAACACAATGACCGATGATGGATTGGGAGTATATGCTTCATCAGTCCCTGGTTATCTCGCAATGACGATCTCAGGTAACATGGTGAACCAAAAGCCCTATGGACTCTTTCTGAACAAGATTGGTGGAATGATATCAACAGACTACGGTCAGTTGTTACTCGTGAACTGTACAGGGGTTGGGGTGATTTTTCAAAATTGTTCCTTTACTTCATTCGGAATTCAGTTCTTATGGTGTAATGGATGCAGCGTATCGCTCTCGACATTCAGTAACAATGATCAATCAGGAGTAATTGTTAGATACTCTAATCATACGATAATCAGCCACATAACCTGCAAAAATAACAGAGTGGCGGGCTGTTTCCTCGAATACACAAACCACACCAGTATCATTGAATCAACAATATCACATGGACAATATGGATTTCAATTCACGATAGCTGAATCAACTCATATTGAGAACAACACAGTAAGGTATAGTACGGAGTATGGCCTGAAGTGGACTCTTGGAAGGGATACCTCAGTTATTGGGAATGAATTCTGGCATACTGGCATAGAATTCCTTGCAGACAGTTATCAGGACTATGTAGAAATCAATGAAACACTTCGTGGTAACAATGTAAACAAGAAACCATTAGCTATTCTGTTTGACCTTGAATATCAGGAACTAAGTAAAGACTATGGTCAGTTGATTCTGGTCGATGCAAGAAACGTTGACATTATTGGAAAGGATTTCTCAAACACTGTTGTGGGCCTCACTCTTTTCTCCACTTCTAACTGTCGGATTATAGATACAGATGCTACAAATTGCTCGAAGTATGGCATATTTGCTGAATCATTAGGCAACACCACAATAAGTGGATGTAATTGCACTTCCACCCGTGGAACAGGAATACGAATCTCAAGTGGTGGTAGCAATATCATTATCGACAATGATTGCAGCTACAGTGAATATGGAATGTCAATTGCATCATCTAGAGACCGAATTGAATCGAACCTTTGTAGATACACCCAACAAGGTCTTGGTGTAGGATCATGCACCACACCCCTAATTATTCACAATGATTGCAGCTTCAATCATGGCACAGGGATATCTATAGGTGATGTAAACACTCCCATTGTTCAAGAGAATCAATGTGTTGACAACCTATACAATGGTATCTCCATGGATGGGACTACTAACGCTGTAGTGAATGGTAACAACTGCAGCTTCAACGGACATGACGGATTTATGATAAGAGATGTATCTTCAAGTTTCTTCACGAACAACTCCTGTTATTCGAATGGACGACATGGATTCCATTTTTGGGCGATGGGGCTGCCCTCAGACAACTGTCGTCTATCACAGAATTTCATAGTTGACAACATGGAATATGGAATCCTCATGGAAGATTCCGAACATATCGTTATCGACCACGATTACATTGCTGAAAACCATATGTACGGAGTATTTCTTGATCTTGTTCTCGACACCAGTGTGCATCACTGCTATTTCCTCGATAATAACAATGGCAGGATACAAGCCAAAGATTATCTATCCACTCAAACTACATGGTACGATCAATATGGGTTAGAGGGTAACTTCTGGTCTGACCATCAGGGATATGGTCCATACTATATTGACGGGAGTGCAATGGCTGCAGATTTCTACCCAATCGTATTTCCAGATTTTGATAGTGACACTCTTGATGATACGTGGGAAATTCAACATGGTTTGAACCCCTTGTCTCCAGATTCCGATAACGATCTCATGTCAGATGCGTACGAGGTTGAGAATGGGCTAGACCCCCTGTCTGATGATAGTCTAGGAGATGCTGATGGAGATTCACTTTCAAATCTCTTCGAGTTTGTTAACGGTCTCAAGGCAAACAACACGGATTCGGACGCAGACACCATGAATGATCACTGGGAATGGATAAACAATCTAAACCCCCTGTTTGATGACTCGCAGGTCGACGCAGATGCTGATGCATTAATGAACATTGATGAATATCTACATGGAACAGACCCTCGCCGTCCAGATTCAGACCTTGACTCTATGACTGACGGTTTTGAAGTGCAGTACGGGTTGAATCCTCTTACAGATGATGCAGAAGATGATCTTGATGGCGACACTCTGTCGAATGTTCTGGAATTCCTACTGGGACTCAATCCTGCAAGTGTTGACTCAGATCAGGACCTCATGGACGATGCTTGGGAGGTAAGATATTATCTAAATCCTTTAGTGGATGATGCAGGTTGGGATCCTGATGAAGACGGAGCCACAAATTACGAGGAATACCTAGCTGGGACTAATCCACTTGTGGCTGGAGCAGGCGGTTCTGCGTCACCTGTTGTGGCAGCTGCACTCATTGGTCTGGGAGTGGCAGGAGGGGTAATAGCTATGGCCATCCTATTCAGATGGAGGTCACCTAAGGCTCCGGAATGATTATAGCGTTCCTAAAGTTTCTTCGACCCTTCACGAATGACTAGCTTGGTCATATCAGTTCGATTCTCATCGATGTACTTCCTGATGAGTTCTGGTTCTCGTTTACTCAACTCACGAAGCACCCAACCAGCCGCCTTTCCAACAAAGAATTCCTCATCTGAGATATGAGGAGTGACAGCCTCGAGAATCTTGTCAGTATACTCAGGCCTATATTGTGTCTTTAGTGTCAGATAGAGAAAGGGTAGGATTGAAGCTCTCCTTCTCCAAAAATTATCAGATGTCCGCCATGAACGTAGAGTTTCATGCACCTTTACATCTCTTACCATCATTGATCCGATAGTAGGTGAACATAGCGGATCTATTATGCCCCAAGTGTCACCATCGTCAACCCATTTGTCTGCAAAATCCATGCCTATTTCAACGGAACCTTTCTGCGCGTAAACCTTCAACACATCTATCGCTGCAAGCCTGGACTCGAACGTTCTGATTTTCCATAGACCATCCATAACCTCGGGTAATTCTTCAATCTTCAGGCTCTTGATATTCTGTTTCACTATTCTGTGGATGTCAGGCAACTCCACCCCAATGAAATCAAGAGATGATGTTTTCAAATATCCAGCAATTTTCTCTCTTCTGTTGCTGTCACTCATCTTCTTGAGGTCTTCAAATATTTGATTAATTGCAGTTTTTGGCATGGAGAGTGCTAACGAAATGACTGAATTTAACCATAATCATCAAGATTCTTAGGTATAGTAGCTCGGAGAAATTATGATAAAGTGCAGATATGGCATCTGCTGAGAGGATTACTATGACCGAGATTCCTATGCCTGCTTCAGACCCCTATCAACCAGCACCTCAAAAGAGCTCAATGGGCTCAGATTGCTGTAAAATAGGGGCAATCATCTGTGTCTTGCTCATTATTGGAATGGTGATCATTACCTTGATTTTCATGGGAGGTGTCTTGAGTATCTTCGGTGGTTTTACCGGAGCTACCTATGGTGAGAGGACTTTGGCATCCTACAACAAATCAGATGTCGACCTCTTCAGCACCTATTACTATGATGAATTCTCTGTATCCAGTTCTGAAAAATAAAAGGAGAAAGATTCTATTCTTTCTCCTCACGCTCACTCTTTATCTAGAAGAAATTGCATATCAGCTTTCACGAATTTAGAATAGGCTTTCTTACTATATTCATTATCGATTTGCACAGCATAATGTTTCAATGCTTTCAGAACCACAGCTCCTCCAAGATTTTCATCAAAAGTAACTCTAAGATACCAAGCGGGTTCATTGGAGTTTGGGATTCTGTCTCTTAGCCAGCCAATCGGACTGATGAGAATTTTTCTGTCAATATCTGCATATTCCATTTCTCCAAGAATCCCGGCTTTTGAAATGATTTCCATCCATCTTTTCCATCCATCTTCTGTCGTTGGGAATCCTGAAGTTCCCTTCTTATGCGTATTAATAGCAATTGAGTCAACTGAAAGGTGAGTACCATCAATAGAACCGTGGTTTGCAACTATCCATAGTAAACGTAAAAGAACAGCACGACGGCTCTTGAGCATCTCCTGCCCCGCTAATGTGTTTGTATCAACCAATCCCAAGTCGGATGATATTATTTTTGCAAGTGTGTCATGGAGTGACTTGTACATCTTGGTCTTTTTCGGGAGTTTAGGAAAGGGAACAATCGAAGGAGATTTTTGGTCAACCGTCTTGACTTCTTGAATTTGGTCTGAACTTAGACCAGACCGTATTTCATCAAGGTTCTTCATTCCCTCAAATATCCGAACAAATGAGAGATACTTATCATCCGGAATAGGTTCACCTATGCGTTCTTCAGCATCCTTTCGACTATTGCTTAGATTCAGTGCTTTGATCTTATCACAGGGATATCTAGAGCAATAGGCGCAGTTTCTGAAGTCGTTATTAAAAGCACACTTACGGGCTGAGCAGCCTCGAAGAAAATTATGAACTCTTACATCCTTGGCAAGGTTTTCATTCGGTGTCTAACAACCATGGCAGGGATTCTTTGTGGGTGTGTAACCAACATACTTCTTCACATCATCAGCAAATGAGTCCCACTCTTCTTGGCTTTTGTTCTTTCTAATCCATACCCCCCATGGACAACTAGAACATATGTTTCCGCATTTACTGATCACTTGTGTCAAAATCAAACTCTCCGTATTGGGTAATGCAAGCGTCATTCTAAAAATCTATGTAGTCAATCAGATTCATATACTAAAATAGGAGTATATCTCAGGAGATGGTTAGGTGTCAGAGAGTTTTGAAATTCAAACTACGAGATTGTCAAAGAATTTTGGTCCGGTAGTAGCGTTAAAAGATTTGAATCTAGCAGTTCGCAAAGGAAGTGTGTTTGGTTTCTTGGGACCAAACGGAGCGGGAAAGACAACAACAGTTCGCATTCTATCAGGACTACTGAAACAAACAAGTGGAAATGCTTCAGTCTGCGGTTATGATGTCAGTACTCAACGTAATGATATAAAATCGGTAACAGGGCTCCTTCCGGAAACTCCAGGACTCTACTCCAAGCTTTCAGCGGTGGAGTTTCTTGAATTCATTGGTGCTCTAAATGACATGAGTGGAGAGAAACTGAACAAACGGATTGACAGCCTCCTCGCCCTGATGGGACTTGAAGGTAGACAAAATGACCTACTCGAGAGCTATAGTAGTGGAATGAAACAGAAGGTACTAGTGGCTTCTACAGTATTACATGAGCCACGACTCGTTTTCTTGGATGAGCCAACATCAAGACTCGACCCCGCTGCTAGTGCTCTCGTGAAAGAGATTATCATTGCAATGGCAGAAGAAATGGACACGACATTCTTCATTTGCACACATATGACAGATTTTGCTGAGGATGTGTGTGAAATAATTGGCATTCTAAATGAAGGAATTCTCAACACTCTTGGAGCTCCCAATGAAATAATTGATAATATCGGAGCAAAAGATCTTGAAGATGCTTACCTCAAGATAGTTGGTGGTGAGGTGGACCGTACCAGTTTACTCAGTTGGAGGGATTAGGTCTGACCCGGAAGTGGTTAGCAATCGCAAAAACGGAGTTCTTTGTACAAACTGCAAGATTTCGTAGAGCGAGAAAAGTAGTTACTTTGATTTTTCTAATGTTCGGAATAATCTGGGCATTATTTATTGTGCCTAATATCATGACCTCAATCCTTGATACACTTGGCTCTGATATTGATGCATTATTCATGGGTAGTTTCCCAAGCCTGATGCGTTCAGCGATGCTCTTTGTGTGGATCATGTTCCTTATCTATCCCATCTCATATGCTCTTCAGGAGATACGGATAGGTCAATGGGAAATCATGCTAAGCAATAATGTGAGCACACGAGATATGATGTTTGGCATGTTTATAGGAAAGATACCTAGCTATGGACTCCTTGTACTTTATGCTGCACCCATCATGCTCTCGCCCTTTGCGTTGTTCTTTCATGTAGGAGTCTTAGGTCAACTCATCATGTACCTGACCGTGTTCTTTGTAGCAATTAGCACATTATTTCTATCTAATCTGATCACGATCGCGATTCAGGCAAAGCTCGGGGAATCCTCTAGAGGGAATGATATAGCGAAAGCTCTTGCAATGGTCGTCGCTGTGATAGTCCTCCTTCCAATGTATGGACTGATGTATTTCGCAGATGCAATGTCAGCTTTTCTCGGGATGGATGTGTTTCTCCTTCTCCCTTTTACCTGGGGAGCTGATATTATATCATGGAGTGTAATTATTTTCAATGGAATCGGAATTTCCGCAACAGATTTTAGTGGCATTTTGAAACTGGAAGCGATAACTGATTTCACTCTGCTCCTCGTTTTTACGGGATTCGTTGTTATTATAGCCTTCAGGTCTGCGGATAGAATCTTCACTTTTGGTGCGGGACCGAGGACAGAGAAAATCACAACAGTTGGCAAGGAGAATTCAATTCTGAAAGGATTAAGGAGGATCTTTCCTGGTCCATTCGGAGTTTTAGTTGTGAACTCCATTAAGGAATTCACAAGAAAGATGCAAAATGTTTCTCGCCTAATCTATGGTGTTGTTATTTCCGTATTATTGCCAATAATCCTTAGCTATCGCATAGGAAGTATACCTGAAGAGATTCCTTCAGAATTTCGATGGATAATTCTAATGATATCTGTGATTATGTTGGGCTTAATGCTCTCAATGATTAATGGAATTACTTTCGGGGGGATTGGATTCCTCGAGTCCAAAGATCAGCTATGGATAATCAAGTCAGCGCCACATGGAGCTAAGAAATTTGCAAAAGCTAGACTTACAGAGTCATTATTGCTTGCAATCCCTATTGCTTTGATACCATCAATAGCAGCATCATTGGTTTTTGGATTCAATATCTTGGAAATGATTGCAATCATTGCATACGCATACTGGGCGACTTGTGGATCGGTGCTGTTATGCATAGGAATCACATCTATCAACCCTGCGTATGAAAACCAAAAGAGTAGTGCATTTTATATCAACACGTTCGCGTCCATCTTCTTCATTCTTATAGCCATGATAGTATCAATTTTTGCATCTATTAGCGTGATGATGATTTCAGCTAACTTGGGCCTATTCATGATTGCTATGAGTACTCCCCTCGTGGTCATTGGCTTCGTGATTTATATGATTGGAGTGGCAAGAATGTCGAAAGCAGATATTAGCTGACAGAATAGGATTTCAGTCAAAACCGCGTTGCGATGATTTCATGATTTATATTGTCTCAAATCGACCTACCAGAGTCCATTGGTGAGATGATCTTCCTGATGAGATAAGTCAACTGAACTCCCTTGAAAACCTACGGATTGAGGGAAACCTGCTCGAAACATTGCCAGACACATTCATTCGTTTAAAGTCCCTAAGAGGATTGAATATCACTGGGAACAAGTTCTCGTCATTTCCAAAAGGTATGAAGAAATGGATAGAAAACTTGGAAGCTGCTGGATGCAGTGCAAGAATGAATCAACAACAGAAACGATTACTCTGAAAAAGAGATGAGCGGCCAAGATGGCCGCAAATTGTGTTCATCATAGTTCCTTACTCATGGTCAGTACAAGTGCCTGGAAGACGAATTCTGCTTCAACCACGAAACTCTCAGTCCAAGTTGGAAGTGGTGGCGTTTCACCTTGAGCAATCATCTCTTGCCAAGACTCATCGGTCAGGCGATCATCCATCGGCCAAGTAAATTCATAATAGGAGAACACCGCTCCTCTTGTAAGAACAACTTGTCCTTCAATCTCGACAGCTACAAGTATCACCATTGGTCGTCCAACTCCCTCCTCGAGGACCAATCCATCATTGGGGTCGGTGTGGACATCAGCGATTACTGCCATGTCATCATCTGCATCAGAAACTAGATAGTCATCCGTGGGGAGTGCGACGATTTCTCCAAGGATATCACCACTACTTTCAATCAGACGATACTCTCCATCAGACAAAGCGGTTCCCTCAAGCTCCTTGATGGAGATGGTCTGGAGGTTCAACAGGAAGTCTTTCAAACTCTGAAGCTTACTCTCCATGAGAGATGACAAAAGGTTTCGCGAATCCAGTCCTGTGAGCATCATCTGACAGAGAGATGCCAAACGAGCATAGAGTGCAGGAACAGGTTCAACATATCCTTTAACGTGTTCAGGAACCCACGTAAACTCTGAGGTGTAAGATTGCTTTGCATAGAGGATTGTATCGTGTCGTAGCTCTGCCCAAGATGCCAGTGCCGTGGATAGTTGCTTGTCAACCCACGCCTCGCTCTGCATGAACAAAGGATAGCCTTCTCCAGGATCAGACAACAGAGGAAGGAGTGAATATATCCATAGATAGTACAGATTGTGAGTCCATTCACCTTCGGTCATGTTGCCAATCTTGTCCCATAGCATTTCCATCTGAGCTGTGTAGTTCACATAGTGCTTTTCACTGTCTAGCAGTTCCCATGCGCGATCAGAACCAAACGCTGCCATGACGTCAAGCCCCTTTGGCATAAGTCGCGGTTCCCCGAGAGTACCTACATTAACGTAAACAAGTTGTCCGAGGATGTAACTATCTGGGACATACCTCTGACCCATGAACCTCAGGCCCATTGTCTGAGTCAGTGTTTTAGTATCAGGCACTGGATGCCCTAGAATGAGGGGTTCTCTTAAGGCAAGCGTTTCTCCAATGAACTGCTCAAGTAAGTCTTCGTTGACCAAGTCAGAGACCTGAACCTCTGTTCCATACACACTCTGTATCACAGTCAGGTACTCTGATGGGACTAGATCGTCTGCAGATCCGACGAAGAACGCAGTTGGCTCATACAGAGCGTCCCAGACATCCAATCCTACAGGAGTACCAGAAAGACCTGAGACATCCTCAGTCAGTGCCAATGATATTAGAATGGCTTGAGCTGTGTTGTCCTTCCCTTTCTCGTTTGGTTCAGGAGGTAGCTCTGGTTGAAGTCTGAATGAGACCCGCCCATACCACATCATTGCTTGGAAGTATCTTTCAAGTCGTTCACTCCGAGTATAGTGACCCCTTGGAACAAATTGGGTGAAGTCCTCCTTGTAGTCCATGAACCACTCATCCGTCATCTGAGAGTGATTATCAATAAGCTGAAGAACATGTGTTACTGCTGGCGCAACTTCAGGTGGAAACGTAGGTGGAATCACTGTTTCATTGTCTAGTAGTGTCAATGCCACAGTGAAGAACATCAGGTTGCGTAGTGCCGCATCCTGCCATCTACCTGCTGGAGCTACTTCGTACTGTGAGAATGATATGTCCAATAGGGTTTCTGTCAGGTTTCCAAGAAGATCCCAGAATGAATAGACTTCGACCTCTCTAAGGGCGAGGTCATAAAGTACGTGATACGCATGAAGGACTGCATCAGACGAGACGAAACTTGGTACAAATTCATCTTCGTTGCGGGTCAAAATCTCATGTATTTGCTTAAACTCTGACTGATGCATGACTGCAAATCCATTATCTACAATCTTTTGTGACACTCCGCTCGGGAGTGTGGGATATTGTCCAAGATTCACGATATTTGATAATCCCTGATACACAGTATATGTTGGCGCGTTGGGAGCGAACGACTCCTCATAGGGCACAAAATCAGCAAATCCACCAGCTACTATATGATCAATTGTAAAAATTAGTTCATTTGGATGACTTGCCTGAGGATTAAAAAAAGCACCTCCAAGAAAACCCATGGTGGCAACAAAGCTCACTGCAAGCAGAGCTGATGCCATCCCTGCTCCCATTATTTTCCTTCTTGTATCAGAATCAAGAGATCTTACTATCACTGAAATCACAATAATCTATGTACAACATTGTTACTTAGTGCCATGGAATAGAACACGTTGTCTGAATTTTAGAACACTAAATCTGGCAATAAGTTTCCTGAGAATATGCGTTGTTGACAAGAGATTAAATGGAATTGTCCACTTGTTAATGATGTGGAGCTTCGGATGAGAAATCTATCTGATGAAATTAAAATAGAATCTGAGCTAAGGGGCAATACACTACGTGTTTATTGGTACATGCTCTCACAGAACGAGTCTGTAGGAGTCAGGGAGGTCCAAAGAGCAATTGGCATGTCTAGTCCCTCAGTAGCAAGTCATCATCTAACTAAGCTTATATCTCTGGAGCTAGTAGAAAAGAAGCCAGACAACTCATATGAAGTGAGTCGAGTTGTTAAGGTGGGGGTTCTGAGAAATTTTATTGAGTTTCGAGGCAGGTTTCTTCCGCGGTATGTGTTCGTTGCAATCTTTTTCTCAGCATATACACTCTCATATTTTGTGCTCAGTCTTATTGCATTTCCTGGACTCTACGACAAATACGTGGCAATTGCAATTGGAATCATTGGAGCATTGTTTGCGTGGATTGAGAGTATTCGGCTCTGGAAACTAAAGCTATCATAAGATCAAACCATCATTTTTTATGCCAAATCCCAGTTCGTTGAGTATTGGTCTTTGAATATTGATTTCCTTCGCACTCATCCTTATGCAATATAACGAACTCCTTTCAGAATTCTCGCTTGGAGAGTTTCAGTCAGCAAGCAGGAAACCTCTTGAGGTATTGAGCACTTCAGTCACACTATGACAGATAATGTTGTACTTAACACTATCAACAACAGAAGGTCTATTCGAGAATATCTAGACAAACCCGTGTCTAACGAAATCCTCTCGCTAATTTTTAAAGCCGGATTCAGAGCCCCTTTTGCAGCTCAGCTTTGTTCAGTGATATACACGCGAAGTCGGGATAAAATGAAAGAAGCTGGAATTAGTGTTTATCCCACAGCACCTGTACACATGATATTCTTCATAGATGTTGTAAGACTTGAGAAAATAATGGCGCATCGTGGACATGATTATGGCTATGATGACATGATGACACTCTGGTTAGGCATGCAAGACGTGGTGCTCATGATTGAGAACCTGACAATTGCTGCAGAGTCTTTGGGACTAGGTTCAGTACTCTATGGACTTGCCCCACTTAGAGCTGATTCAATCGCAACGACATTCAAAGTTCCAAATCGTGTCTTTCCAGTTGTAGGAATGAGTGTTGGATATCCGGACCCTGCAGAGGAAACGGAGATTCGACCAAGGTTTCCTCTAGAGATGGCTGCATTTGAAGATGAGTATCGTGATCACACTGACCAAGACATCAAGAGCTGTATGAAGGTAATGGATGAGGGCTATATTGCGCAGGGATACTATATCAAGTCACGGACTAAAGTTGACTTGATTGACAAAGAGGATACAATTGGATTCGATACATATTCCTGGTCAGAGCACATCTCACGCAAGTTCCGGAATGCATTCAGAAGAGAAGGGCCTCTTCTTGACATTCTACAACGGCATGGATTTGATTTGAAGTAAAGTGTATAAGTCTCGATACCTACTAAGTGCATCGCGTTTGGGAAGTGGAGATTAGTGAGTGTTGAGCTTCCAGAAGCACAGATACTTGCAGAACAGATGACAAACACACTTCTGGAGAAGAAGGTTAAGTCTTATGATATTCAAGACTCTGACAAGCTTCAAAAAATTGGTTTTATGAACAAGGATCTGAAGGATTATGAAAGACTTGTTGGATGTACGGTCAAGTCAATCGCACAGCGTGGTAACACGATTCGGATTCAAATGAATAAGAAGATGAATCTTGTTTTATGTCCCGATTATGGTGCAAGCATCCTCTTTCACAAGAATGAGAATACACTTCCTAAGAAGCACCATTTTAAAATTGAATTCACCGATGGAACATACTTGACAGTCAGACAAACGGGTATGGGGCTTGTCTATTCGGCCACCGATCAAGAGGTCAAAGGGCTCTATGTAATCAAGCGGGATTTCTCAGAGGTACCATCACCAGTGGGAGAGCACGACTTTACGTTTGAGCGCTTTTCAGAATTAATTGATGCAAAAAATCAGAACATTAAGGCAGCAATTGTTGGGAAGACTGCTGTTGTGGTGGGTTTGAGCAATGCTGCGTTTCAGGAAATCATATACAACGCTGGAATCCACCCAAAGAGAAACACATCAACTCTCACTGATGATGAGAAGTATAACGTTTATGACTCAATGAAACAGATTCTTAATGAACGAATTTGCTCAGGTGGGAAAGACAACTGGGTAAACCTCTACGGTGAGTCGGGTCGGCATACGCCAGTCATGGGATCAAACATGAAAGAGAAGAAATGTCCAAAATGCGGAGCTTCGATAGACAAGATTGCACATGGTGGAGGACAAGTCTTCTTTTGTCCTCATTGTCAGAGATGAGCAGTTCTGCAGAGTTATGGAAAGTTACAGATATTCTGCTTTCTGTTTGTTTGCAAGATGAATATGCCTCAAGACTACGAACAGCAGGATAGAACTCAATAACATCCCGATTCCTGCAACAAAATAGACGACACGTAAACTGTCTGATAGTTCCCAAATTAGTGCTCCGAAAAGTTGACCAAAAATTGCAAAAACGCCCATCAGGAAATCATAGGTTCCCAAAGCACGTCCTTTTGTTTCCTTAGATACAGATAGAACGATGATACTTCTCTCTGCTCCAATCCAGAGTACAAAGGGAATTGCCCAAAAGAAATTGATGGCATACATCATCAGTGCGCCACTACCGAAACTGAACCATATGAAAATGAAACCATTCCCTATCACTCCGGTAAGGAGGGCACGTTTAAGGTTTCGATCTGCAAAGGTGCTTGCAGGATACATAGCTAATGCTGCAGTCAGTGAAAAGAGACTCCATGTCAGACCATAAGTGATGTCATCGACGTTCCACCACCCCACACTCAAGTTTCCGAGATAGGGAGTCGATGAGGTCCAGCAGAAATACATACCAAGCATGGCAAAAGTCACTAACCAGAACTCGCGACCCAGCCTACGGAAAGCAATCTTGGGTCCAGCACGGGCTTTTTTGATGACTTCGGATCCTAATGATTCATTAATGAGGACAACTGCAGAAACGAATGATAGAATCGAGGCAAAAGCACCAATCAGGTGTAGGTCTCCAGATTGAAATCCTCTGCTCAAGAGAAACGTGCCAACAAGGGGACCAAATGCATCAACAAACCAGAGAGGCATCATAACCATCATTAGACGTCTTGCAGGATAACTACCATCGTCAGCTGCTATCTCATCTGCGGGCATCGCTCTCGCCATGAGCCGGGCAGTACTCATGCCAAACCATACCAGACCATATTGAATTGGCACAATAGGCCAAATTGGGAAGTATGACAATGTTATGAGTCCAATGGTGACCGGAATGAACCCCATCGCAATAGTCCATCGGCGACCAATGAAATCAGCAATGTAACCCGCAAAACCACTCGAAAGGAGACCTGTAAGAGTAGCCACAGAGAATACAACGCCTAGTTGCCAAGGCTCAAAAAGGAGGGTTTCCTCCAAGAAGATACCAAACTCCCATTTCCAGAGAGAAGTGGAAAACTGAGCAATAGCAATAACAGCAGCCACTCTCCACAGGTTTGGACTTAGACCAAGTCTGCCTGGACGTGTACGGGGGTCCACTTCTGCTAGATGCTCATCAGCAGTCCTCTCGCTTTCGGTCATAAGGTTGCCTCGGAAACTTATTTGCACGAACACGACCGTCTTAAGTCAGTGTCGATGACTGCCAAGAAGTCTGAAGTAATTTCATGAAATATCATTGCCGCTGATTGGTACAATGAGCGGCAATCGTCATTGTTCTCTGTTTTTTAATTTCATGCTGTCGAATGCAATGAGTCCGACAAAGAGAAGTGAACCAAAAACCGTGTACCACTCAGTCAAGGGACCACCTACTGTTAGTGCAAAAGCAAGACTAGAGAATGTAATTCCTAAGCCATATGCCCCAATCAGCTTATTGAATGATGGATTCAGCAAGAGGGCTATATTGATGAGAATAAGCACAAAGAAGATTATCGTGAAGAATGTGCTTGATGCAGTCATGTGTGGGTCTCCCTGGTCTTCAGAGAAGACACCAATGGACAGCAGTGCAAAACCTGAGGCAACACCAAGTATCTGCCCAATTATCATGATTGATTTTTGAATTAGACTCTCAGTAAACCAATTCCTCAATCCTATGAAGAATGGGACCAACGCCAATCCTGTCAATATACAGCCCCAGTTATAGAAATTCGCTCCAAATGGACTATAGTTGAAATTACCAAGGCGACTCAGATAGTGGGTAATTGGACCGTAAGGATTGGGATAAAAAGCCCATGAAACCATTGTGAAGACACAGTAAAGAAGAATGACAAAAGCTCCACTGATTGTGATTAACGGAACTTTATGAATATTGAACCCCATGGTCCCTACTACTGCAGTTCATCCTAATAAAATCAAGCAGATACTCAAATAACGGGGACGGATATTAGAAATGCAACACCTCGTCTTTCCTTCTCCTCAAGAAGTTCAATTGTACCGCCATATGACTCTACAATTCTCTTTGATAGATATAGACCGAGACCCTTTCCCTCACCTTTTGTTGTTATACCCTTTTGGAAAATCTTATGCCTAATGCTCAGGTCAACACCGGGTCCGTTATCTCGATATGTGATAATCAATTGTTTCTCCACGAGACCTATACGAATGGTTACAACTGCGCTCTCACCAGCATAATCAGCAGTGTTCCTCAGAAGGTTCTCTAATACTAGAGGGAGCAGAATTCCTGGTCTAATGTCTGCTGAGCGAATATCAGGTTCGATGAGGAGACTGACATTGGCACCATCGCTAGCGTGTTTTGCTCTATTGGCCATAGTTTGAACAGTTTCGAGAAAATCATATGCGCTTGCTTTCCCGACTACAGAGAATAATTTGATAACACGCGACATTCTCTCGCTCACTGCAAGAGAAGTCGTTAGATATGACTGCTTATCCGGTGGGACATTCATTGTTTCATTGAGTAATTCGATGTGCCCCCGGACAATTTGCATATCATTACCAAGATCATGTGTTAACACAGATGTATAAACCTCAAGTTCTCTCTGACGTTGTTCCAAGAATTTTTTGTGTTCCTCTAGTTCTGCTATATAATAATTTAGAGCCCATGTGAAGAACAGAACGACTATAGATATTGCTGCTTGATCTATGATAGGTTCTAATGCAATTTGAAGGTCAATAAGTGGGTGAAGAGAGCAGTAGGAAAACAACCCTACTGTTTCACCTGTTATAAGCACTGCTTCCGAAAGAGATGATAGCCACTGACTACCAAATAGAGCAGCAATTACAGGCCAGATGATGATATTCAATGCAAGTCGTAAAGGCTCCCGATTGAAATCTACAAGCAAAAACAAGTATGGCATTAACGCTAAGGTCAATGTCATAACTGTTCCAGCAATCATAACATACTTGGTCCTACTAATTAAGTAAAGGACAAAGAAGACAGACGTTGAGAAGAAAAATATCGGAATATTTTCTAGCAAAATTCCAAGTAGAAGTTGAATCGCTGGTAGGATAATCACAATCAATAGAAGAGCAAATGATAGAATTCTAGCTTTGACACGAACAACATCTGATTTAATGACCTCTGATGGTTCAATGAGGAGCTGACGAATCTTGTGAATAATAGTGTTCACTTCTGATTCGATTTCATCTTCAGTCATTTGCTGCAAATTCCACGCGATTATTCTTCAATTCCAAAGAGAGTTTTACATGTAAGCTTTAGTAGGTTATCCACAAATCGACTCACTAGTTGAATATAAGGAACAATTCAATCCTTGAGAAGTCGAGGTATAAACCTCCACGCTGCGAAGACCAAAGCTAAAACTATCACACCTTGGCCAATTAGACTGAAGACCTGTGACCCTGTGGCTAGCATGATTAAGCCATATCCGACTAAAGGTGAGATTCCAACCAGCGCTCCGACAGCACCAGAGAGGAATCCCATTGCCTGGTCAGATGTTATGTTAACAGCAACGGCACGGCCTCCACCTCTCACCTTGAAAACTACACCTCCAACCAACATTCCTACTGCATACCCACAGGGCAATTGGACAATAGGTATCAGGACTAATAGAGGGGATATTGGTGAATTGATCAGGATGACAATATCCAAAGCGAGCATGCTTAGAATATAAGGAACCATCATAATCATAGTTTTTGATCTCAAGATCAATTTGGAACTCACGGGGAGCCCTTCATGAACTGATGCACCCTGAGTATCAAACATCAGTATAGACACTAGTGAAATCCCACCAAACAGATTAGCATATTCGACAGCGGTGAGCGCGGCCATGCTCCTAAGCAAACCAGCAGTCTTCCAGTACTGGAGCATGGGAAAAAGTATAATGATTAGGAATATCGGTATTGCAAAGATAAATGCCGAACCGATGTTCCGAGTTGCCAATTTTAGATCTTTCCGAATCATTGCTCGAAGTGGACCTACTGAATTCACCGACACCTCACGCATGGACCTAGGTTTGCTTGTTGAGATTCCACCTAGCGTAACAGATCT
>CAZPWM010000048.1:0-16400 GCA_964590575.1 uncultured archaeon
GATGAATTCTTCAGGGTCCTCTATCATTGTTGGAGAAGGAGGGTTAGTAGGAAAAATCCCCACAATATCACCAACATGTGATCCGTAGCTACTCCTACACTCAGAACATACTGGTTCACAACCTTCACAGAATGTCTTGAAATTGATGAGATTTCCAATGACGCGTTCTGCAAACACGTCGCCGTATATTGCACCTATTCGCAAAAAAATCACCTATGAATTACCAACCTACATTTCTAATATTAAAAAAGGGTGCTGATAGCGGCTCAGAGGAAAAAAACGTGATAGCAGAAACATAATATGCATCACAAGTCGAATCAAAATCGGGATGTCGTGAAATGGCATTAGGTGATTTTCTGTTTCCCCATGCGGATTTGAAGATTGTAATAGCTCGTTCCTTTGAAGCTGATGTTGAATCTACAAAAGACATATTCTCAAAGGAGTTTCTCGAAAGCGCGGCACGCGTTCGGTTGAACAAAGGAGATTTGCAGCGATTAGGACTCAAAGAGGGAGGACATGTCAGTATCAAATCAAAGGCGGGAAATGTCGTGCTCGCCGCCTATAATGATGAGAAAGTCCCGGTAGGCACAGCTGTCATTCCTTATGGGCCTTGGGCACTCAGCCTTATTTCAGTCCCAAAGGACGACACTCCACCACAATTGCATGGGGTTTCTGTGACTGTCACACGGAGTGAAGATGAAGTCACTCCTCTTGAGAAACTTCTTGAGAGTTCTTGATTTCTTCAGCAACTTTCTTGGTGTTTCCCCGCTCAAACTGAAGATGCAAACGAGGGTTCTTCTTCAACATTTCTCTGACTCGTTGAGCGGACATCATAGCGCGTGAGCGTTCGCCATCTTCAGAGTCCCAGCTCTTTTGGGTTGAGGTCTTGACCTGTAGCCTCTGAACTGGTTCAACGGATATCTCCCGCTCAAAGAGACCACTTGGGGGTGGTTCCTTGCCAATCACAGCATCGAAAAAGAGTTTCCGTGCTCGTTCCCATTCTCTCTCACGTTCAAGCTCGTCTAACAAGTAACCTTCTCTTTGAACATCGAGAACATCATAAGGACAAGAATGCTCGCAGGCACCACAATATACACAATGATCAAGTATTGCAATCTTGTCAGCTGTGCCTGTGGGGTAAATAGCATCCACTGGACAGATGTTGAAACAGTTGTTGCATCCGGTTGGGTCGCATTTCTCAAGATGGGGTATTTTGACTTCTCCTGTGAACGGTTTTTCCACCTTCAGAGCCTCGTATGGACATACTATGGCACAAAGCCCACACTTCACACAGGTCTCATCAATGTGAGTGAGTTTACCTGTAATAGTTGGCTGTTTTATCTCACGAGCACTTGCTTCAGTGCATCTTACCTCAATCGCATCATCAGGACAGATGTCTTGGCACAGACCACAATAATCGCAGTAATCCTCATCCACCCTTATACCGACAGCGGGTCTAAAGTCAGGAGGTTTTACCTCTTCTGTCCAAAATATCTTGATGGCTTCAGGGCACAATATTTCACAGAGACCGCAATAGGAGCATTTGTCCTCATCAACCTTTATTGTGCCCTCTGCGTGTTCTTCACCCTTGTAAGTGACAAGAGCCTTCTTGTGATCGACCTTGACCTCAACCTCAAGAGAATCAGTTGGGCAAACCTTGGCACAGAGCAGACAGGGAGCACATTTTTCCTCGTCAATTTCATGAGTTCCTTGAATTCGGAGGAACTCATTCACTGCTCCTTCAGCTTCATACTTTGCCTCAAAAGCGCCATAGATGCACGAAGAGTCACATAGACCACAGAATGTACAGATATCTGGATCCACATTGACTAGAGGGGCACCTTCAATACGGCCAGATGCAGTTTCTTGAACTGGACCTAGAGTGATAGCTTCCCAAGGACAAGGCAGACAGAGACTACACCCGACACACTTGGAAATCTCATAATCGAGGGTTCTGGTGAGAAGTGATGTCTTCCACGTTAGTTTGATTTTCCCATCAACTACATCCATAGATATGACGGGTTTCTCACCAATTAGTACACCAGACTTGTCCACGCAATCACCTCCCCGTCACTCCTTCAGAGTCTTGTTTCCCTAGCAGGTTTCGAGGGGATTCCCTACCAAGTGGACCTAGTTTAACAATATCGTTAACAAATCGTGTTATCTGTTCAGCAAAACTATCTGCCTCAGATGCTGATGCGCTTCCAAAATACAACCGATGACTATCTATCCCTACGGCCTCGAGAATCTCCTTCATATTCTCAGTCCGGTCCTTCGCATAACGGGCACCAGAACGATAGTGGCAGTCCTGAACATGACAACCCATTACAGCAACACCATCTGCACCTTCTGCGAATGCGGTGAGTAAGGTGTCAACATTGAGACGACCTGTGCAGGGCACTTGTATAGGAATCATATTGGGGGGATATTTCATACGTGCGGTTCCAGCTCTATCAGCGGCTGTGTAGGCACACCATCGGCAGAGATACCCCACAATAGCAGGCTTTAATGAGTTGAACTTGATTGCTGCTTTTGTTGCATTCTCAAGTTGTTCATTCGACATGCAAGGCAGGTCTAGTGCACCGGAGGGGCAGGCGGCTACACATGCACCACACCCACGGCAAGCAGCTAGATCGACCTCTGGATAATTATGGTCGTTGAAAGTGATTGCCTTTGGGGTACAGATTTGTTCACATAACCGGCAGTTGATACACATCTCCTCATTGAAAGAGGGAGTGCAAACCTCAGCAATGATATCACCCGCGGTGAAGAGGGTTTTCACCTTCGAGGCGGCGAGTCCTGCATGAGCTACAGTATCTGCGATGTCCTTTGGACCTTGTGATACTCCAGCAAGAAAAACACCCTTGGAGGTAGTAGTACTCGGTCCAAGCTTAGGGTGTTGTTCTAAGAAGAATCCATTTTCATCGAGTGGTGTTTTGAACATCCGCGAGAGTTCTACGTTGCTAGGTTCTGCATCCATGCCTATCATTAGAACAACTAAATCAACCTCGAACTCAAGCATCCTTCTAACTAGTGTATCCTCAGCTCTAACAGTGATTTTGTCTGAAACTGGATCATGAACAACCTCTCCAATTGTCCCTCTGATAAAGTTGATTTTATACTCATCAGCAGCTCGTACATATAGCTCCTCTTGCCCCTTGCCAAACGCACGCATGTCGGTGTAAAAGACATATGCGTCACAATCAGGTAATTGCTGCTTAACCTGCATCACTTCTTTAACTGCTGCAGTGCAACAGACTCTACTACAATATGGCCTGTTAAATCTGTGAGAACGACTTCCAACACAAGGCACAAAGACTATGTTTCGTGGTGGTTTTCCAGTAGAAGGACGTACAAGTTTACCTCCGCTTGGACCCTCAGGATTGACAAGTCGCTCGAGCTCAAGCGATGTAATGACATCTGGAATCTGTCCGTAACCGAACTCCTCAACAATAGTTGGGTCAAATGGCTCAAAGCCGGTCGCAAGAATGACTGCTCCCACTTCAATAATCTCGGTTTGTTCAACCTCGTCATATCTGAGCGATTTTGGCTCACAGACTCCTGAGCAGGACTGACATCCTATACAATCTGACGGGTTTATGTAAGGAGCAATTGGTACTGCATCAACCGAGGGGCGTACCATTGCTTTCCGCATCCCGAGCCCATTATTATACTCATCAGCTACCTCAACGGGGCACACCTCAAGACATCGGTTGCAACCTGTGCAGGATTCAATGTCCACGTATCTGGGTTTTTGCCTCACTGTGACTCTATAATGACCTACATTGCCCTGGACCTCAGTCACCTCAGCAAGGGTAATGATTCTGATATTGGGATGTCGAGATAGCCTCGTCATCATTGGCCCTAGAATGCAAATACTGCAATCAAAGGTGGGAAAGAGTTTATCCCACTTCGCCATGTGACCACCGAGGAAACCTTCTCTCTCAACAATTATTGTGTCAATCCCTGAGTCTGCGAGCTCTAATGCACTGCTTATTCCTGCGACCCCACCACCAATAATCATTGCACGATGATTGATTGGTCTTACATGAGTAGGAATTGGATTTGAGTCTCGAACTTGGGCAATTCCAGTATCAATGATTGCTGCAGCTTTTCTTGTTGCTGATGCAGGATCGTCATAGTGAACCCAGCTACACTGTTCACGAATGTTGGCCATGTGCAAGTGGCCAGGATCAATTCCAGCTTCTCTCATGGCATCTGAGAAAAGTTCTCGATGAAGAAGTGGTGAACATCCAGCGATGACAACTCGTTTTGCTTTGCTTTTCTTGACCTTCTCAATGAGGTCATACACACCCTGTTCGGAACAGAGATGGTCATCTACTTCGACGAGGGGAATACCATCGGACTCGTATTTCTTCCGTAGAGAGTCAATGTCAATAGTGTCAGCTATGTTTGATCCGCAACGACATAGGAATACAGCTAGTTTGTCCCTCTTTGCATTCGTCTTTGATGGTTTCTTACTGCGGCTCACGAACTACACCGTATTGTTCAATATTCCATATGGAAAGTTGTATAGGTCAACTTGTTACGACTTGTGTCATACCGGAAATATCTTGTGCTTTATACCGAAACACACAGAAACACACTCTTCAAAGAAACAAATGTTCAGATATTACGGAGATAAGACAGTGAAACTCAACCCAATGGAACTATACAACTTGCTCCCTAAGACGAACTGCAGGCTTTGTGAACCCAAAACATGTATGGCTTTTGCAACGAAGCTTGCTCTGGGTGATATTTCACCTGATGATTGTCCTCCACTTCTCGAGTCTGGATTTGAGAAGAACTTAGAGAAGATCAGAAACATGGTGGCTCCTATGCTTTCTGCAGAAGCAACTGGGATTAAACTCGACGAGAGTAAATGTACAGGTTGCAACAACTGTGTAGTAGTGTGCCCAGTAGATGTTGCTGCAGAACCTCCAACAAGTGAGGGAAAAGCAGCCATGAGCAAAGATACTGTCTTCAGGGTTGAGAATGGAATATCAAAGATAATTAATCTGGAGAAATGTCGGAGATTTCCCCCGGATAAGTTGAACTGTCGAGTCTGCGAACAATATTGTTGCACTGATGCAATCGAAATTTGGTAGGTGATCGTGCATGGAAAATATTGTTTGTAATGGGTGCTCTTTACTCTGCGATGACGTGTCAGCTGAGATGTCTGGCAAGAGTGTTAATTCGCTAGGACTTTGCAGATTGGGACATGCACATCTTGAAACAGCTGTCACTCACAAGGTTGGTTCATACGAAAAGGAACTGGAAAAGGCCGCAGACATCCTTGTGAATGCAGATAGCCTCCTTCTTTATGGATGGACTCATGCCACTGACGAATCTATCAAAGAGGGACTTGCACTAGCATCTTCTCTCGGTGGACATTTTGCTTCAACTGTGGATTTCGGAGCGATGCAAGTAATGTCCCATAATATCCATTCGAATGGTCTCGATATCGATTTAGAATATGTTCGAAACAATGGTGAGTTTATCATTTACTGGGGATCTGACCCATCAGAGAGTTTGCATCGTCATCCCAGTAGATTTGCAGTCCTTCCCCGAGGAGAGAAGATACCAGAAGGCATAGAGAGTCGTACAATCGGTGTTATTGATGTTCGCCAGACTGAAACCATGAAGATGGCGAATCATAGACTCATTCTACCGCCTGGATCAGATGCGGAACTTCTGGATATTATTATATCAGAACTTGAAGGTAAATCATTAATCAAAGATAAGGTTCTTGGAATTCCCGGAAGTGAACTAGTAGGTTTTGTTAGAGGCCTTCAGAAATCCGATTGTACAGTAATTTTCTATGGGAGTGGAATGATTAACTCTGGAAATCAGGAAGCCAACCTCTCAGGAATCGCAAAGCTTCTGGAAGTTCTAAGGAGTTCTGGGAAAGAAGCGTATTCTCTTCCCATGTTTGTTCAATCGAATACGATGGGGGTTGTCAAGACTCTATCCAAAGAAAAAACAAGAATCAACTCGCTCCAGAGAATAATTTCAGGAGATTATGATACTACTCTGATTGTGGGCGATGATGTGCTAGCAAATCTACCTGGACCAGCCGCTAAAGCACTTGCAAAAACAAAGATTGTCTACATTGGACCACCAGGGGGTTTGACTGATAAACGAGCTACAGCTTCAGTCCATACTTTAGATACAATTAGTGCAGGAACTGGAACCATGACACGAGTGGACATGCGCGAAATTAAGTTCAAGAAATGGAAAGCTAGTAAAGACGTTGGCACAACCACTGACATAATATTGAAACTACATGAACTAGTCCGTAAAAAGAAGGCATAGATTGGAGGAAAAAATATGAAAGTCGCAGTTGCTGGTAAGGGAGGCGTTGGTAAGACAACCATTGCCGGAACATTGGCAAGACTACTTGGCAGAGATGGACTCAGGATTCTCGCTGTTGATGCGGATCCAAGTTACACCCTTTGGTCGGCGTTAGGTATACCTCCAGACGAAGCAAAGAAGATTATTCCACTAACAGAGAATGAGACTCTGATAGAAGAAAGATTGAAAATTGATGGTGCTAAAGGTTACAGTGGTTTTTTCAAACTCAATCCCCGAGTTGATGATCTTGCAGAGAAATTTGCAATTGAAGGTCCGGACAACGTGAGTCTCTTAGTAGCTGGCACTGTGGATATTGGAGGTTCTGGATGTATGTGCCCATCAGCAACGCTTCTCAAGACGCTCATGCGCCATCTCATTCTTGGGACAGACGAAGCCTTTGTGATGGATATGGATGCAGGTATTGAGAATCTAGGAAGGGGAACTACGAGGGGGATGGATGCGTTGTTAGTTGTTACAGAACCGGGTCGCCGTTCACTTGATATTCTTGGAAAAATTAGGAGTCTAGCACAGGATATCGATGTTGGAAGAGTCTTTGCTGTTGGAAATAAGGTGGCAGCTCCTGAGGATGAAGAGATGATTCAGGAATGGGTGAAGAGTGAGGAAATTCCTCTATTGGGAATCGTTCCTCTTGATGATACGATAAAACAAGCTGATCGAAAAGGAGTAGCACCTTTAGATTTAGACCCGAACTCACCTGGAATGCTGGCAATCAATGAGATAAAACAACGCTTAATCGAAGAAACTGGCAATTAGTTGATATATTTACGGATTGAAAGTATCGATGAAAATCTATGAACTTTATTAAGTGAACTACTTAACACAGTGAATTTTTGATTAGAAACATATGCCCACAACTAGGTGAAGGATTCGCAACCTTATTATGGTGCGCTGTTTTCGGGCTATAAACCACGCACAGGAACTGAACACGTCATGAAGAAGAAAGCTTACTTCAAAGCGGATGAAGCAGAAACCAGCCTTGGCAGATTCAAAGGCCTAGAGGTCCGCATCGGTACGGTAGTTGACGATGAATGGGATGAACCTATGGGTCCAACACCAATGCCAAATCCAACTGATCTCCGCTCATGGGACCATAAGCTACTATCTCGTTATCAGCCATCATACATGCCTTATTGTCAGGTTTGTTGTCTCTGTACTTTTGGCAAGTGTGATTTGTCTGGTGACAAAAGGGGAGCTTGTGGAATTGACATCAAAGCTCAGCAAGCAAGGATAGTGTTAGTAGCAGCCAATATAGGTTGTGCAGCACATCTTGCACATGCTAGACATCTCGTTGATCATTTGATTGAAGAGTTTGGTCCTCGAACAGCCCTTATGCAGGGACCTGGCACTGAGATACACGCTCCAGTTTCTCGTTTAGTGACAGGTATGCGACCAATAACTCTGGAAGATGCCAGCCTCATTGTTGACTACTGTGAAACCCAACTAGCTCATACACTCTCGGCTACACACACAGGTCAAGAAGGAAGCTGGTTGGACTTTGAGAGCAAGGTTCTCCATGCGGGGATGATAGACCAAGTTGGGATGGAGATTGCAGACCTTGTACAGATTTCAACTATGGGTTTTCCGCAGGCAGACCCCGAAGCACCACTTGTCCAGTCAGGAATAGGCATGATGGATACGAATAAGGCCATTATCTTGACCATTGGTCATAACATTGTGCCTGCTGCCTCAATTACGGATTATATTACCGAAAAGAAAGTTGGCAACCAAGTTGAGGTAGGAGGAATGTGTTGTACTGCATGGGACATCACACGGCGGGATCCAAGCGCAAAGGTGATCGGACCAATCTCGTGGCAGCTTAGATACATTCGAAGTGGCAAAGCAGATGTCATTGTTGTGGATGAACAGTGTATTCGGACGGATGTTGTCAGAGAGGCAAAGAAGGTCAAAGCACCGGTCATCTCAACTAGCGACAAAGCTGTGATGGGATTACCAGACAGGTCAGATGACTCTGTTGACTCAATCGTAGATGAACTTGTTTCAGGCAAGATAGATGGTGCATTCATTCATGACCATCACAAAGTTGGAGAAGTTGCCACAAAGGTAGCTCTTGCTCTCAAGCCAAAGAGAAGGAAGATGAAGTTCTTCCCATCAAAGAAACAGATTCAGAAGATGGCACAAGACTGTAAAAAGTGTAGTGAGTGTATAAGGGCATGTCCAAATGATCAGCCAGTAATGGAAGCTGTTCTGGCAGCTCAGTTAGGGAATTTTGAACCACTCCGGGATGTCTATCAAAGCTGTATCGGTTGCGCACGCTGCGAGTCCGCTTGTCCTAATGATTTTGACTTGCATAGTTGGATGGTTGTAGCTGCAGAAGCTGATTGCAAAGATGAAACCTATATGGTTCGGACAGGTAGAGGTGCAATCCAAGATATTGAGATCAGAAATGTTGGGCAACCAATTGTCTTTGGCGAGATACCTGGAGTAATAGCCCATGTTGGCTGTGCCAATTACCCTCAAGGTGGTAAAGATGTTCATGATATGGCAGAAGAGTTTGCTAAACGACGATACATCATCGTTACCTCGGGATGTGCAGCAATATCAGCTGGTCATGTGAGAGATGAGAACGGAGAGTCAATATACGAGAGACATAGTGGTGAATTCAATGCAGGCGGCGTGCTCAACGTCGGCTCATGTGTGTCCAATCCGCACATCGCTGGTGCTGCAATAAAAATCGCAGCAATCTTCGCTAAGAGGAACCTTCGTGGAAATTACGCAGAGATAGCTGATTACATCCTTAACCGCGTGGGTGCAGTAGGTATCTCTTGGGGTGCTATGTCTCAGAAGGCTGCATCAATTGCATCTGGCTTCTGGAGACTCGGTGTTCCTGTGATTGTGGGACCACATGGTTCGAAATACCGAAGAATGTTGCTTGGAAAGGCTGAGGAGGAGAGAGATTGGACAGTTTATGATGCACGCACAGGTGACCGTGTAGTAGTCGCTCCAGGACCAGAACATCTCTTCTATGCAGCAGAAACAGTTGCGGAAGCAAATGTAATGACTGCCAAACTGGTTATTCGTCCGAATGACACAAACAAGGGTCGATCCATTAAACTTAGCCATTATATCGATATCCATGAAACATACTATGGGTTCTTCCCAGATGATGTTTGGAAGTATATTAGGCGGGACGCCGACATTCCAATCACTCTGAAAGACAAGATTCTCGCCCAAATGAAGGAGAACAAGTGGAAGGAACGTCCGATTATAGACCCAACGATCCTGAAGGAGCAAGTAATGGGAGGTGGTAAGTAATGGTGATGCGTCCAGTACCTTGGCAGACTGGGGAGATTTGTGGACCTGAAAGCGCGAAATCCCTAACAAAAGCTGCAGTTCTGAAAAGAGACCTCACCAAGGCTAAAAGCCCACTTCTTATTGTAGGTTCTGAAGCTGTGACAGAAAAGCATGGAAAAGGAAACATGATTGACTATGCAATCGCTCTTTCAAAAGCAATGAAGATGCCTGTCATTGCCACTGGAGGAGCAATCAAAGCATTCTTGGAGAGGGGCTTTGATGGTGCTAAATCAATGGGGGCAATGGAAGTTGCCTATCGTCTTCAAGATCCGGACTGGCTGGGACCATCTGGGAAAGGACCTTACGATATGATCATGATCTATGGAATCCCATATTACATGCAGTGGACTTTACTTTCCGCTGTGATGAACTTTGGGACTCATCTAACTGCAATAGCCTTGGGGCGGTATTTTCAACCACATGCAAAATGGTCGTTCCCGAACATGAAGGAGAAACAGTATCATACTGTTCTCGATGAAATACTAGAACTAGTAGGAGGAGGTAAGTAAAGTGTCATACGAAGATATTCCTGTAGATATTGGCGTAGTGTACGAAGGTGAGCGAGTCAGAGGCAAAGATATGTTTGTTGAACTCGGTGGACCAAAGATGGAACACAAATTCGAACTTGCGATTGCCCGAGAAATGGATGAAATCGAGGATGGAAAAGTAACCATAATTGGTCCGGACCTGAAAGATATGGAGGAAGGAAGTTACCATCCTTTTGGAATCGTCGTTGAAGTAGCTGGAAAAGAGATTGAAACAGACCTTGAGGGAGTTATTGAAAGACGTGTCCATGAATACGTCAACTTCGTTGAGGGACTGATGCATCTCAATCAACGTTATGACATCTGGATTCGATTGAGTAAGAAGTCCTTTGAGAAGGGCTTTAACTCATTTGAGTATCTTGGCAAGGTCTTGATGCGGCTCTTCAAGAGTGAGATGAATATCATCGAGAGAATTCAGGTTACCTTCATCACAGATCCTAAAGTTGTTTCTGAACGCTACGATGATGCGATAAACAGGTATAACCAACGTGATGAACGTGCGCGAGGACTTAGTGATGCAGAAGTTGATACATTCTATGGATGTTCACTCTGTACATCATTTGCTCCTACTCACGTCTGTACAATCACGCCGCAAAGATATGCAAACTGTGGTGCAATCAGCTGGTTTGATGGTAGAGCTGCTGCTCGAGTTGATCCAAAAGGTCCACTCTATGCAGTTCCAAAAGGTGATACTATTGACGAGTTTCGTGGTGAGTATACAGGTGTCAATCAAGCGTACACAGAGAAGTCACTCGGGAAGATAAATTCGGTTGCACTCTATAGTGCTTTTGAGAAACCACATACGAGCTGTGGGTGTTTCGAGGCAATTGCTTTTGTCATTCCAGAGGTTGATGGATTAGGAATTGTACACAGGGACTTCAAGGGCGATACAGTCAACGGTTTGCCATTCTCAAGCATGGCTGACTCAACAGCAGGTGGTCGACAAGTTCCTGGATTCCATGGTATATCTATCGAGTACATGCGTTCTCCGAAATTTCTACAGGTTGATGATGGTTGGAATCGAATAGTCTGGCTCCCCGAAGCTATTAGAGAGAGAGTCGTGGAGTTCATACCTGAAGATGTGAGGGATAAGATATCAACCGAGAAAGATGCTATGAGTATTGGCGACCTCAAAGCTTACCTCAAGGAGAAGAATCATCCAGTTGTTGAACGGTGGATCGAACTCGAGGATGAGGATGAAGTTGCTGTAGCGGCAGATGCTGCAGGATCTGACTATGTGGCAGTTCCTGGGGAGATGACAGCCTTAGTTGGAGGGGTTGGTGGCGGCCTTGAAATCATATTCAAGAATGCCAAGATCTACGCTGAGAAGGTAATCATTCGAAAGACAGGAAAGGGTGACAAGAAGAAATGACAACTGACAAGGAAAGGACTACTTCGCTGGATGATATGTTCGGCGATTTTGCTGAACTTGTCCTTGAGAATGTTACAATAGAACTAGATGAGCTCAAACTAGCTCTTCGACCGATGGTTCAACAAATGGCGAAAGCTGTAGCACGTCCAGCTCTGGAGATGCCAAAGTCGCTCATCCCGGCATCCTTCAAAACTCCCCTTGGTGAGTATACACAGGCAATCCAAGAAATCACTCTTGGAGCCACAAAGGGTCAAGGAGGAACAAGAGGCAATACTGTGACCATTGGAGGTCACACTGCACCAGCATGGGATTTGTTTCAGTCGCCTCCTGCGAGACCACCAATCATTGCAGCAGATGTGTTTGATATGCCCATTTCTTTAGCAAAAATGGTCAAGATGCACTACAAAGAAGTTCTTGATGACCCGGCAGAGTGGGCAAAACTCGTTGTAGATAAATATGGAGCAGATGTGGTCACAATTCACCTGATCAGTACTGACCGTCAACTTGGTGATACGTCACCAAACGATGCTGCAAAAGTTATCGAAGAGGTTCTTCAAGCAGTTAAGGTTCCAATTCTCATTGGATCGGCTGGCGACCCCGAGAAGGATGGACCGGTCTTGGTAAAAGCGGCAGAGGTCTGTGAGGGAGAGAGGACCCTTTTGTGTTCAGCAACTGTAGATGTTTTTGAGGATATTGCTATTGCTGCAAAGAAACATGACCAAATCGTTTTGTCATGGACTTCAATTGATATTAATCAGCAGAAGGAACTCAATAGAAGACTCTTCGAATGGCTGACTCCTGAGCAGATTGTCATCGACCCAACAACTGCAGCTCTAGGATATGGTCTAGAATATGCCTTTACTATAATGCAACGGATGCGACTCGCAGGTTTGCTAGGAGACAAGGAGCTACGATTCCCAATCAGTTCAGGCACAACCAATGCTTGGGCTGCAAGAGAGGCATGGATGAACAAACCCGAGTTAGGTCCGAGAGAACTTCGAGGTCCGATTTGGGAGAGTGTTACTGCTCTAGCCTTATTGCTTGCAGGAAGCGACCTCTTCATGATGATGCATCCTGCAGCTATCAAGACTGTACATGACTTGATTGACTGGATGAAGGAAAGGCAAAAGATCAAACCGGAAGAATATCCGGATTGGACTACAATGACGATACCGGAGGGAGCCTAATGGCAAAACTACCTGGCCCACTAGATATCTATCCCTTGCTTCCTGGTACAAACTGCCAAGACTGTGGTGAAGCAAACTGTATGGCGTTTGCTACGAAGATGGCTGAGCACACAGTCAAACTCAAGGCTTGTACTCCGCTGTTTGAAGAAACAAAATATGCAAAGAAACTGGAGAAAATCCAAGAACTAGTTCGACCACCAGTGAGAGAGATTGTAGTTGGCGTGGGGGAGAATGCCGTGAGTATTGGAGGAAAACTAGTCCTCTACAGACATGACCTGAGATACAGTAATCCAACCGCATTCTTTTTAGATGTACCAGACAATCTTGATGCAGAGGCACTAGCTGCAAGGATTAAAGCTATAGAAGAATGGACGTATGTCTATATTGGAACAGACCTCCGCTTGGATGGAATCGCTCTTCGAGGGGTTTCTCAAGACCCAAAGACCTTTGCAACTACCGCAAAGAAACTCACCGAATTGACTGACTGGCCCATAATGCTTTGTTCTCTCAATCCAGAGATGCTTGCTGCTGCAGCTAAAACCATCGCAAACAAACGACCCCTTCTCTATGCTGCCACTATGGACACATGGGCACAGGTTGGGGAGATTGCTACAAAACATGACCTCCCACTTGTCGCATTTGCTCCAGGAAGTCTTGACAATCTATCCACGCTTGTGAACACACTTCGTGCTCTTGGTGTAGAAGAAATTGTCCTCGACCCAGGTACCGCTTCTAGAACGGGTCTTGGAACTACTGTGGATGATTTCACTCAACTGAGACGTTCAGCAATACTTGAAGAAAACGAGCTACTTGGCTATCCGATACTTGGCACTCCAATCGCAGTCTGGGCTGATCATAAAGAGGATGAGGCTCCTGAACTAACAAAATGGGATGAAGTCCTCACGGCATCAGCTCAGATTGTAAGGTATGCCGACATCCTTGTCTTGCACAGCATAGACATGTGGACTAATCTCCCATTAACATTCCTCCGAAGCAATCTCTATACAGACCCGGTAAAACCAGTGGCGGTTGAAGCGGGACTGATGGAATTTGGAGATGTGGGACCTGACTCACCAGTAATGTATACAACGAATTTTGCTCTGACATACTTCACTGTCGAGAGTGACATCAAACAGGCGGGTGTCAATGCATACTTACTTGTAGTTGATACAGAGGGAATGAGTGTTCAGTCCGCTGTTGCAGGCCGAAAGCTCACAGCTGAGAAAGTTGCAGAAACTCTCGAGGAATACAAAGTCGCGGATAAGGTGAAACACAAGATTCTGATAAGTCCAGGAATGGCTGCCAGAATCAGTGGCGAAACTGAGGAGGTTAGTGGATGGACTTTGAAAGTCGGTCCACGCGACTCAAGTGGGATTCCTAAGTACCTTCAAGAGGGTAAATGGAAAGAGGAGTGAAACCTACTAGTATGAGAGAACGTCTTGTAATTTCGGTGTCAGGCAAGGGCGGTGTGGGGAAGACGACAGCAGCAGCGCTTCTCACCCGTATTGTCACCGAGAAGACTAAGAGAGACCTTCTCGTGGTTGATGCAGACCCTGTACTGAACCTCCCTAGAGCACTAGGAATTGAGGTGCCAAAGACTGTTGGATCCATAGCAACTAGGCTTCGACAAGACATCGATGAAGGCACCTATTCTGGAGAAGTTACTAAACAAGATGTTTTGGAAGGAGAGATCTTTGAATCACTCATCGAAAATCCAAAGTTTGATTTCTTGGCTATGGGAAGAACTGAAGGTGAGGGATGCTATTGCTATGTCAATAGACTCCTCACACAGATTCTAGACACTCTGAGCAAGAATTACGAGATTACATTGCTCGACATGACCGCGGGTCTCGAACACCTTAGTAGGCGTACAAATCGAAACGTAGACATTCTCATCATTGTTGTTGACCCATCAAGAGCTGCTTATGAGGCAGCCTTGAGGATAAGAGACCTTGCAAAGGAGGTCCATATCGAGTTCAAAAAGATTGTAGTGATTGGGAACAGATTTCCTCCAGAAATGGAGGAGGATCTCAGAAGACAGTTGGAAGCAGAAGGCATGCAACTTATTGGGATGATTCCAAGTGATGATGAACTCTGGAAAGCCAACTATCGCGGAGAGTCATTATTCGAGCTAGATGAGGAATCACCTTCAGTAAAGGCTGTGGAAACTATTGCTGAGAAGCTAGGACTGCTCAGTGAAGTTACACTCCTAAAACTGCTTGGAAAAGACTCCTAGGAGTCAGCTCGAAACGCTCAAATCTATTCGATTGAATACGATACTTTGACCTGAGGCGAATGTATATGAATGCCAAAGGAGATTGGACTCAGAAGTATAAGGACAAGATAGTCACAGCTGCACAGGCTATCTCGAAGATCAGAAGAGGCACTCGTATCTTTCTTGGTACAGGATGTGGTGTTCCCTATCATCTTGTACAGGAATTAGGAAAGAACGCTGACAAGATGGCAGATAACGAAATTGTTCATCTTTTAACGATAGGTAACACGCCATCAGCAGACGAAAAGTTCCAATCCCAGTTCAGGCATAACACATTCTTTGTTTCAGATAATATACGAAATGCAGTTTCAGAAGGACGTGCAGACTACACACCAGCACCCCTATCAGATATCCCATTCTTCTTTCGGACTAAGAGAATCCCATTGGATGTAGCTTTGATTCAAGTGAGTCCCCCCGATGAATTTGGTTACTGCTCGCTTGGGATTTCTGTGGATATCACAAAGACCGGAGCTGAAAATGCAGACATGGTGATAGCACAGGTCAATGAACGAATGCCTGTAACTCATGGGGATTCCTTTATTCATGTGAAAGATCTAGATTACTTGGTTCAGTTTACTGAGCCTTTGAGAGAGTTCGAATCACCGGAAGTCAGCGAGAGAAAAAAACGCATTGGGGAATATGCAGCAAGACTTGTGGAAAACGAGTCAACGATTGAATTAGGAATAGGCACAATTGCCAAGGCAGTCACAACGAACCTCATCAACTCTGGGATTAAGGACTTGGGGATTCATACTGAAACATTCGGTGACTGTATAATTGACTTAATTGAGAGTGGGATTGTCACCAATATGAAGAAGAGCATCAATAGAGGCAAGGTTGTTGCTAGTTTTGCAATGGGAACAAGGAAGCTCTATGATTACGTGAACAACAACCCATTATTCGAATTTAGAGAAACCTCCTATGTGAATGACCCTTTTGTCATCAGTCAGAATAGGAAGATGGTGGCAATCAATTCAGCTCTTGAAGTTGATCTAACAGGACAGGTATGCTCCGACTCAATTGGTCACGCATTCTACAGTGGCATTGGTGGCCAAGTAGATTTCATCCGAGGCGCATCTAGATCTGAAGGCGGCAAATCAATCATTTGCCTTAAATCTACAGCACTTAATAGCACGGTTTCAAAGATTGTACCTCGATTGAGCGAGGGAGCAGGAGTTGTCACGACACGAGGAGATGTTGATTTCATCATCACAGAATATGGATTAGCGATGCTTCGAGGAAGAACAATTCGTGAACGAGTGCTATCTCTTATCGCAATTGCACATCCAGCTTACAGAGATGGCCTCTTAGAAGCAGCTAAAGAAATGCACTAC
>CAZPWM010000048.1:16410-22150 GCA_964590575.1 uncultured archaeon
AGGACCAAGTCCCATTCCTATCAAGAGGGACCTACTTCCCAACTGAATATGAGGCACAACAGGAGTTTGAGGGACCTGAAGGACCAATCACAATTCATGTCAGACTTATCCGTCCAGATGATGCAGATAGAATCAAAGGTCTCTTCTATGGGCTTAGTGAAGAATCAATATTCTTTAGATTCCTTACACCTCTGCGAAGTCTTCGCAGACAGACACTTCAAGAGTTCTACTATGTAGACCAAGAATCGGATATCTCGCTTGTCGGTGTGCTGGAAAATAATGAAGAGTGTGAGAAAATAATCGCAGCTGGAAGATACCTGCTTAATAGAAGTACAAACCAGGCTGAATTCGCACTACTCGTGCAGGACGAGTATCAAAACATGGGTATTGGAACATTCCTCCTGAGTCAGATGATGCGAATAGCAAAGAGCAAGGGAGTGAATGCCTTCATTGCTTATGTGCATCCAAAGAATATACCTATGATTGATTTCATACACAGGACAGGCAAGTTGATTGAGAGCAAACTGAGCTTAGAAGATGATCAGTACACCTTCCTCCTGAATCTCTGAACTTCTTATCTTGATATGTCGTCTTTTATAACTCAGTAAAGTCCATCAGCAAGCGGTTTCATACTCAGAAGCTCCAACAAGGGGTCACAAATCCACTATTAATCGATGTCTATTTGTCCACAAACAGATTGCTATGTACTTGGAGATAAATTGATAAGAGAAAATCATAGTGCGTGAGTTTGCCACACTATCTATGGCCCGAGTGGTGTACCGGCAGCATAAGGGATTGTGGCTCCCTTGAAGGGGGTTCGATTCCCCCCTCGGGCCCCATCTACTTCTGGGTGTTCATCCAATATTCTAATGCCTTCTTAGCGAACTTTCCAGTTAGCTGTTCGTACGCATCCTTTGGTTCTAGAATCTTTATCTCCTTCACATCATCACCAGCTAGGGGTGTTCCGCTCTCAACCATAGCAACAAAAACAATGAATACCATTTCTGTTTCATTCTTTGTCAGTGGATATGATTTCAAGAAATCAGTGATTTTGATGTGCAACCCGGTTTCTTCTAGTACTTCTCGAATAATGGCATCTTCAAGCGATTCTCTCACCGTAACATACCCGCCAGGTAGTCCCCAGAGGGCCTTATTCTTAGAGCTGACAATCACAAGTTCCTTGCTTCTAAATACAAGAGCTGCTACTACTGGTACAGGGTTGCTATAGAATTTCTTATCACACTCTGAACATTTGTAGTCCCATTCCTCAGCATCACAGGAAGTTAATTTACCCCCGCAACGTGTGCAATATCGATATTCCATTTCTACTATCCTCAAAGATATTTCAGAAGAAAAGTGCTTGAATCTTTCCTATCAACAGAGTTCATTTTTGTACCAATCATCATGTAATATCGTGAATATGCACAATATTTATCACCAAAAAGCATACATGTGTCTAACGCCCATATACTGCATTTTTCCGCCTTAGACAAGGCTATAAGCAAACCAGTTGGGGGCTCAGCTCGAGGCGTTGTTAATCGCAATGATGAGGCTTGACAGTTTTGACTCTTTCACAGGAAGAAGTTCGATTAGAAGAGGCCATGCTATCAAGTGGACTCTCTACACGACGAACCTTCCTAAGCCTCAATAATTCACTCTGGCGTATTGCTCTAGTAGCTGGCATTGCTCAGTTATCAGCGAGTGTCTGGACATGGCAATTTGCAATCTCTCTCGACTCATTTCTTAGTTCTTGGCAGATTGGAGAAGTATTCGCTGCTGGAATCCTTGCTGGACTTGTTGGGTACACACTATCAGGTGCACTTGCGGACACAATCGGAAGAAAGATGACCCTTGTAATTTCGTTTATCCCTCAGGTAATAGGGCTTTTCCTCCTCTATGTTGTACCTGTTTGGCCATTTATCGCCTTTTCATACTCGCTCCAATATTTTGGATGGAGTTTTGTCCTTGTAATTGCTCGAGCAATACCAGCTGATGATATCTCACAAGATAGCGGACCAACTGCAACTAGAAAGATAACTATGGTTCTGATGCCAGCATATGCCGTTGACGCGGTCAGTCCTATCTTAGCGGTTCTTCTATTACAAATAGGTATGCAGATTCACTCATTACTTCTGGTGGGTATATTAGCTGCAATTGCGGCTATGAGTCTAAGTGCAGTATTTGTGGAGGACGAGTATGATCCAGCGATATCAATTAATGAGGAAGAGGTTTCTGAGAATCCACTCAAAGAACTTGGGAAACCTTTTTGGATATTCACAATTGCGATGTTGGGATATTATTCTGCATGGGGAATGGCAATTCCATATATCGGAATACTAAGTGTCAACGAATGGGGTGTAAGTCTGGATATCTATGGTATAATCACCAGCGTCTTTTCAATCGTGACAGTTTTGGTGATGTACACGCTAAGTGGGATGGCTGGCCATCGAACAAAATTAGGATTGGTCATCAGTCTGGTTGGAAATTCATTCATTATGATTGCTATTGGAATAGGTTCTGGGGTATGGCTACTAATATTTCTGAACGGTTTATGGGCTGCACCTTTAGTAGTCTGGACTGCAACAGAAGGAGTGCTTATTGTGAATGGTGTACCAGCTGATATGAAGGGGACTGCACTTGGTGTCTTCTCATCTACGACATCTGCAACGGGTCTATTTGCAGCTCCATTAGGAGCTCTTGTATGGTCCATCTCAGGCAATCTACGATTCTTGTGGATAATATCAGGAAGCCTTGCTGTGGCTTTTGCGATTCTAGCTTGGTGGGCATTGAAAAGAGTCAAGATACACAATGCTAAGCACAATTCCTCCACAAGGATGATTCCTCAGAGCCAATCGATCTCAGGATAAAAGCTCGACTGGTAAGAATTTGATTGGTAGAATATCGATGCTAAAAGACACGTGTAGTGTTCCCAAGATGTGTACTCGCTTTGTGACTGAATATTATTACCTATTTTTTCAGAAAACTTACTGGAATCTGTGAAATTCTATAGAAGAGGGACAGGTAAGATGACCAAAAGAAAAAAGCACCCGACTATCAAAGACATGACAACATTACTGTTTTTTGGAAGCAATCTCCTTGTTACCCCTGATTGTTCTAAAAGCATATCCCTCAAGGGAGTCCCAAATCTGAATACAAATACCTTCGATGTTGAAAGGTATATCTATACCATTGAATCAAAGGTAACGTCCCGATTGTTCGAAGGAAGCAGGAATATCAAATGGGACTATTTTAAGAACAACAGGATGCTAGAGTAATGAAAGAAAATAAAGACAAACAATCACTCCGTTTTGGAGCAGTAGTATTGCAAGATTTTCCGTGGCAGATATTGGTAAAACTCTGGCAGACGTTTGAAGCATTAGGCTTTGATTCCACGTGGATTGCAGATCACTTCGTGAACTATGCAAACCCGACGAGTCCTTGGTTGGATGGATGGACTACACTTGCTGCGCTGGCAAACTACACGTCGCAAATCAGGATTGGCACATTAGTGACATCAATTCCATTTCGACATCCTGCAGTTCTTGCACGGCAAGCAATGACAGTGGACCATATCTCAAATGGCCGTTTGGAGATTGGAATAGGTGCTGGAGTTCCTGGAAGGATAGATCCGTCCTATTCAATGACTGGTATTGATGATTGGCCTTTCAAGGAGAGGGCTGAGCGATTAAAGGAGCAGGTGGAAATAATAGATATGCTACTTCGCAATAACACATCAAGCTATGAAGGTAAGTACTATCAACTCAAGGATGCAATAATGGCTCCAGGTCCAGTCCAGAAGCCAAGGCCTCCAATTGTAGTAGCAGCCCATGCAAATGAATCACTAAAAGTTGTTGCAGAATATGCAGACACATGGGTTTCCTTCGGTGCTGATTTTGGATCTCCACCAGACATCGTTGTCGAAAAGACTCAGAAACGCGTTAAATACCTCGATAAGCACTGCGAGAAGATTGGTCGCGATCCGGTGTCTCTCAGGCGGTCACTGCTTGTGTTTGGGGCAGAAGCAAACACTGCATTTGCTTCCGAAGAAAAATTCATGGAGATTGTAAACAGGTACACATCATTAGGAATCAATGAGTTAGTGTTCTTCTATCCATTCTTCGCACCTGACCAGATTCCGATGTTTGAAAAGATTGCAAAGGAAATAATCCCAGAGCTGAGAATGTCATGAATGCACTAGGTTATTCCTCTTTCATACCGAGTCATAAATGGATAGGCTGTTTGATCGACACTTCACAGGTGTGAAGAATGGTCTGATGAAGGCTCAAGATAACATCTCCTAGTTTTGATAATGTGATGGCTCCGCATTTCTTCGGAGTCTATCTACATGGGTAATCCTTTTCTGTGAATAGCCCCGAGAATGTTGATGGAGTCACTTGGATGGAGTTCATAAGAAGGGATCGCCAACCTGTGTTTGACCAGGAACCAAGAGAACCAATCTACAACATTTTCCGTTCAAACATCAGTCGTCAGTCGAGCTTTTCAACATCCTCAAATAGATTCAACCCAGACCGATGTCTTTTATTGATTCGTTTTCTCATCTTTCTAACATTGGGAGCAACCATATTCCAGATGGCTATGCTTGCACGATATATCTCACCATCAAATCGCCTAATCATTTCAGCTCTGTTTGCACTCTCAGTTCTATTTTGTATTCTCGCATTAATCGATTTTATGGGGATGCTCAGACTTAGGTCTGAGGCAAAGAGATTGTAAGTTGTAACAAAAAGGCCTTAAGTTGAGAGTAGAATTGCAGGAAATGGCTTTGGTATCACGAAACTGGCAGACTAGCCTTTAAATTGGCAACTAGCTATGTGATATTTCGGAGTCATGATGGTAGGTGCTAGCAATGACTACCAATGATACCTCACATGGGGTGAGTAGGGATGAGTTTCTTTATCGTGCATTTCTTGTCTTCGGGATTTGTGGCATTAGTAGTGCTCTGCTTGACTTGGATCATTTTTGGAAGTATTTCGGCTTGGAGGTCCCATTCAACTTTACGGGTTGGTATGGCAGACCTTTCCACAGCCCAGTGGTGCTTCTGCTGGTTTCTCTCGCTCTTAGTGTCATTCTTGTTTCACTTGGCATTGGACGCAGTCTCGTAATTCCTTCATGGCTAGCAGAGTCACGTACAGAAACTGATAAAGAGTAATGAGCTGGTGGAACAACTCGCAAGAAGTTCTTGTCGTTGTGAGTTCGTTTTTTCGTCAATGTGGTCGTTTCAGTGACGAGGTTGACCATGATTCGTAAAGTGATAATGTGTCTGCTTGTATAATGATTAGTTGGTTATTTTATGAATAATCAAATAAGGCTCCATATGCAACAAGGGTGAGTTAGTAGTCCCACATTTATCGATGCTCTAGCGCCGCTTGAGGGGTGTAAGCGATTCCAGCCAGCGATAGTCAAAAGAATCAGTCAACAAGATTGAGCCCGCAGAAGGAAGACTCTCAAGTGATGGTTGTTTTTTGCTTGCAGTGGGAGGGGGTAATGAAATGAGAAAACGGAGAAGCTTCATCTTTCTTATGTGTGCGTTTCTTTTACTCATGACTTTCTCCTCGCAAGTAGGAAATCCTCACGAGTTACTCCTCGCTACTAATCAATCCTTACCACACAGTCAAGCAGTCCCTGCAGGGAACACCGAGGACTTTGTGGACATTAATACAAGTGATGTGGACAGCTCACCCAACAAAGGAGTCCATAGTAGCTTCGCGGACCAGCAGTC
>CAZPWM010000049.1:0-21914 GCA_964590575.1 uncultured archaeon
AATGCTAAACTTAGCAAGAGCATCGTCTGTCATCATCGGGATGGGATCCCTCCTGAAGACCTGGCCTCCTTCTCCTGTTTTACTGTTGGAGCATCACTTCCAACCACAGAGAGCTTTTCCACAGTACTTACCACGGCGGGGTCATCATCACTCTCGTTAGTCATATCACTGAAACTAACAAGGTCCGTATGGACAAAGTGAACAGCCGCGGACTCTCGGGAACTTGATGATAGTTCCAGAATCGAGAGTAAGGACTTCCCTTGAGAAGGCTTCTTCTTACGGGATTTCAGTTGCGCACGTCGGGCTTTGTCCAAGATCCTAGTCCACATACCTAGTCCTCTCTTAATACTCTATTTTTTGCTAAGTATATGAACTCGTACAGTAGTACTGACTCAAAGATATATCCTATTCACCTGCACATTTTTCGCGTGACAGGTAATGACAGAGTTGATTTTTCTCAGGTTTTTGTCTTCGGTTCTTTCTTCTCCGTTTCTTTCAAGTCATCCACAATTTGAACACGTCTAGCATGAAGTGCCGCTTTGCTCGCCCGAAAATTGGCTGCATGTATGATGTCATCTATGGTTTTGTGCCATTCTGCAGGAGAGAGAGCGCTATGTATTTCTTTGAAAGAGTCGCTCAAGCGTTCTACTCTAGCGAGGCATTCAACTCTATCTTCAGACAATCGTTTTTCGTCAAAGTATAGCAAGGCATGACCTTTGAGGGCTTCCCAATCAATATCGCCATTTGCTTGAAGTAATAACTTCACTTTGTCAAGAGGCTCTTTCCAAGAGCTTGGTATGAACATTGTCAGATATTCTGTAAGTGCTTTCCTGGCTTTTTCTCGCACTTCTTGCTTTGTACCAATCTGATGGGTCATCATCTTTCATCGAACTATCATGCAAGTTCATGCCTTTTTAGGTCCCACAGAACCGAAAAAGTGCTTTTCAGAACAGTCCTTTACCCATGATGAAACTCAGAACAATACTCAACAAGACAATTCCAAGCGCAGCGATTCGTACTGGCCACATGATGTACTTGATCTTCTTCTCGTCTTTTATGACCAAACTAAGACCATTAGAAAGTAATTTGTCGCCATCGAACACTGGGATTGGTAGGAGGTTGAAGAGTGCTATCGATATCAGAATCAAGTAACACCAGAAGATTATCTGTTGAAGGTGGAACACAAACATGGGTGATAGAATAATATCCCAACCTGGTCTAGGTTCCCAGTAGTCAGATCCGTATATTCCCATGTACCCTTTACTTGCATTTTGTTCGTTTGGCGCCAGTAATATAGTAACTTGACCATCAAGAGTATGTATAGTCAATTGAGCGCTTGCTGGAGCATCAACCATGAAATTACTGACTGCGGTCCAGTTTGCAATCTCTGTATCATTCAGCCCAATGATAACATCACCGATATCAAGAGCCGCGGCAGCTGGGCTTCCAGCCTGTAAATCGTAGATATATGCCCCACTCGGTGGGTAGTATCCAATTGACATCAATGGATAGAAGTTTGCAAGAATTATCAGGAATACAAAAGCCCATGCAAAATTGGCGAACGAACCAGCAGCTAGCATGCGCATTCGTGATTGAGGTGTGGCTTCTTTCTCGAACTGCTCTTCATCGGGTTCAACAAAGCCACCAAACAGTACCAAGAAAGCGAGCAGTCCTGAACTTTTGATTGTTATATCATCCTTTGAGGCTGCTAGACCGTGGGCAAATTCATGTGTAAGTAGAGTGACAGCAAGACCAATCAACATGTAAACCAAAGGAAGACCGGTGATAGTCACACCAGGTATTATAGGTACAACGCCCCCTGCAGCTTCAGGTTGTACAAAGAACTTGATTAGGTTGTCACCAAATATCAAGAAACTGAATATCATACCGCCAAAACCTACGACAATACCGACATTGAAGAAGACACGAGGGAATTTCTTGCCCATCCTAGTAAGAAAAGCATTCAGCCGTTCTGTACGATACATGATGAAGAATGGAAAACCCGCATCAATACCCTTCTCGCTAAGTTTCTCAACACCTATCCATTGGGCTGCGATGTATATCGCAAGCCAAATGATACATATGATTACAAATATGGTCAGCGGATCCATTGGTAGTCAGTCCTCAACGTGAGTGCGGGCAATAATGGATACGTGTTATAATGCTTATGTACGCGGTACAAGTTCTTGGAGTGTCGTTTAGATATTTCAAGAGGAGGTCCAACCACAATCCTCATAAAGTGAGTCAATTTGGCTACCGCTGGTGTCCTTAAGGACCCATTACCACTAATCTAGGTAGGCGAAGCGATAATTGCCGTTCAAACTTGTGATTTCAGATCCGGAAACTGGGAAAGCCATCCAGTATGAATTAGATGACGCCAAAACAAATGCCCTTGTTGGGAGGACTGTCGGAGAGCTTGTAGAGGGTGATGTCTTGGGACTGCCGGGCTACAAACTGAAGATCACAGGTGGAAGCGATTCATCTGGGTTCCCAATTCGACCCGACGTTCATGGTAGTGGTAAGAAACGTGTTCTAATTCATGGTACCCCTGGGTTCAAACCAGATCGAAAGGGAATTGCCAAAAGAAAGACAGTCCGAGGGAGAGAGCTGAGCTCTGACATATCCCAGGTAAATATGAGGATTGAAGAGAAAGGTGGTACACCTCTCGAAGAACTCGTATTGAAGCCCGCATAGTGATTATCCTCAGTCATTCATGATTTATTCTATAGTTCGAACCATATACTTCATATGGGCAACGGGAAGACAGAGACTAACGCCCATAATGAATAGTCGGAAGTGAAGATTAGGTGACTAGGAAATACGAGGGACAATCAGAGATTAGCATTGGTACATTGGGCCATGTCGATCATGGAAAGACAACACTTGTTTCATATCTAACAGGAGAATGGACAGATCGTCACTCAGATGAAATCAGACGTGGCATTTCAATTAGGCTCGGGTATGCAGCAACCACTCTGATGAAGTGTAAGAGTTGTCCTGAACCTGAAGCATTCACTACTTCACATCTGGCAAAAGAGGGTAAGTGCAAGAAATGTGGGGGAGAGCTTGAAGTCTTGAGAGAAATCTCATTCGTTGATAGTCCTGGTCACGAATCACTCATGGCAACCTGTCTTAGTGGAGCTAGTCTTATGGATGGGGCTATTCTTGTGATTGCAGCTAACGAACCGTGTCCAATGCCTCAGACTTCTGAACACCTTCATGCCCTCGAGATTGTCGGAGTAAAGAACATCATAATAATTCAGAACAAGATAGAGCTCGTAACCAAAGAACAGGCGAGCAAGCATTATCAGCAGATAAAGGGTTTTGTAAAAGGGACAACTGCAGAAAACGCCCCAATAATACCAGTTTCGGCCATTTTTGGAGCTAATACTGACCTACTCATTCAATTTATTGAGGAGATTATTCCAACACCAAATCGTAATGGTGAAGCTGTGCCCAAGATGTTTGTTGCGCGTTCCTTTGACATAAATAGACCTGGAACATTACCAATGCAGATGCATGGCGGTGTAGTTGGCGGGTCGATTGTACAGGGAAAACTGAGTATAGGTGACGAGATTGAGATAGCTCCGGGTGCCAAAGGGGAGAAAGGATTCACACCAATCAAAGCTAAAGTTGTGAGTCTTCTGTCTGGTAGCGGAAATTCGCTTCAAGAGGCATATCCTGGAGGGTTGATTGGTGTAGGCACGGGATTGGACCCAGCCTCAACTCGTGCTGACCGATTAGTTGGGAATGTAGTTGGGAGAGTCGGAAAGATGCCCAAAATCTTCGAGAAACTCATGATAACACCTATCCTCATGCAAAGAGTTGTCGGAATGGAATCTAAGAAAGAAGTGGAGAATCTCAGATTAAACGAATCGATGATGTTGGTTGTTGGAACCGCACCCACTGTGGGTGTAATCACTCGGTTGCATGGAGATGAAATCGAACTAACGCTTAAACGTCCAGTAGTTGCTGAAAAGGGCCAGAGAATTGCGATTGGGCGCAGAGTTGAAAACAAGTGGCGATTGATTGGATATGCTGAGATTTAAAGCACAATCCGTCTATAAACCAGCACCTCATCTTGGTGAGAACTTTGCCACTTTATGTAATAATTGATACGAACTTCCTGACTATACCAGCACAATTTGGAATCGATGTGTTTTCTGAAGCAGAGAGAGTGCTTGAAAGGAGGGTTGAATTCATCCTTTTGGAATCTGTAGTTAACGAGATAAAGACGAAACTTGAAAGGTCTGGTAAAACTGAGAGCCGAATGTTCAAAGTTGCATTAGATTTGATTGAAAGATGCAGAGTTGTGGAGATAGACCAATCAATGAGGGGTTTTTTAGTTGATGATCAACTTCTGGAGTACACGATATCGGTAAACGGTGTGCTTGCCACTAATGATAAGGAACTTAGACAACGAGCAGCAAAACGAGGGGTACCTGTTCTTTTACTTCGAGGTCGGAAACATCTAGAACTCAAAGGGTCGATTTTTTGAGGACGGGTCACAACGTTTTTATGTTTTATAAAGCGAAGCTGCGCTGAGCCGTCGGGTTCAGACCTCGTGTTAGTTCTCGAGTCTGATTGTTCTGATTAGAAACTTCCTGCTAGGCAAGGAGCGTCAATAGTTGTATAGCATAGTGACAGTAAAAGACGTGGTACGTATTCCGCCATCGCAATTTGGTTCTCCCATGGAAGAAGCAGCCATGCTTCATCTTCGTAAACAGCACGAGAATGTTCTCGATCGAGATGTCGGTCTGATGATTGCAGTCATCGGGATAGATGCAATTGGTCAAGGTCGTCTCATGCCAGGAGACGGTGCAACCTACCATTCCGTGACCTATCGTGTGCTTGTATTCAAACCTCTTCGGCATGAATTGGTGGAGGGTAACGTAGTGGAGCTTATGGACTTTGGTGCATTCATCCGAATGGGACCACTCGATGGGCTTTGTCATGTCAGTCAAATCTGTGATGATTTCATCACACAGGACTCAAAGGGTAATGCCCTCCTGGGTAAGGAAACTGGCAGGACTCTCGCAGAAGGAGACATGGTAAGAGCCAGAGTCACTTCGATAAGTTTTGAATCAGGTAATAAATCTGGAAAACTTGGTCTCACAATGAGACAGCCATTTCTTGGAAAAATAGGTCCTGACCGATCTTGGGTAGAGGATGATGTAAAGGCTGCTCGTGGTGAAACTAAGAAAGAGAAGAAAAAATAGCTAGGAGGGGACAACAATAGTCAAAATGAAAGCATGCAAAGCGTGTCATTTCCTCACAGCTGAGAGTATGTGCCCCAACTGTAAAGGAACTAACCTCTCTACCTCATATACTGGAATTGTGGTTATTTTACCTGGACGAAAGAAACGTGAAGACCCTAGACTGAGTTCTTATGTTGCCTCCAGACTCAACATTGACAAACCAGGTAAGTACGCACTGAAGGTGCGATAGTATTCATGTCATTGGAGCTTTATTAGACACCGGTCATTGTGAAGTGGACATTGTCCTTCCAGGAACGGTACTGGAATCTTGAACATGAATTATGTTCCTTGCCGCATTGATGTCAGCATGGAAGTGCTCTTCACACTTCCCACAGTAAAAGTACTCCCCACCCTTTCTCTCGGTAGTGGAGGTTTCATCCTCTACTCTCTTCCCTCTCGCTCCACATACATGACATGTCTGAGAGGTGTATCTCGGGTTCACTGTCCAAACACTATACTTGCTGTGCCCAAGTGACTCACGCATATAGCGTACTGTGTCGATTATTTTCCCCCACAGGTTTGAAGTTAAGTTGTAGGACAAGTCCTTTGATCCAGCATGTCCTTGAAAGCTTCTAAGGTCCTCGAAGAACAATTTCTTCACTCTGTGTTCTTCACAAAACCAGACAGTTTTAGCTGCTACCTGTCGGGCAATCTCACGGTCAAGACGACGAATTTTTCTCCACAGCGCTTCAATGTGTCTATCACGTTTCAAGATAGGCGCTGGATATGACTGTCCTGATCGTTTCCTGTCCCAGTTGCTCTTCTTTCTTGTCAACTCTGAGGTGAGGGAATATGCATGTTTTCTGAGACTCTCACGTTTTTCAACAAGAAGGCCAACTGTTATGAGGAGGTCCTCAAAAGACTGTTCCTTCTCCACTGACAGAGCCACCGGAGCTCTGAGACCCCTATCAGCCCCAGCCTTGGTTGTGTACTCCCTATTTCCAAACACCGTTGAACTCACTGGACCATTAGGAGAGAGAAAGGGAATCTGGAGGGTAACTCTATGTCCTCTCAAAAGAAGTCTCGGTGGTGCACTCCTCCGTGATGCCTTCAAGTCTTTGACCCTTTTTTGAAGTTCAATAATCTCCTCAGTGTCTGTGTCCTTTCGCAGTTTTAGTCTAGATAGCCTGTGGGCTGTATGTTGAAACTGGATTGTGTTCATGAACTGCTGATGCATGTCCTCAAACTTTGCAGCCCGAAAGGTCAGGCTCTCAGTCCGAAGTGTATTACCTTCGGCGCTGGCAAGCTCCGCCTTCTTTCTATCGCTAAGAGCTGCACGTAGTAGCCAGTCAAGAAACCGAAAGGTGAGGGTTATTGATTTGTAGGGAGAGTCATCATGTGGTCTTCCATCAATACCGGGCGGGAGTTTGAGATGCAGCAGGACCTCGTTCTCTCGTTCATCATCGAGAGTGAACCAGTACCCCTGTCCAGTGGAGTTCTCGGTACTTGCAGAGAAGTCAAGACTGTAGCTTCTGAGTTGAGGGACTGTGAAGGGATAGCCCATCTTCACCCACTCCCTTAGTTGAACCTCCACCATGTTTGAAATACTAAGAAGGTCTTTAGTCTTTACATCACCTGACGGGGAACGGATTGACATTCAGGTGACTCAAGGAATCCATTTCTACATGAATTGGGTGGAGTTCTCAGGTGGGGTCGATCGTGATATTGTGAGTGATGATGTGAGTACCATTCTTGCAGAGTATGGTATCGAAGAGGAGGTCAGAGATGAGGTGACAGAATATATCTTGACAGAACTTGAAAAGGAGGGGATTGTTTTCAAGGGGGAAGGTTGAGTCCTTCATCCTTTTTTCAAGCCCACACCCAGCATTTGATAGTCTTGATGCAGACTATCAATCGAAGCGCAGTCTGTGGTTTGTAGATTATAATCTTGACTTAGACATATGTTTATTAAGTGTACAATTTTTCCAAGCCTATCTAAACAGCTGACCCACCCCTGATGTGGTCTGACTTTCGGTAAGTGATGCCAATGAAAATCGAAATCCTAAGTGAACGAGAGAACAAACCTCTGGCAAGAAAGGAAGTTGATTTCAGGGTCGATCATGCTGGAGTAAGCACTCCAAGTCGAGCAGATATCCGTGCAAAGATTGTTGCGCAATTTGATGCAGATTCATCAGCAGTTATAATCAAGAAGCTCGACACCAAGTTTGGTGCGGGCATAACTGATGGAACAGCCAGAATCTATTCAAACTCAGATCAGATGAATCGAATTGAACTCAATCATATTGTCAAGAGACACGAGTCGAAGAAACAAAAAGAGGATGAGTCCTAGATGCCAAAGGCACACGAAATGTACAAGGTTGACAAGTCAGGTAAAATCACTTATTCCAAGAGATCTTGTCCACGTTGCGAGAAAGGCACGTTCATGGCCGAGCACTTTGACCGTTTTGCTTGCGGTCGTTGTGGATATACTGAGTTCAAACGAAAAGGTAACTAGGTTTTACTCACCCACTATTGCCATCACCCATCTCACGAAGATGAGGACCCCAATCACCATTGTGAGTACTATATCAACAATGAATGCGCCCGGAATTTGAATCTCTATCAATGCTGCTAGAATCAATGCTATTGGGAAGGTCACAATGAAGGGTAATGTGGCCACTGTCAATGATATCTCCTCACTCGAAACCATGGTATTGACAAGGAGGAGGAGCCAGATAGCATAGATTCCCACAAGGAGGGCAACTTCCAGTATCATTATATTCTTGCTCCGGTTAGGGGTTAACGTAGGCCACAGAACAATGTGTGTATCACCTACTTGTATTAGTCTTCTCCATTTTATCTCCTATTAATTTCAGAAAACAACAAACTTAAATGTAAAGTTTACTTTACGTATAATGAACTTTACATTTGATTGGGTGAGCAGCATGATTATGAACAAACTGCGAGAACTCCGTGAAGTCAAAATGAAGAGTTCAGATACACCTGAACTTTGGACTCAGGAGGGGCTCGCCATACGCCTTGGAGTGACTAGGCAGACCATCATTTCAATGGAGAAAGGTTCCTACAACCCGTCTCTCACACTCGCGTTTAAGCTTGCACACCTTTTCGAGGTAAAGATTGAGGACATCTTCGAATTTAGAGGTGACAAGAATGAATCGTAGTATAATGGCAGCTCTCAGTGCTGTCATAATGGTTATGATAGTGTTCGTAATATTTTGGGCTTTGGATTTATCATCTATGAGTAGCATTTTTGGGGCCATCGGGGGTATGGTTGGCGGAGGTCTTGGTGCTACCTATCTTCGACGTTTCCAAGACGAGCGCTTCACTCAGATTATGAATCTCGCAGCACGCAATGCCTTTGTCTTTCTTGTGATAATTCTTCCCTTGAGTTCCATCGTACTCATTCGGGTTGAAGAGATTACACTTCAGATTACTGCAGGTCTGATATTTGTGCCATGGATATCGTCACTTGTAATACTCTATCTGTCTTTATTCTATTATTATCGAAGGTAGAGGTGAATCTGACGTGAGTTTAAAATTGTCAAATAAGACTCTAGTTATAATGGGGGTCCTCTTGGTCTTTGGATGGCTCATCGCACAGATCATTACTAGTTTTCTTTTCCCAACTTCAGAGATACCATTTTCCATCCCCTCATTCGGGGCAGAAGTTGTTTTTATTTCAGTGTTAATAGGATTCACTGTTTATGCTCAGAGATTCCGTGACGAACGCGCAATACAGATTTCTGACAAATCAACTCGTAATGGGTTTGCTTTCGTTCTCTTTGTAGTTCCAGTTGCACTCATTGGTCTTTCTGGCACTGACGTGTCTTCTGATGCTCTTCTTGCCCTAGCAATAATATGGATTAGTGCTGTTGTCTTCGCGGGTATATCTGCCTTCTATTACTACCACAGGTAAATCAAGTTGTGAAGAAAAAGTGATGATAGCGGGTGGTGTCAACTGGCAAGGTGTTTCATACAGTGTAGTGCGCTCCCCACCTGAACTCTAACAAGCTTCTGAATCGGAATTACTGTGAAATTTGTACCACTGAGAGTATTTTGTATGCCTGATGCAACATATTCATCCATTTCCTGTTTGATATCCATCAGTTCCTTATCTTTACTAGGATGAATGATAGAGGCTTCATCACATAGTCTTGCCACCATTGCAGATCTTAGATATCCATAGTATCTAGAGGCTACCTTCAAGTCAAAGGCTTGAGCCACTGTGGCTTTCCCCTCATACATAGGAGAGTTCCTTGCATGTATGAATTCAGGCAATACACGATCCTCGAAGTTATCAGCCATGTCAGCTACTGAACTGAAGAGTTTGGAGCTAGTATCACAGTACTCCTGAATGCTGTCAAACTTCTCCTTGCTGTATTGATACAGTTCAACTGTGAAATCTAGAGATTCGAAGACAAGTGAGCGTCGATCTTCGTCTGTGAACGAGCTGTCATCCAACGCATTGTCATAGAAATAGGGCATCTCACAGAGTAGTGTGAATCCACGATTTTTGGTGACTGTCTTTAAGTAGTCTGCAGATGATGTACCCCATTTTATGAGCTCCTGAGGATTCTCAACTCCATTTGATTCATAGAAATCGTACATCTCTTGAATCCCAAACATCTCATAGATTCCTGGACTTAACTCCTTGATGTAGGGAGCTTCTGGTTCACCCTGATGTAACGGTAGATTCTCTTTCCTCACAAGATTGACCAGATGTGGGTAGCTCTCCTCAATCTCTTGAGTGAGATAGAAATAGACTCCACAGAATCCTGCATTATGAAGACTGAACATGAAATCCGGTTTGATTTCATCTATGAGGGACATCAACGCCTGCGTTTCAGGAGGTGTTTCAGTGAATGAGAGTTTCTTGTAGGCTACTGGAAAGGTCCACTCCATCTGTTCGTGTCCCGGAGGTCTGTAGTAATTCCTTGCGTATTTCACAGGATCAAATTTACCTTTGAACCAGCCTTCATTGAGAGCTGCACCATCTGGATCAATTGCCTTAATCAAATACCATGTGAAACCTGTTTGTTTGACCATGTCAGGATTCTCTGCGAGGTACTTGGACAGAAACTCAACAGTCATACTACCAATTGGTTCGTTTGGATGGGGAAAAGCAAAAAGAAGTGCATTACGATCTCCTTCACCTATTTTCATGCAGGATATTGGTCTTCCTTCTCTGGACTCTCCGATTTTCCTTAAGGTCATCTCAGAGAACTCATCCGCAAGTTCCGTACTGGATACATCAAGCTCCTTGACTGTCAGAAACTCTTTGTATTTAGGAACCGCATCTAGAACTTCGTCAATGTTCAACTCTTGCTCCTCCACAGAGATTCACACAGTTCTTTGTGATACGAATCATCCTTATATCTTCGGATTATTAGTTAACAATAGTAAAGAAGAGTGATGGTAGCGGGTGGATGATATTCCAGCCGACAGGATGACCCTGCACAGCTTTTTGAACATCCGATCTCGGGGTTTCCCGAAGGCGGAACTCAAGCGTTGCCGCTTTTATGAGCCCCGCGGGATAGGCGTCGCCCGCACCCGGACGAGTCCGAGCAGGACTGGCTTCCCCAACCCGCTATGTGTAGATTGAGTTTTGCTGATGTGAGTTTTAAAGTTATTCGTAGAGCGCGAGGAATTGTCGGTTCATTTATCTGGCAAAATTGTATAGCAAGCAGGAAAGAGATGGGTGATTCGAAGCTACTTGCAAAGTTCCATCGCTTATGCGATGACTACAAGGCTGAGTATGCCATAGAGGGAGTGGTTGAGGATTTTGACACCATATATCCGGTGCCCCCAGAACGACTGACTCGAGGAATGACCCTTAACCTTGGAAACGAAACAAAACTTGTTGACTTTCACCTTACGAAAAGACCACCAGTGAATGTTGGAGACAAGGTGGTCGTCGTGGGAAGGAACTATTCAATTAGAGAGAGAAGTTTCTTGCCAGCTGTCATCCTGAGTCCAGAAGAGAAGTGGGTGTTGTTTTCGAAAGAGAATCTAGTGAAGAAACCAAACAAACTAGAACTTGTGATTATTCTGATAGGAGCAGTAGTTCTTATTGTTGAATGGTTGATTGCCAGTGTATTTGGCAGCTTTGGCATCGTCGCATATGGCAGCTTAGTACTCTTTCTCTTATTCTGCCCCCCTCCATATGTATTGAGCTATATACAGAGACCTCGAATGTACAATTGCAGCGAACAAGAGTGTCGGTTACTCCTAGAGGAGATAGGAGGTAGATTTGCTCCCAGAGTGAAAGCAACTGAAAAACAAACTCGCAGGACCTTCTAGGATAGGTGCTCCTCATCAGCCAATTTGCTCTTCCTCTGTTTCTCTAGTCCTTCATTGCGTTCCTTGAACCATCTTGTCCAGACATCATCTTGATCCCTTTTCTTATCAACAGGAGCTAGAAAACCTATGCAAAAAGACACGCCAAAAGCGAGAAGTAACATCCCCAATACAGACCCAATGAGGTAGGGCATGTTGACGAGGTAGAATGTTATCAAGTATAATGAAGCACCAGTATCAGTTGCTAAGATTGATAGAAATGCAAGTCGAAGCAGTGTTGATGTTTCAGAAAATCTATCCGAGTAAAGACGAAGAAGAATTACAATAAAGATAGTCATTAGTATAATTATCTCAATCATGACAACGATTGGACTGATGATAGACGTCATTGAGAATCATCCTACTAACAGGGTGACTGTTACCTTATGTGAGGGATGAACAATCGTCCTAATACTTCGATATTAGATAGTGCTTACTTTACCTTTCGGGCGAACTCCTTTCCGAAGTTGAAAGCCTGGTCGAGTTCATCCTTATCTGGCACCCACTTCACTGTGAATGGCTCCATGACTATGTCCATCTTTCCTTTCTCCATGGACTCCTGAATCTTTTTCACAGCACCTCCACCCCAACCATAAGAGCCGAACGCGGCGCACTTCTTGCCAGCTGGTTTCAGCACTTCCAAGTCAGAGAGAACAGGAGCAGCAGTGGGCAGGATATCATTGTGCACAGTCGAACATCCTACGAGAATGCCTCTTGCTTCCAACATGTCAGCTATGATGTCACTGCGGTCACTTTGGGGAATTAGTTTCAAGATAGGTTCCAGACCTTCGCTGTGAACACCTTCAGCGATGGCACGTGCGAGTTTCGTGGTACTATTCCACATGGTGTCCCAAGTGATGACCACCTTGTCCTGCAACCTCTCACCCTTTGCCCATTCAAGATATCTAGTGACAATTTGAAGTGGGTCTTTGCGCCAAATCAGTCCATGTGAAGGGGCTATCATCTTGATTGGCAAGCCAAGTTCAACAACCTCCTCGATCTTTCTTTGGACCATCCTACTTAATGGCCAGAGAATGTTTGCATAGTATTTCTCAGCCTCTCGCCAGAGGACGTGTTGGTCCACCTCATCTGCGAACCGCTGCGCTGTAGCGTAATGCTGGCCAAAGGCGTCATTTGGCAACAAGAGTTGTTCTTCTACATAGTAGGTGAACATAGACTCCGGCCAGTGAAGCATCGGTGCCTCATAGAATCGGAGTGTTTTTCCTCCCAGGTCTAGTTCATCACCTGTCTTGACTGTTTGAATATTCCAGCCATCTTCATAGTGTTTTTTGAGTTGGTCAACAGCTTTTGATGTACAGATTAGTTTGGCATCTGGAGCCATCTTGAGAATATTAGGCGTTGCTCCGGAATGGTCCATCTCGGTGTGGTTAGATATCATGAAATCTATTTTCTGAGGGTCAATCACTTTGGAGATTCTGGTAAGCATCTCATCAGTAAAAGGACCCATTACTGAGTCAACAAGTGCGATTTTCTTGCCGACTATCAGATATGCATTGTATGTAGTACCATGATGTGTTGAATAGCTATAACCATGGAAGTATCGGATGTTGTAATCTAATGCTCCAACCCAGTATACACCTTTCATAATTTCAAATGGTTCCATAAAATCCGCCTCAAGATGAGGAATGTAGTTGGCAGATATAAAGAAAAGCATCTGTCCAAAGAAAGTAGAGAATTCTAAATGTGTGATTTGAGGAGCATGCAAAATCTCTCACTAAGCCAGCATATAGCTGTTCGGATCAAGTGAACTGTCAACACGGTAATTCCAGTCAGACGAGTCGGTTTCAAAGCTCTGGAGACCATGGCTGCGGTTTATCCAACGCCAACAGGCCACAGCCCCCACCATCTCAAGTTGATACAGATTGGCCTTGGTGGCATTATATCTTATTTCAAGGAGAGTACCTTCTGGAAGCCTGTCAATATCGCCTACGTCAAGAAACGTACGTCCTTTGTTGTCCTTCTCTCCACGTCGAGAGAGAAAATACCTGATTGCTCCACCGTTAGCGGGGTTCTTCATGATCACCGCAACATGCGGTCGAGCCACAGGGTCCCACCATCGGGGGATACCAGGACGTCTGATCACATAGTCAGCGACTGGTTCAATCCGGTTGGGTATGTTCATCTGAATAGTCATCCTCTCCAGTGATAGAGTTGCAGTTTCTCTATATAAGGGGGCATCGCGTATTACGACACCTCTGGGGCCTCATTCTGATGCACTCTGAGGTCACTCTAAACTGTTAGTAATACCTAGGACTGGAAGTCACTGCAGTGGAAAGTAAGGGAAGTAAATGTAAGAAATTGGCTACTTAACAAATGGCCACAATTGAGACTCTGGCCGAGTGTAAACTCAGCGACTAATCATCTGTCATGTGTCCTCTTCTAATGGAAAACCCACCACTAACGGTCTTCCTTCATAGATTGACCGTGTTACCTTCTCCCTTGCGCTGGCAAGGAGTCTCCAGATGGTACCTCGTGAAACGCCCATCTGTTTACCAGCCTGTTCTTGGTACAATCCCTCCAAGTCAACAAGACGAAGTACTTCTACCTCTGCCAGATCGATGTGAATTGGTACTTCGGTGCCTGAAGGTTCGGGGGTCATTTTTTCTGCTCTAGGCTTACGTCCTATTCTGGGTTGTATCGGGAACCTACCGCGGCCACCTTTTCTTCGCCTTTGCATTTCAATCCCCTGATATATATGACAGAGGTTTCTTATTACCGTTTGTAGACATTATAGATGGCATATTTTGATTGCTCAAATGCACATTTTAATGACTAACTAACTCCTTAATTTTTGACTCTGTATAGACCTTAATGACTATATTCGCACCAAAGTGAAGTGTTTATCTCTTGGTAGGGGAATGGAATTAATATCAATGGAGACGCCTCTCATGGGATTCAGTGTTGGAATAGTTGGAAAACCCTCAAGCGGCAAGACGTCATTCACGAATGCCGCCTGCATGACTGATTTCAAGGTGGGAAGTTATCCTTTCACAACAATAGAGGCCAATGTTGGTGTGGCTCATGTTCGTACCAGATGTGCTTGTGCAGATTTTGATGTGAAAGATGATCCTCAGAACTCGTTATGTGTTGATAGAGTTAGACTAGTCCCTATCAAACTGATCGATGTTGCAGGATTGGTCCCTAGAGCACATGAAGGTCGAGGGATGGGAAATCAGTTTCTTGATGATCTCAGACAAGCAGATGTTCTCATTCATATTGTAGACATAAGCGGGGGTCTTGATTCAGAAGGACAAGAAGTTGCTGCGGGGAGTTACGACCCAGTCGATGATGTGAAATTTTTAGAAGAGGAATTAGTAGAGTGGATGTTGAGTATAATTCAGAAAGATTGGCGACGGATTACTGGTCGCGTTAGATCTGAAGGAGCCAAGCTTGAAGAACTACTTCTGGAAAAATTGTCAGGACTGAAGATAACAAGAGGACACATTCTCAAAGCAATGAGAAATTTGGACCTCAAGGGAGAAACTGTAGACAAATGGACGGATGAGGAGACACGAGAGTTCGTGCTTACGTTACGGAAAATTGCAAAACCGATTATTATAGCTGCAAACAAGATTGATCGACCAAATGCCGAAGATAACTTCAAACGCATGAAAGAAACATTTCCCGACTATCTAGTGGTGCCTGTAAGCGCCCTTACAGAGAAAGTACTGAAAGATTTAGAAAAGAAGGGCATAATCAAGTACATACCTGGTGATGATGACTTTGAAATTCTGAAGCCAGAAAGCTTGAAGGAGTCTGAGCTTGACCAGTTAGCGAAGATTAAGGAGCATATCCTAAAGAAGTATGGAGGGGCTGGAGTACAAAACCTGTTAAACAGTGCTGTGTTTGATTACTTACACATGATGACTATATACCCAGTCCATGACGTCAATTCGCTCACCGATAGTGATGGAAATGTGCTTCCTGATGTGTTTCTTGTTCCAGAAGGTACAACTGCTAAGGAGTTTGCAGGACATATACACACGGACCTCATGGAGTCCTTCATCCATGGCATAGATGCTCGGACAAAGATGAGAATTAGTGATAAACATGTGCTAAAAGACCGAGATGTCATCAAAATTGTAAGCGCCAAAGGGTCGAAATGACTTACAAGAAACCATCTAAAATAGAGTGTATCTGTTCTTCTCTATCCAATTTATGCTCACCAATTTTCTATGATTTCTTATGGATGTATTGATACCGATTCGTCACGTTGCATATTCAATCCAAGCTTTACAATCACAGTGTGCGCTCTCAGATGTCAGCATGATTCAGTACTAGAAAGAAAAACTGTGATGGGTGATTAACATTGGAGATTTTCGCAACCCTTGATGACGCTAAAGATACTGGCGGTTTCCTAGCCAGATGTGGCCACTTCCCCACAATATACAAACGCCTCGATCATGAATATATTCTCGTTAGCAAGGGGGAGTGGCCTCCAAAAAAGTCTTGGCCGTTTCTAAAATGGGATGGAGAGGATTGGGTGCCTGTACTAGCACGATTAGATACCTTACAAATGGCTCAGGAAGCTACAGGATTATTTGTTCTACTTGGGCATGATCCGGTAGTTGTCGAGTTCCCTGGAATAACCTTTGACATCTTCTTGAAAGAATCACATGTACCTACAGGTGCTTGGATTATCACAGAATCTAATCTCTATTATTCAGTGAAACACATCAAACCTCCAAATCAATACGAGGATGAAGAGCCTGTCGATATTCTAACTCAATAGCAGGTCTTCTATTGACACTATGGAATCTGTTTTCCCAGCGTCCAGTATTGTCCATTCAATGGCAAATACGTGAACAAAGATGTCTTTGACGCGTCAAAGCGTCCCTTTTCATTGAGCGTTGACTCATTCACATGTACTGCGACAACTTCTGCCACAAAGAGGTCGTGTGAGCCCAAGGGGATAATCTGAGTGGTTTTGCACTCGATATTTATTGGACACTCCTTGACCATTGGAGCATTAACCTTTGCAGCAGGTTCAGAAGTAAACCCACCCTCTGTAAACTTGTCATAGTCACGACCGGATTTAGTCCCTGCAAATTCGGTTCCTTCAATCTGATCGGACGAGGGAATGTTCAGTACAAACTCTCCTGCGTCCTTAACAAGATTATAGCTGTGACGTTCAGGTCTAATACCAACAACAATCATGGGAGGTTTACTGCAGACATTAGCCGCCCAAGATAGTGTAATGATGTTAGGTCTGTCTTCTCCTGCCACGCTCAGTAGCACAACTGGACAGGGCACTAGTACCGTTCCGGGATTCATCTGTCGTTTCATATGGAAATAGTATTTCAACCGGGTTAAGAAAATGTCGGGCCGTTGGATTTAAGAACTACTTGGACTCGCACAGCTCAGAACACCTAGAAGGTTGTAATAATGAAACGTGTACTTGTGGCTGATGCAATCGAGGAGTCCGCTATGGCGAAGCTAAAAGCTGCCGGACTCGAAGTAGTGGTAAGAAACAAAGATACAGATGGACCAATTGAAAAACAGATCAAAGGGTTTGATTGTGTCGTCGTCAGAAGTGCCACAAAAATAACAAGAGAGGTCATTGAAGCTGCAGATAACCTAAAGCTCATTGTCAGAGCTGGTGTTGGACTTGATAATGTGGACAAGGTAGCAGCCGATGAGAAAGGAATTGAAGTTCAGAACACTCCAGAAGCCCCAACTGTTTCTGTAGCTGAAATGGTTTTCGCAATGATGTTTGCAATGGCCCGGAACATCACTCAAGCTGATAGCTCCATGAAGAACGAGCGTTGGGAGAAGAAGAAGTTCACAGGTAGTGAACTGTGGAAGAAGACCATTGGAATTATTGGCTTTGGTAGGATTGGGTGTGAAGTCGCGAGGAGAGCAAAGGCATTTGATATGAATGTCTTGGCATATGATGTACTAAACATAGACAAACTTTGCATGGAAATGGGCGTAAAGAAGACCGATTTTATTGATTTGGTTAAGAATTCAGATTATATCTCAGTCCATGTGCCATTAGTACCGCAGACAAAAGGGATGCTTGGGGAGAAAGAGTTCGCTCTGATGAAGAAGACCACATTTCTAGTGAATACTGCACGTGGTGGTGTAATAGATGAGAAAGCCCTCCTAAAAGCACTCAATGATAATGAGATAGCAGGTGCTGCTTTGGATGTTTTCGAGAACGAACCACCTCTCGATTGGGAACTTGTCAAGCATCCACGTCTTGTCGCAACTCCACACCTTGCTTCCTCTACAGAAGAGGCTCAGGTACGAGTCGGTGAATTAACAGCTGACAAGGTCATAGCGGGACTGAAATAGTCACGAAGAGCCAGAGCGTTACATCTTTAAGCGAATAACTTGCGTGACGACTTGGTTCTGGACATTAATCCGGAGTCATACCATTTCCTTTGTGTTGGCGGATACGTCCGCACGGGATGTGGCCCCTAGAGGCTGAACCACAAACAAAGTGAATATAGTTACAACAAAGGATGGAATTACACAATGCCAACGGCATACCAGCATATGAATGAAACTTGGTTGAAGGAACAGAAGGAACGTTCTGATTTAATCAGAAGCAGAATGATTGTCTGGAGAAAACAAGGCAGTATCGTGAAACTTGACCGTCCCACACGTCTTGGAAGAGCACGATCCTTGGGTTATAAGGCTAAACAGGGATATATGGTGGTTCGAATCATGACAGGTCGAGGCCCTCGTGAGAAACCCAGACCTAAAATGGGACGTAAACCCAGAAGCCTAGGTGTTGTGAAGTATACACCTCAAAAATCACGACGTTGGATTGCTGAGGAGCGTGTTGGTAGAAAATTCCCGAATCTTAGGGTTCTAAACTCCTACTGGGTGGGATCAGACCATAGATGGGTCTGGCATGAAGTAATTCTAGTCGATCCTAATCATCCAGTGATATTCAATGATCCAAATATCAACTGGATCTGTGACTCTGTTCAGAAGGGCAGAGAGAACAGAGGACTCACATCTGCAGGTAAGAGGAGTAGAGGTCTACGTAACAAGGGAAGAGGTGCTGAGAAGATGCGACCATCTCTTGGTGCCAACCGCAATCTCGGCAAGTAGACTGGACTCCCTAATCTGGGGGGTGTATCATGTCTTTCGTGGCCAAAGTTGAGGCTCGAGCATACTCCCGAGCAACGGAGGAGTGCGATAGGGTAGTTACGGCAATTCTCAATCTATATCCTGAGAAATTTCGCAAGCTTGTAGAATTGAAATCAACAAAGGTAGAGGGCCAATCAGGTGATGTTATCCTAATTGTTGAGTCTAAGTTGTTGGACAAAATAGGAACTGAAACAACGCTGGACTACATCTTTGGAAGGTTGAACGAGAATGACCGTAGACGTCTTGGTAACTCATTGAAAGACAGATTAGATAGGAATTGTCTTTTCTTTGTCAGGATTGATAAGCAGGCAGCATTCTTGGATGATATTGTATTAGCGAAAGGACCGGATGTTATTAGTATCCAGATACATGTTCGACAATATCCAAAATGTAGGCAGGAAGATGCAAAAATAATGCTGGAAGAGCGTTTGCGTGCAGCGGATGGTGATGTCTAGTGGTTATTGATATTGGAGTGTGTCCATCAACCCCCACGGACTTGGGGTCATTTGTCCAGATAGCACGAAAGTTAGGTTTCACAGGAATTGCGACTCATAACATAGAAGGTGAACCAGACCAGCTTCTCAAAAATGAGTTCACCATACTGAAAAGGTCGGATGTGTTTGGACGAGGTTTGAAATCTATAAGGAAACAAGTTGACAATGTTAGAAAACATTCAATGATTGTGTCCGTGAAGCTAGCCTCAGTTGAAACAGCTAATTGGGCAGCTGAAGACCAACGGGTTGATCTACTCACTATCGACCATTCTCAGGCATATCGACTTCGTGACTCTACAGCGCGTCTTGCAGCTACATCTGATACAGCTCTGGAGATTAGAATCGAACCTCTTTTGCACTTAGTTGGCTTGAATCGGTCCAAAGTCATCAAGGTCTATCGGGAGTCGATACGGACTGCTATTGACTCAGAAATGCAAGTCATTCTCTCAAGTGGTGCCTTGCACCCATTGCATATGCGTTCGGCAATGGCAATTCGATATCTTGGTGAATTACTGGGCATGGGATTAAAATATGCAGGAAATGCTATCAATCAAGCACCATTAAATCTAGTTGAAAGAAATCGTAGAAGATTCAGTTCTGATTATGTAGCAGAGGGAGTGGAAATCCTTCAGAGAGGGACTAAAAAATGAAGAAGACGCGCAGACGTTATCTTTCATTTTTCCTTCATTCAGATGATTCCAAATTAGATGACAAACAGATTGGTACGGCAATTTGGAAGAATTTATTGTCCCTCTATGGCGAGGTGTCTGCTGCTGATTCGAAACTGTATCTTGTTGAGTTCGATGAAAAGAGTGGAGCAGGAATTCTACAATGTACAGCTTCTTCACTGGACGACGTGATTACTTCAGCAGTTCTGATTGGCTCTATTGGAAAAAGCCTTGTTTCATTCGAACCAAAGAAGACCTCTGGAACTATCAAGGGTCTCAAACGATAGTGTTCTATCTGATCAAATACAGGTCTACTTCTTTAATGTGATTATTCTCCATCAGAAAAGCTTTGCTCACCCATTTTCCACTTTCTTTTGATGCAATAAGCCAAACGACAGGATTGAGTTTCATATTTTGTTGATCTCTGTTTGAGGGGAATGGAGGCGCAGGATGTGAATGAAAGATTCCTACGAAATCTTCATCCTGTTCCTCCGCTTCAATTATGAGGCGATATTGTTCCTCAGGGTTCACCATGAATGATGTAGTACTGGAGGATGCCTCATTATAAACTAGTTCAATGCGATTGACTATTACTGAAAATTCTGATACCTTTCCGAAAAGAAGTGCAGCGGCTTCCAATGGAAGATTGGTTTCAGCATGATTATGGAGAGCTTCTAAATCCAAGATAGAGAGATGCAGTGAAAGCTGCATCAGAAAACCTCCAAATGTCTAGAAAGCAGATTTGATTTCCTCGAGTACGATACAGGTTTCAGCATCGCCGACTCCAGGAATCCGTCCAAGACGTGTTTCTAGGAATACCTTCAGTTCAGTGAGATCATCCACTGTCACCATGATCATCAGACCACATGCTCCATCAAGGAAATAAGCCTCATCGACTTCTTGGAAATCTCTGAGTTTCTTAGAGATCACCGCGGCTTCCTTCATTGCTGCCTTGACCCGAATGACTGCACGTATTTTCCGCCCAATCTTCAAGGGATCTAGTATTACTGTAAACCGTTTGATGTATCCCTCATCCATGAGCCTTTTCACGCGTCGTCGAATGGTGACTTCAGTTCTACCTACAGTGTCCGCAATCTCACTATAGGACCGTCTGCCATCATTCTGTAGCATCGAAATAATCTGAGAGTCAATGGGATCTAGTCGCATGGTCTTCGCCTCATTTTCATGGGCCAGCATGAAACGCAACTAAGTGTTCGATATCGTACATATATATTAGCTGTTGTGTGTGAATTCGTTAGATAGCTGTTTAAGAAAGTACAAAATAATCATATGAGTGAAGTTTAGAGTATTCTTAGCTCTTCCTTAATTATCGCATCTTCTCGTGGTGACATGATAGCATACAGTTCTATATGGTCAATCAGGGATTTAGCGTTGCGGATCTTTTCTTCGAGGAGTTCCTGTATCTGGAAGATTCCTGATGCGTTGTTCATGGTCACCTCGATTCTGACTGTTTTTGATTCGCCTTTTCGAATTCTCACGTTTTCGATTGCACGTGCACTAGTACTGTGAATGTTGACGCTTCCAGCCTCAAAGGGAATTCTTGCTCGACCCTTTGTCATATCTAAAGCATCAGCAACACCTACTACACCAGCCTCTACTGTCAGAGGTTTTGCCACCCTATCATGACAGTATATCGCATGCAGAATATGGTCTCTGATGTGAACTTGTTTGTGCTTATCGTTTGGATAAACTTTAGCTAGAACTCGATCAATTATTGGTAAAGCTAACACAACTGAGAACTCATCATGATTCGTACGGGCAACTACCATACCTATGTCGTGAAGATAGCACCCCATCATGACCACGAGTTCTGAATCGCTGACATCGCCAGTCTCTTCTTGGACAATTGTTGGTTGAAGTCCAACGACCAGCTGTCTAAGGAGTCGTATTCCATTCAGGGTTACAATCAGAGAGTGTGTATGACCATGGTCTGAATAGTGCATTCGGTCTATGGCCATGCGATTACTATCTTCAAGCATGGTCTGGACTTCGATATCATTCTCAAGTTCTTCAAACGCAACTTCACAGAGTTTGTTCGTCTTGAATATTCT
>CAZPWM010000050.1:0-21531 GCA_964590575.1 uncultured archaeon
ACATGGCGTCAAGCGGAGTCAAGTGATAGAGCGAAATTTGCACATAGAAAAGGGGTCTGTTGAACTTTGGGAGTTTGCCAGACAGCTGATTGACGATTCTGTCAGAAAGGGATACCTACTTGATGGCTGATACAATGTTCGAAATGTGTATAACCCTCTAATGAGAAGGTCGCACTGGAGTTGTTTCTTTTTGACTGAAGAACAGGATGAGGACAGAATCAGACAAATTGCTATGGAACTTGATAATGCTATAGAGTCAAAGGATATAGATCAGATAGTTTCATTCTTTACTGATGACACTGAGATAGAACTGATGGGGATAAAGCTCTTAGGAAAGGATGGTGCTAGAAGATGGTTAGATTGGTTATTTGGTACTCTTGCTGAAGTCAAATTCAAACCAATCATCATTATGGTTGAAGGAAACATATTCTTTGAAGAGTTCATTCTTGTGGGAACCTTACCTAATGGGAAAATTGTTGAATCCAAACAATCTGAAGTTTTAGTATATGAAAACTATAAGATTAAGAATCTACGTGTTTATTTTGATAGACTTGATTTCGCAGATATTGTAGCAGAAGACTTCATCTCTAGAAAGATTGTCAAAACTCTGATTTCACGCTCTCTAAAGGGACTTGTGTGAAGCATGCATTCTCAACGATTCACACTAGTTCCTCAGCATCTGGTTGCCACTCTGGGTATACGATGCACAAAAATTCTAGATTATCTTCTCCAATATTTTCTATGTACTGAACACCTTGAGGAGGGATATAGATAGTATCCCCAGAACCTACACTCTCTTCTTCGTCATCGATATGCATCAGGCCGTTTCCCTTTAATATATAATACACCTCTGAAGCGGTTTTGAATCGATGAGGAAGTGATTTTTTCTTTGGTGGGAGGGTTGCATGTGCAAGACTATACCCGAGATGAAGTGGGATTTTATCATGCTTGGGATTCAGCATCTCTCGTATTATTGTATCATCGAGTGCCACAATTTCTTTGAGTCCCTTCATTTTTTTCAATATCATCGCAGAATCTTCTTCTATTTTTTAGAAATCTGGAGGTTGCTTGTTATACCACTTTGGAATCTTCTCCATAGCTGGTTCATACCCACTAAGTACATGACGACCAAGAATGAGCCTTTGAACTTCGCTAGTTCCTTCATATATTTGGTAAAGCTTGGCATCTCTGAACAACTTTTCAAGTGGATACTGGTCGATGTAACCATATCCTCCGTGAATTTGGAGGGCTTCGCTAGCTGTTTCCATTGCTACATCCGTAGCGAATGCTTTCGCCACACTTGCAGGTATAGTAGCATCTCCAACATTATCAGTGGTCCAAGCAGCCTTCAGATACAGTGCTCTTGAGGCTTCAATCTTCATGAACATTTCAGCCAATTTGAACTGAATTACCTCAAATTCCCGTAATTTTTGAGTGAAAACCTCTCGCTTATTGACATAGTCTCGGGCATACTCCATCGCTGCACGTGCGAGTCCTGTGGCAAATGCTGCAATTGATGGACGAGTCATGGCGAAAGTCTTCATAGCTATAGCAAAGCCTTTCCCTTCACCGCCCAAGATGTTCTCTTCAGGAACTTTGGCATCTCGAAATACTACTGAGGACGTTGTGGAAGCTCTGTGTCCCATCTTTTCCACAGGGCGGCCTGTTTTAACTCCAGGAGTGTCAGCATCCACAATGAAGGCGCAAAGTGTTTTGTGTCTCTTACTTGGATCAAGAGTAGCAAAAACTGTGAAGTAATCAGCATGGGGTGCATTTGTGATCCAAAACTTTGACCCATTTAGCACATAATGGTTTCCTTCCTTCTTTACTAGTGTCTGGATTCCAGCGACATCTGAACCCATACCTGGTTCTGAGCATGCAAAACTGACAAATTTGAGGTCTTCAGTGAGTGGACGCAGATACTTCTCTTTCTGTTCATCAGTTCCAGCGATAAGGATGGGCTCAGCACCAAGAGAGTTCACATAGATGCTGGTGGTCATTCCTGCGCATCCTGCAGCCATCTCTTCTACTGTGATACACTGTTCAATTGAACCTAGGCCCTGGCCTCCAAACTCCTTCGGGATTGAGAGGTTCATGAGTCCTTCTTCCCAGCACTTCTGTATTATCGGACGTGGAAATTCTCCGGTCTTATCATAATAGTGTGCATATGGAATCATATACTCCTGTGCGAATCTTCTCGCTTTGTTCTGTAGCTCTTGTTGTTCATCTGTTAACCTGAAATCAACCATTGTGCTCCCTCAGAGAAATGTACAGTTCCTGACCTTTGGTCAAACAGTATAAGTTAGTTGCTAAAGGACATTGGTATCATTCAGATGTGATACTAGGAAGTAGATGTGATATGTCTCACAACTTCTGGTAGGTTCCATTTCAACTCCAGTTCTAATGCTCCGCTTTCAGGACCAGGACATCGCCGGACACAAGTACGGCACGCAACACAAAGCCAAAGGTCCACCTCGACAGAGCCGAATCCTGGAGCTTCCTTTTCAAGCGAGATGTCCTTTGAAGGCTTGACCGTAGCAAGATTCTGAACTGTCTTGTAGAAAAGCGACCGACTGGATGGCAATTGTGAGAGAGCTTCTTCCGAGATTTCAAAGAATTTCGGTAACTCTATGCGTGGTTTCAATTCAATTGCGTTCTCTGGACATGCAATCTCACATGACTTGCAACCAAGACACTTTGATTGCTCCCACTCAATTGTACCAAATCCTAGCAGAGGCGCGTAGCCCATTTGATTTCTGTATTCATCAAGAACTGATGGTATATCCACATCTACTAGGTCTTCAAGAGTGACTTTGGGTCTTGTGCTTGGAATCTTTGCACGAGTCCGATAAGCAAGCAGAACAGCAGAACGTATTGAATCCTCCACTTCCTTCAAGGTCGTTTCATCAATCACAGCACCACTCACACACACTGTTGCAAGCTTATCTCGAGCCTTTGAAAAGACTTCCAATGAGTTTGCTAGTCTGCCAATATCGGGTGCCTTCAGCTCACTCAATATTCTCTCAAGCTCTGCTTTGGCTTCGGAGAGTTGAAGAGCGATGTTAGTTGTTGTCTGTATAATAATCTCAGCTTCGGAGGGTGTCCTTGGAACATCATAAAGAAGGTACCCATGACTCTCGCCAGCTATCGTAAGAAGTTCATCACGTTTCATTCTCAGCAGATGGCTAAGAATTCTGTCCCGGGGTATGTTTGTTCTCTCAGCAAGATCATGCGCGGTTAGGGCGCCCAGCTCTCTAATGAGAATCAAGATTGTGCCACGTTCGAGTTCATTATCAAGATAGGTATCCATCATTATCTGATAGACTTCAGGGTCTAACTTCTCTCCATAGACATTGGTTCCAGAAACAAGAGTGGGACCCTTTTCCAATGTGATTTTGAGACGAAAGCGTGCGAACGCTTCAAGTCCTGCGGAAACGAGAAGTTTGAGATTTTCAGCATCATCAGAGGTTTGAGAAGTCAAGAGTGCTTCGGTGGCATTATCAACTGTTTCTCTTAGTTTGTTCATTGGTTCTGAAAGACCAGTTTCATCATAAGCCCCCAGAATTTTCAAGCGCTCGAGTAGTGACTGGAGATTCACCATGGATTCGTTTGCAGTTTCTGTAATATTATCGTCCAGTGACTTGATTATTCCTCGAACCTGTTGTACGATTATTTTCAGAACCAGTGTTGAATTTGGTATTTCTGTGAGGACCTTCGAGAAAACAGGAGCATCACCATCAAGTCCTACCATCTCAATTTCGCCTCTCTGTATCATAGTCACAAGAGCGTTCTGTATGGCTTGAGATGAGGTTTGCATGAGTTCTCCTATCTGTACAACTGTTTTGGAACCCATCTTTCCAAGTATGAACATAATCACTCCACGATTGGCTTCAGTGAGCATATTGTCTAAGACGAGCTTGTGGAAGCGTGCGTCATCAATTCGACCTTCTCGCTTTCCTCGTTTCACTTGAGCTGCAGCTCTCATCCCTGGACCGTACCTAGTTTTCGCCCCAATTTTTTGTAGCTCATCTAAAGCTGTTTCAGGATCTGTTTCAGCCTTTGTTTTAATCAGATTGAGGGTTTCGACCAAGGACACTAGTTCAGCCTGTGCAGATTCTGCTTCAGCTTCAGAGGCTTTCTCTAATTCATCTGTGATTGACTCAATTTCAGATACTAAATCAGATATTGTAGAAAGTGTAGCGGGTATGTTAATATCCACACTTGTTTCAGAGGTTTCCTCAACCTTCGTCATGCGACCAAGTGCGTCAACAAGCAGTTTGTTCAGTCCCTTCAACGATTCAGACTCAGTTGTGGATAATACCTTTTCAAGGTTAGAAATTGACTCTTTGAGAATGCCTCTATCACTAATCTCAGAAACTATTTTGCTTTTCTCAACTGTTTCTAAGAATTTCGTAAAATAAGAGTCAGGAAATGCAAGAATTGCATCAGTCAGAGGTGCTAGTTCGATTTTAAGCTTATCAAGCTCCTCCTTGACCCTGCTAAGTGGAATTGCAGACTCTTCTTTGAGACCTCCAATAGCTAATATCATGTCTAGCATACGTTGTCTCTTAGGTGCAATAGCCTTCTCAAGTTGTGATTGTTTCATTCAGTCACCTCCATCCACTTCCCAGCAGTTCCATCATGGACAGGGGTGGGGCCTAGCTTTTTGGCACGTTTCACCATTTCATTGATTGCATTGGTGAAGCGCTCTGGCTCTGCACTGAACATTCTGAACATGTCAACTCGTTCACCTTTCCAACCAATAGCATTCAATATGTCGCGAGCAACGTCTACTTGCACCTGAGCAATCTCATTACCAGTCCCTCCGATGTGGCATCGATCTTTCTCACAAGCTGCAATCATAACAGTGCTAGCACCATTTTCGAGAGCCTTGAAAATGTCTATGATACTTACACGACCAGCACAAGGTACAGGAATCAGACGTGTGCTTGCGGGATATTCCATCTTTCTTGTCCCAACAATATCAATTGTGGATACTGAACATTCCTCACAGTAGAAACAGAGTGTGATTGGATAGTCTGGACCTGCACCCTCAAGCACGGCTTCAATTTCGGACCATAGCTGATCGTTAGATAGGAAGTTGAGCTGAGTTGCACCTGATGGACATAAACTCTGACAGACTCCACAGGAATGACAATTCAGTATGTCAATCGAGGCCTTGAAGAGGATCTTTTGCTCTTCATCGGCTTCCTCCGCTTCTGTCTGTTCAATCATAAGTGGAACTCCACGAGGACACTGTTGTGCACAGAGACTGCATCCAACACAGTCATCCACATTAAGTACGGCTCCACGTGCGACGGATTCGATTTTTCCACCTTGTAATTCATTATGGATTATGATTGCACCAGCTTGAGCGTCAGTCACAGCTTCAAATACAAACTGGGGACGTGTGACTCCTCCAACTGCAACTACACCACGCCGACGGGTTTCGTTCCTTCTCAGTTTACCATAAAGTTCCTTTACATGTCCATCATCTTCAATTGCATAGCCCAAGGTTTCTGAAAGCTCGAAAGTTCCATCTGCGGGCAGAATTGCGGAGGACAGAACCAGTAGGTCTACTGGTGTTTCTAGATACTTGTCAAGGAGAGAGTCATAGACCCGTACATACGTAGTGCCATCTTGTTCCCAAGTCATACTTACGCGACCACGGATGTAGTCAATCCCCTTCTCACGTGACTCCTTGTATATCATTTCGTTCTCGAATGGAACTCGTATATCCATGTAGACAATCCTTACGTTTGCATCAGGATTTTTCTTGAGGATTTCTAGAGAGTTGTCAATTGCGAATGTGCAACACAGTTTGCTGCAGTCCTTCTTGTAGTCTTCAGACCTGCTGCCAACGCATTGGACCATTACAACTTCCTTGACTGGTTTTCCATCAGATGGCCGACTAAGTTCACCCTCAGATAGCATGCATGAGAGCTCGAACTGTGTAATGACATCTGGATTCTTACCATAACGGTATTCGTCCATAGCTATAGGTTTGAACTCCTTGAATCCAGTTGCTAGGACTATGGCGGAAGTTTGTAAGGTCTTCTCCTCTTCATAATCATCCTCTGACAAATAATGAACTGTGAAATTCCCCATCTCTCCAGTGACGTACTTGATTTGGGTCTTGGTCATTATTGTGATTTTGTTTTCGTTCTGGAGTGCTTCCAATCGACCGCTAAGTATCTCCTTACCAGATTTACCAGTGGGAGCAACAACAGGGAGGCTTTTGACGTGTCCTCCTAGTTCATCTGTGAGTTCCAATAGAGCGACCTCGTAACCGAGGTTTGAAAGGCTGAGTGCGGACTCAATTCCAGCAATTCCTCCACCAATGACAGTTACGTGTGTGGCAACCTCCTTTTGTTCTAGTGACCGCTTCATTGATTTGGCGGACCTTGCTAGTGTGCCACGAATCATATCCACAGATTTCTTGCTTGCTTCATCAACATCATTGTGGACCCATGCTGAGTGTTCTCTGAGGTTCACATATTGGATTTGAGTGCTGTCAATACCATGTGAGTCAAGATACTGATCAATTCGTGGTTGGATTTTCTGACTGGAACATGCAGCTATCACAAGATGTCCATCACTGGTCTTGAGAAGCTCTGCAATCTTCTCCAGACCTCCTTCCTGACAGACAAGATCATGAACAGTCACGGAGGATGTCAGGTCCATTTTCTTGACCTGCGTTTCGAGGAAGTCAAATTCTAACTGAAGTTGTTTACCACAGGTGCAGATGAGTACTGCTGATTTTTTGTCATCCATCTATCAGTTTCACTTCCTCCTCTGGAGTATCTTAGACACGACTGCACGAGCTTGGGTCACACTCTCGGGAACTTCAGCAGGACCCAAGGCGGCGCCACATGCATAGACATGGTCACCCACCACGACTTCATTCTCTGAAGCTGGATCTGCTATTCCCACAAATCCACTTGCAGACTTTAATCCAAGTGATTCAATGAGTTTGTCAGTACCCTTTGTTGGTTCCAATGCTGATGAAAGCACAAAAAGGTCCACTGTAAACTTGAGATATTTATTCAGAAGAGAGTCATAGACTGTTATGTCTAAGGTATCATCATTACGAGGTTGAACGAGAGAAACTCTGCCTCGGACAAACTCTACACCGGAGTTTCGGGAGTCACGATAGTATCGTTCATACCTATCATATGTGCGGATATCCATGTATACGACACTTACTGAAACATCATCCCGTTCCTGTCTTAGAATATTGGCATGTTTGAGGGCGAAGATACAACATATCTTAGAGCAATAAGGGTAGTAGTTCTCATCTCTACTCCCAACACACTGTACCATCATCACTCGCTTTGCGGGCTTTCCATCGGATGGTTTCACAGGTACCCCACCTGATTCTCCATTGGGGTCAATTATCTTGGCTAGTTCAAGCTGGGTTATGATGTTGGGGTGTTTTCCGTAGTTATACTCATCCACGTTGACTGGTTGCATCTCGTGATAACCCGTAGCAATGACAATATCTGAAACTTGGACTGTTTCTTCAGTGGGTTGTGCACCCAGATTGATTGCCTTAGTTGGGCACTCCTCTTCGGCCTGTTTAGCACCAGCATCTTCTTTTGTTGGGTCGAAGATGACAGCTTGAGGTTGACACTGAGGGGACAATAAACGGAATGCCTCTGACTTTTCTAGACAAAGACCGCACATCGTACATTTCTTTGGATTGACATACTCAGGGCCCACCTTGAGCTTGGCAGAGAATTGACCTGGAGTGCCGGAGATTTCGTCTACTTCACTATGCATCCTCAATGTTATGTTAGGTTGGTCAGTGAGCGCGCTCCTATAGAAGCATTTGCGGATTCCAGGACGCGAACGATTCCCCTCAAAACAGTAGAAACAATCATCGGTTGGGAATGCCTTGTAAAGGTCTAGAGCATTGCCCCCTACGGTTTCTTGACGTTCAACAAGGACCGTCTTGATTCCAGAGTCTGCAAGCTCAACAGCAGCTGTCATACCTGCAACACCAGCTCCGATGATAAGGACCGGATTGGACACTCTTTTTCACCTCACCCGGTCAAATGATCAAGAATGGGAGCTGCTGGGACCCTATTCATGCTTAGGCCTACTTCTTCTTCATCCATTCCCATGGCCAGCCCAAGAATTTGTGGATACAAGAGTACTGGTAAGTTGTATTCCTCACCGTATGATTCTTTCAGGCCTAGTTGTTGTAAATCAAGCTGGTTACCACAAGCAGGACAGACTACAGTAATAAATTCCGCTCCAGATTCTTTAATTGACTTCAACTTATCACGGGCCAATCTAATAGCAAGATTTTCATCGACGGGTAGAACAGTTGCACCGCAGCATTGTTTCCATATCGGGTACTCAACAACTGAAGCTCCAGTAACCCGAATCAGCTCGTCTAGATATTCTGGTTTGAATTCAGTCACGTCAGCGGGACGGAGAACATGACAACCATAGTGGATTGCAATTCCTACCCCATCTAATGGTTTTGTGACTTTCTTTTTGATTTCTTCAATTCCAATGTCAGTATATAGAGCTTCTACAAAATGACGGGGAGTTATTGTGCCTTTGAACTCCAAGCTCTCCTTCTTTAAGATAGCATTGACCTTCTTCCTGTAGTCGGTATTAAGTTTGAGAAAGTGGTATACATCTTTGAGAGATCCGAAGCACCCATTACATGGAGTGACGATATCATGTCCATTCTTCTCTGCAATAGCCAAGGTTCTCGCATTTACAGTAAGCCATCCCATGTAGTCAATAGCACGAAGATTAGGACTGCCACAACAGGCGACACCCTCCATATACTCCAATCGCATATCATAAGCTTCTGCGACCTTTATCATTGCTGCTTCATAATTCGGATAGTTTGCAGGCACACTGCAACCTATGTATAAGTTGTACACTGGCACCTCACTCACCACCAGCCACAAGCTTGCCGGTCCGGGTTTCCTTCAGTATGTCTTTCACTTCATCAACTGATAGACCAGGTACCTCTGGCTCAAGACCCATATCTTCGCGCTCCCAATCTGCTGTCACTGTATAGAGTTGACCTTTCTCAAGCAATTCTTTACCCAAACCAACAACATTTGATGGGACCTTACCCTCTTCAGCAGCTAGATTCTTACATTCAAAGAAAATGTCAGTGACTCGAACTTTCTGAGGGCAACGTTCTTGACACTGGAAACATGTCAGACAAAGCCAAATCTCATCAGATGAGAGAACCTCATCACGCATTCCTAAAAGTATCATCCGAATCAACTGGTGTGGTTTATACGTCCAGACATTCGCAATGGGACATGCTGCTGTACAAGTTGAACAGGCAAAACAAGCAGAGAGTTCTTCACCGTTCGGCATACTGTGAATCTCTTCACGAAACTTCTTATCAAGTTTTGACATTTCAATAGGATCAATCAGTGTAGCTGGGGGTCCAGTCGATTCTTCAGTTTCAGCCATGGATACGCACCATATGTATGTATAGGCTTATCGCCAGTTGGCTGAGCGATTTGGTAGCCCATATTAAAAGTTTGCAGAGAAGACAAAAATTGAGTTCATAATTATTAATTCGAAAATCCCTTCAGATATATCAGACGAAGAAGGCCGAGTGTACCAAGTACAATTACGAATACGTATAGGATGGGTACAAGAACTCCCCAAGGGGTTGGAGGATACATTATTCCACCTACTATAGCAAGCGCAACGCAAACCAGACCTGTTAGATAAAAGAGCCATTTTCGGTGTAATGACATGATTTTAACAGTGTTCAAGGGGCTCTTAGGATTTTCTATATTAGGGGGCTTGGATCAGACTTCGTATTGTTTCAACCTTAGTTCTCAGATGTAAGTATGGATCTATGGAAGTCTGACGTATCTCTGTACTTGTTCTGATTAAGTATGCCTTAAGATCCATCACATTGCCTTTCATTTTCGTGAGGGTTGGACTGCTCTCATCTAGCAATCGTAGAGTGTTAGTGAGTGCAACCTGAAATTTGTCATGCTCTAGACCAATTCTATTACGAGTTTCATCAATGAAATCAATAAGAGACGTGATTTCAGAAACTATAACATCTTTCTTCATTCAGAGAATCCCTCCTCTGCAACGATGCGGATGACTGTACCATCACGTAACCATGTCTTCGCATTAGCTGTAGGAATCATAGCAATATCCTCTTTCTTGAACGGACCATAAGTCTTCTCATCAAGACCTAAGAAAGCATCACTGATCGAGCGTAGGAATCGCACAGTTACGTACTCGACAGTTTCAGAAGCAGATGGAGTCTTGAATTTTTTCCCATGTTCACTAGTCTTCTTTTTCTTCTTTGGTTTAGAGCCAGCTAAGGAATCCTTGACAAACTCGGTATGACCATCAAAAGCACGTTGAACTCTGTTGTATAGTTCTTCCTCTGCGAGTATCATATCGCCTCTTGGTCGGTGCCCTGAGAGCGCAGCCTTCAATATCTTCTGTTTTCGGAGATTCAATAAATCTTCAATCATGAATTCAAGGTTGAGAGCTTCTTGTGTCAGTATATCAGCTTGAATCCGCTTTTCGGCATCAGTAGATGCCAAAGATAGACGCACACTGGAAAGGTAATCGATCATTTTGCTTAGTTGAAGGTCGCCCAAATTTTGAAGACTCTCATTCTCTATTTCAGTTTCCCAAGTAGATTTGATATCGTTATATCCCAAATCACTCAATGATAGCAACTCCCTTGCATAATACAAAAGCCGCAGCAGCTGTTGGCATCTCTACAGACTCCCCATGATAAGGCCCATATGTTTCATCTCCGATTCTAAAGCGAGGAACTCCAGGAGATTTGTATAGGAACTTGACCTTCATTTGTCCATCATTGAAAGCAATGGCATCTCGAAAAGGATCAAAGTCATCAAGCTCATCTCTGGACAGCTGGTTGACTAAGAATCCAGTCTTGCCATTCAAGCTTCCGATTAGACGAATGACTCTGTGAATGTCGTGGGTCACAGGGCGGTCTATCTCACCACCGTAAAACTCTGCAGCTTTCTCTGCGATCTCCTGCCATGACTTCAGTCCAATGTCCTTAGCCTCTTTGTTCAAAATGGGAGGGTTCCGGAGAAGTCCTTCTATTGCTGCTACCTTTCCCTTTCTTAGCGGTTTGACCCATCTCTCTGTACCATCGTATGAATCTATATTCTGTACAAACTCGATGATTGCATCAGCCATTTTACCAGACCAGCCTGGAAAGACACGGTCTGGAACTCGATTCACATTACCCTGAGTGACTATTACTTTCTCAGTGTTGAGACCAAGACCCATGATATAGTGCACAATCTGAATGCGACCACTTGAGTCAAGTGAGTAGACTCGTGGGTCTCGAACACGAATATGATACCCTCTATGACCACTATAGTTGAGCTGAATAGATTCAGGATCAAACCCAAAATCATTCATAATGAATTCATCATAGAGCTTCACAGTATGCTTCTTTGCTTCAGCTAAACATTTCTCACATACCCATTTCCTTGTACTGAAGCTCGTTCCACTACAATCTGGACAGTTTTCGGGGGGGAGACCTACTCCTGTTTTATGACATCCCTCAACATTACAACGCCATGCATCATGCTCCTTAGCACAAGGTAAATCCAAATGATCAGCATCAATATCAAAAACAAGTTCAGCCCCGAACCATTCCTTCTCATCCATATGGCGAGCGACTGGGATTTTGTAAAATGCAGCTGAGTGATAGATACTGTGCGGTGCAATAGATACTAAATCTTGTACCAGTTCGTCACGATTCAGGTATCCAACATGTCTCCTCCAAGTTGTCGTCTGGATATCACTAGATCCACATTTTGGACACTCTTTGAGGTTTGAGAAGGATTTTCCCGATTGGCCACATCCGGTTGTTGTTTCACGACCAGATTCGTCACGGCCCTTTCTCTTAGGACAATACCAATTATAGTCCCAGCTTTGGATACCGAATTCACGTGTGTGAACCTTTTCAGGAATGTCAATGGAATCGGGATTTGATTTGTAAAATTCATGGAACATAAATCGCAGTTTCAAAACCGTGCTTGTGAAACCTTGATTCTGATTCGACATATAGTGGAACTCCATCAATTGGCACCGATGTGTTCGGGACCTCTTGTCTTTTTTACCTACGTTCTACTCGTGGTGCAAGAACGAAGCTTATACTTCCAGCTTCTGCTATTCCGAATTCTAACATCATTGGTTTATTGGAAGTGAATTGAAGCATTAGGCTGTCACTGGCAATCGCTTTTGATATTTCTGTAAGATAATTCAGGGCGTACATCGATGCCGATTTGCCTGATACTTCCAGTTGAAAAAGTGCTGGCGCGTCACCTTTGGTAGTCAGCGCAACATTGGCTTCACCAGTATCACCCTCACCAGCGAAAGCGAGCTGTCCTTGCTCTGCACTGATCTTTACATGACTAGAAACAACTCCAATATCTTTGATTGCCTGTTTGAAAGTATCAGATAGTAGTTCAGCCTTTACATCGAATTGAATTCCGGGTTTCTTTGTCTGATCATCTGGCGGTGTTAATAGTTGCAGTTTGAACACTCGATTTGCCTGTCCAATCATTCGAATCTCAAAACGGTTTTCAGACTCATCAAGATTGAACTCGAGATGCTCATCCCCTGTCATCCGTTTGCTCACCTTAGCGAGCTCATCGATACCCAAACAGATGTCATGTTCACCCTTGCATGAATACTCCTGGAAAATTCCAGAAGGAAGGGTCAAATCAACCATTGCAGCCTTTGATGAGTCGAGCTGACGTAGCGATATTCCAGATTCAGATACCCGGAAATGTGCTTCTGTGAGCAGTGTTGCAAGAGCGTCTACAATCTGCTTCCATGTCTTGGTACTATCAAGAGTCGCGTGAAACATACCGTTATCTCCAACCGTCTATTGAAGCGCAAACTGAGTATTATTAGTCTGAACAACGGATTATCATTCAAATATTCAGTTCTTGCTCTTTGTTTGTGAACTAGATTCTCAAAATGAATTTCACATTTAAAGAGTTACTCTCGGTTGATTTTGTATTCTTTTTATAGGTAAGATGGATGTGCTTGTTGTTATCTTCTCTCTATTCTTGGAGCCAGAAGGAAACTGATTTTTCCACCTTCCGCAATTGGAAACTCAAGCATCATAGGTTTATTCCCGGTCATTCTGAGTGTCAGGATATCACTTGAGATTGCCTTGGCAATTTCTGTAAGATAGCTAAGGGCATACATTGTGACAACGTCCTGTTTCACCTCTAAAACATGAAGAAGAGAGTCGTCTCCAAGTTTCAAAGAAACCTCGGCTTCACCAACATCACCCTCTCCTCCAAAACTTAGCGATTCCTTTGTAGCTTTAATTTTCATATGATTTGAAACAACGCCAATATCCTTTACGACTTGTTTGAATGAGTCAGAAAACATTTCAGCCCTAATTTCAAATGTTGGACTTATCTTCTGGGTCCTTTCTTCTGGCGGAGTAAGTAAATGAATTTTGAATGTCCGTTCAGCTTGACCTATCATCTTAATTTCAAAACGATTTTGAGATTTGTCAAGATCAAATTCTAATTTATCATCACCAGCCATACGTTTACTCACTTTTCCGAGCTCGTCTAATCCTAGGCATATCTCATGTTCGCCTTTGCAGTTGTATTCTTGGAAAATATCTGAAGGAAGAAAGAGGTCGACCATAGCTGCTCTGGATGAGTCATATTGAATCAGTGAGATGCCATCCTTTGTGATTAGGAAATGCGCTTCTGTGAGCAGTGTTGCCAGAGCATCAACTATTTGTTTCCATGTCTTGCTATTGTCAAGAGTTGCATGAAACATGATAATTCATTCCTCACTCACTCATTGTTTTAGTTACTTTTCCCTCCATATCTTGGACTTCCTTAAAGAGTGCAACATCCAAAGTATCGATATCATGAGCAATTGACGCATTCAATCTTAGCTCTTTTCCATCATCGACAATCTTCTCAGTGACTTCCCCGATGAATAGGTATCGTTTTTTCAGCTCGAGTGAAGCTTCAACAATGACTTGAATCTTACCTGCTTTTTTAACATCATCATCGTATATGTCTTGGATAACCGCAAGTCCTGGACTTGCGTCTACAACAATTCCCATTATTCTAACAGGACCACTTGTATCTGCAGAGAGGTTTCGTATTGTGGTGAGTTTTGATGGTTTTCGAGGGGTGAATCTTTTCTCTTCGGTCAATTTGTTACACCATTCAGTCTATAGGAGGAATTTAACAATAGGTCACCTAGGGAGCAGTATCTAGACGGCTATAAATTTGTCAGTGCCTAGTACCTACGCCAAGTATGCTTACAAGATGTACATCTATAGAACTCTGTTGCACCTTCATCCCCTCTTCTTGTCTGGACTGTCCAATAATAGGCATCATTGTTACCGCATTTGGGGCATGTTTCCTTAGTTATGGGCATAGGAATGGAATCATCCTCTACAACGATTATCTTATCACGTGGTGTTTTCTCTATGTTTTGAGATACTGTCAATCTTCCTTTGATTTCTTTAGTGTGCCCACAGCTTCGACATTTCAGGACTCTAGTACCATCATCTTCTGTGGTTGGAACCATCATTGCGCTACATTTGTCACAGAATTCCATGCGATGTTCACTTATCCGCTGCAGCGTTAAAATTTCAATTAAGCATTGCGACAACGAACATTTCTGAATCAAGGCAAAGAACCAATATGTTGTTCTAGAAAGTGTTGGAATGCTTGTGCTGCGATTTCACCTTCTTTTTTCCTGTTGGTCTTAGTGTCTATGTGAAGTGTTTGAGCGAGAGCATCGACAGCGCTTTGGACTGTGATTTTACCTGTCATCCACAAATAAGCTATAATTGCTTCATAGGCATCTGCAGCCTTTCCAACATCTGTTCTACGTGATATATGTCTGTAGACCTCTGTTGCACGAATTGCTTGAGCTAGCACACTGTCTCGAACTTTTTCACCAGTGGCATAACCAAGCACTCTAGATTTAGTCAAAGAATAACAGAGATTGATGATGCCATCACCCACTTTTGCGAGCCCTTTATCATTCATGATTTCTTCAACGGATTCATGCTGAACAAAGGCTTCCCACATATGAAAGGCCACCGTTTGATAGTGTTCAATCAACACTATGATCTGATACTGCTTGTTTGAATTTCTTACGGAACTCTTCAGTTCTAGCAAGCATCTTCTCAAGAGCTTCTCTTAGAACAACATTAGACTGACGTTTCTTTGTCTTTAGTGTTAGAATTGGGCTAGCTAGTAGTGGGTGTTCAATGTTGTATCCAGCAAACTCCACTGAAGGCTCTTCCAAGAGTGTCTTACGAAGCAAGTTTGGGAATGAATGTCCTTCCCCACCAATCTCAAATTTAATTTCAAATTTAGTATGTTCAATAGTTCTTGGCTTCATGTTTAGCGTCTCCTATCGTTTCTACGGCGATCATCGCCTCTTCCACGGGGACCATCGAAGCGTCTACCACTGCGGTCTCCACGGTCATCACGGTCGTACTCTCGGCGTTCATATTGTCGTCGGCGGGGTGCCAAATCGGGTCTTGCTTCAAGACCAAATCTCAGTCCATAGTCATTAGCGACTTCGCGAGTTTCTCGATTCTCACATCGAAGACAGAACATGTTGTTGTGTGTAGTGAGCGTCAGGGGATTGCCACATTTTGTACATACCCCAAACACAACGCCAAGTTCAGGACCCACAAGGGTTAGTTTTACAGGAAAATCATGTGTGTTAAGAGCTGCGGCACGAACGATATCATTTTGTTTGAGTACATCTTGCATACTTTTCACATATCTCCGTGTTACATTACTTATGTGCAATTCACCTACAAGACCACTGTAATAATCCTCTTCGTTAATCCTCGCAATTCGAACTTCAGCACGCTGATCAAATACAATAGTAACTTTTCCCATGAGGATATCACCTTGTACCGGAAGGGCTAGTTTCATTTCGCCATCAGGACTGATCACTCTGATGCTGCGTTCTTTTAGGTTCATATCAACTTGCCCAGGAGAAGCGGCATAAACAATACCATCCTTCTCATACGTACCAAAACTTGGCATCAACTCTTCGATGACACACAGTTGATCTCCAGGCACTACGATATCGCCGCTCTTTACATCTGCCATTCTATTCACGCTCTTCGACACATATGCGATACAGGTCTACATCCACTAAATGTTTAGGTTTTTTATGATACTCGAACAGTCGACCAATTGGAAACTGAAATGTTTCAAGCTGTGTCACTGTGGCTCCTAGCTTCTCTATCTCTTTGCTCAAGAAAACCCTGTTCTTATCACCAGCGAGGTGTATGCTGTATGTCACATCAGCAATCGAGATAGCCGTTTTCAGAAATCTCAAATCGGCACCCCGATTTTTCACTCCGAACGGGGGATTACTTACCACGGTGTCTATCCGACTACATAGTTGGAAGGAGGAAACATCCCCCAGAACCCAATCTACGGTGTCTTCTATTCCGAGCAATTGCGAATTCATTTGAGACGCCTTTAAGGCTTTGGTTTGTACATCAACTCCGATTGCCTTGCGTGCGCCCAAGAGTACTGCTCCGATGGCGAAGATTCCGTCACCGCAACCTAAATCACACACTATTCTATCTTTGATATCCCTGTGTTCCATTTGTGCTGCATAAAGAACAGAAGCCGCTATAGGAGCAGGGGTTGGATACTGTTCTAGAGATACGTCGTACTCCTCTAACCGCTTTATTGATTCAAGTGTAATCTCAAGATCTCTTAGACGCAAGAATTCCACCTATTTGATGCTTTATTCTATGAGTGAACCAAAGTCTGTACTGATGAAATGTGTGGTTTGTACGTGAAACAGCCGTTGGTAATACCCACTCTTATGAGTTCCATGTACTCCATAGGCTCCAGTAGAAATCCATTGGAACTTACCTTAAGTTCTTATGGAAATATTTATGTTCTAGGTAGGTGTGATTAACGTCAGGTTCGGATTGGAGTAGATGTTTCGATGGAAAAACCGCTCGATAAACTGTTTGATAAATTCTTGCAAGGCCAGGCGATTTTCAGGGATAGAACTGCGTTGAGACCCACATACGTACCTGAGAGTCTTCCATATAGAGATGACCAAATGAGTCGAATTGGGTCCATACTAGGACCGGCGCTCAGAGGGGCTCCGCCCTCCAATATTCTCTGTTACGGGAAGACTGGTACTGGAAAAACTGTGGTGGCTAGATACGTACTTGATATGCTAGTGAAGAAAGCCGAAGAGAGTGGAATAAACGCACCTTTGACAGCTTTTGTGAATTGTAGGATAGTCGGGACCAACTATAGAGTATTGAAACGATTGTGTGACGCAGTGGATGCAACCATGCCTGATGGGTCTGAGGTCCCGTTCACCGGACTCCCTACAGATGAGATTCGAGAGGTCTTGAAGAACAAGTTAGACTCCAAAACGAATATCCTTACAGTGGTACTTGATGAAGTTGACAGTTTATTGAAACGTGATGTAAGTCAAGGTAACGATATTCTCTATGGTTTGACTAGAATGAATGGAGAGTTAGAGAGTAGTAGAATATCGATTATAGGGATAAGTAATGACTTAACATTCAAGGAGATGCTCGACCCAAGGGTCTTGTCAACTCTAGGGGAGGAAGAGGTAATTTTCTCACCCTACAATGCTGTAGAACTTAAGGGCATTTTGAAACAGAGAGTGGAGCTAGCTTTCAACAAGACAGCTATTGGCGATGAGGGAGTAATCAATTTGGTTGGGGCTTTGGCAGCTCAAGAACATGGAGATGCACGTAGAGCACTCGATTTGTTAAGAACAGCAGGTGAGCTTGCAGAGAGAAGAGGGGATGAAGCGGTCACCCAGGATCACGTGCGTGAGGCACAGAAGGTTATTGAACGTGACACAATAACTGAAACTGTGAAGACCCTTCCAATGCAGTCGAAAGCTGTTCTATTCGCAGTATACGTTTTGACGAGTAAAGGACAGCGAGATATCTTCACTGGTGAGTGTTATAACATCTATTCTGAGATAGCAAAATCCCTTTCTCTAGACACATTGACTCAAAGGCGTGTTTCCGATTTAATTTCGGAACTGGATATGTTAGGTCTGATCAATACTACAGTGATCTCAAAGGGCCGCTATGGAAGAACGAAGAAAATTAAGCTGGCTGTAAGCAAGAGTCAGATTGGGGTCATTTTGGATGATGATATTCGTCTCAGTAAGGTAGCTAAGGATATTCTTGACTGAAATGGCTCGTATCCGACTATTACGTGGACATATCATAGAAGAATCTCACATCAGGTGCACCAGTTCTAAGATTCAGAAACGTGACAATGCCAGGAGTTGGTATGACTCCTTGTTTACGCATAAATTCGGTCTGGGATTGAAAAGTTCCTGAGTTGATGATTTGGACGCCACGATAGTTGTCAACAGCATTGTGATGAGCATGACCAAAATGCACTACATCGGGAGGTGTGTCAATCACCATCCAGTCTCTATTCAGAGGAGCAAGTTCGGTCTTCCCCCCATATATCGGTGCGAGATGACGTTTTTTGAGAAGTTCTTTCATTGGCATAGCAGGTTCGGTATATGAAGCTCCGGGAATACTCGTTACTAAATCATCTAAGCTGTCACCATGGGTCATCAGAACATTCACACCCTCAACAATTACCTGACTCGGATCACCCAACATTGTGATTTGGCTTCCAAGATTGTATAGCGGTTTCGCGAATTCCTCTGAAATTGGGGGTTTAGGTAGAGCCTGTCTAGTTGCATCGTGATTACCAGGGATACAGAAAATCTTGATGTGATTAGGAAGTTTGTTTAACTTGCTTGCAATGAGCGTATATTGGTCATAGATGCTCGTGATTGCCAAATCGTCTCTCTGTGAGGGATAAACACTAATCCCATCTACCATATCACCAGCAATGAAGATGTATCTGATTTGTTTTACAATGGTTTTGTCCTCTTCATCAACATCATGCCCATTTAACCAACTAATGAATTGGTCAAACTCATCTTCTAGAAATTCCTTACTTCCACAATGGATGTCTGATATGAAGACCGCAAAGACGTCTCGTTTAGCTCGGCCTACTTCTCGAGCAGTTGGGATATCAGGGAAGATGACATCATCAGCAATCATCCTAGCATCATCATCAACGAATCCAGAAATACAAGTAATTTCGTCTAGAAGTAAGGAGTTTGCCTTTTCTGAGAGTTGTTGTCCCTTCAGACCATCTCTAGTAGTAGGGACTATGCAGATTATTGATTCTTCTGCATCTTCCAGTTCAATAATCACATTTCGCGACTGAGATATGCTCTTGTTCTTTACAATTCCAAGTACTGTCTGGGTTGTGCGGCTTGATGTACGCATACCCTCCTTGGTCATTGCTTTCCTCTGCCTTGCTGAATCCTTTCTTATCTTGGCAATTTGTGGGGATACCGCATTCTGTGTGTCAATTCGACTCATGTATATTCGTTTGATTCGATTGAACCGGTCTCTAAAGAGGGCTAAGAAATCGTCTACTGTTCCTTCTGATCCAACCTGCTCAGAGCTGGGGGTTTTTTCTATACGAAATGACCATTCTATGTCATCATCGGACATAGGATTTGGTAGTAGTGTTTCAGGAGGAATTATTTCAGGTTCTTTGACAACTATCTCAGCTGCTTCTTCAAGTATTGTATCAGAACTCTGTCCTTCGATAAGTGATTCCACATAGAAACGAGAGAGCACGGGAGGATGTTTTATGGTTTCGTCAGCAAATATAATTGACTTGACTGTTTCAATAGGAGTGGCTAGGTGTAGAATGTAGTCTAATGCTTCAGGGGCTACTTGGAGTCCTGACTCGATTAACAACTTGAGTACATTGCGTCGAATTGAAGATGTCAATTGGCCACCGATTAAGGTGGTACGAGTTTCCTGTTTTAAACATCATCTATAGTGAATGGTAATTAAGGAGAGAAAGTACCTGCGGGAAATGTAATAAGCCGCCTACATGAAATTCAATTAGTATTCTTCTTTGTAAGGTGAAAGGATATGGTCAATATCAGGAGACTCCAGCAGACTGGTGGGAAAAATGGAAGTTCATTTTTGATAATACTACCAAAAGACTGGGTGGTTCGACAAAAGCTGAGTAAAGGAGACCCTGTTGTAGTTGCAGAACGTGAAGATGGTTGTCTGATTGTCGATCCGCGCCTTCCAAAGGCTGGAGAAAGAAGAACAACTACTGCGCAGATAGAACAGAACCTACGATGGGAGATAACGAGTAGGTATCTGCTTGGTTTTGACGAAATTCGTATTGTCAGCAATGAACCCATCACAAATAGTCAAAGAGATGACCTGAAGCGGATAATCAAGCGATTTGTAGCCCTTGAGGTCACTGAAGAGGACGACCGTCAGATAGTAGTGCGATGTCTTGTAGACCCCGCAACTCTGCCCGTAAATACCGCTATGCGTAGAATGCATATCATCGCATCCAGAATGATTAGTGATTCAATGGCAGCTTTTTTTGCAGGTGCAAAAGACCTAGCTGATGAAGTTGTGCAGCGAGATGAGGAAGTTGACCGTCTATTTTTCCTTATTGTCCGGGAATTGAGATCTGCAATTCAATACCCCAGAATGAGCGAAATGATGAGTATCACACCAGTTGAAGCCCTTGATTTTCGGCTTGCAGTACAGTATATTGAGAGAATAGCAGACTTGGCTGTTGATATCGCGCGGAGAGTTGAGGATCCCATCGAGGCTTCTCTGAAGAAAAAGATTGAACCTATCGTGGAAAAAGTATGTGAAATGTTCTCAGATGCGGTCAACAACTTGTTCAAGTTTAATACAAAAAAGGTGCAATCAGTTATTGAATCTGAAAGAGATTTGATTTCCGAAACAGGAAAACTTAGACAGCATATCGTAGCTACTCCAAATGGACAGCCACAAACACAAGTCCTAGTTGTGGATAGCCTATTGAGAATGGGTGAAGCAGCAAAAGATATTGTGGACTTGGCACTACCACATAGTTAGAGGGATGAAAATTGACTCAGAAACTGTTTGGCACATCCGGCATCAGAGGATCTATCATTGAGAAATCAACCCCCGATTTAGCACTTGGCCTTGGGAGAGCACTTGGTTCATTTCTTGATGGAAGAGGAGTTGTAGGAGTTGGCGTCGATGCTCGAACATCACGAGAGATGTTGAGAAGTGTTCTTATTGGAGGATTACTCTCAACAGGAACTCATGTGGTGGACTTGGGTATTGCACCTATGCCCACTGTGGCATATTATAGCTCCATTAATGAAATTTCTTCATCTATTATTATAACAGCCAGCCACAATCCACCGACTGATAATGGATTCAAGTTCTTCGTTTCTGGTCGAGAATTCATCAGGTCGGAGGAGGTTTTCTTAGAAAATTCTGTGTACAATAAAGACTACAAAGTTGCATCCTGGGACAAAATTGGTCAAATTTCAAAGAAAGATATCAAAATAGACTATTTGTCCAAAGTGAAAGAATTTCTGTTGAGTAGGGGTGGAATA
>CAZPWM010000051.1:0-21266 GCA_964590575.1 uncultured archaeon
GTATATGCCGAAGTGCATGTACAGTTTTGCATAATGAACAGTACACTATTCTATTCTAGGAATATGAATGGTACTGAAGCAAACCACAAGGGGAACATAAAATTGTCAGGACAGTTATCTGGAACACCCATCCTAATTCTTAAGGAGGGTACTTCAAGAACACGCGGTAGATCCGCACAAGGCAACAACATCATGGCTGGTATAGTCATATCTGATGCTGTGAAATCCACTCTGGGCCCACGAGGTATGGACAAAATGCTCGTGGATAGTCTGGGAGATGTGACCATCACAAACGATGGTGCTTCAATCCTGAAAGAGATTGATGTACAGCACCCAGCCGCAAAGATGCTCGTGGAAGTGGCGAAGAGCCAAGATCAGGAAACCGGTGATGGCACTACAACATCCGTCGTCTTAGCTGGTGAGCTCCTGAAGAGAGCACAAGATTTGTTGGAAAAGAAGATTCACCCAACCATTATTGTTGGCGGTTATCAGAAAGCAGCCGAAAAAGCCTCAGAGATACTCAAGGACATTGCTGTATCGATGGTAGGTATGGACAAGAAGATTTTGACTGGCATTGCTGCAACATCAATGAACAGTAAATCAGTTGTTGGTTCAAGAGACCACTTTGCAAAGATTGCCGTGGATGCAATCCTACAAATCTCTGAGGAGTCTCATGGGGGAGTCAAAGCTGACATCGAGATGATTGAGGTCATAAAGAAACAGGGCAAAAGCCTAGGCGAAACCGAGCTTGTCAATGGTATGGTAATTGACAAGGAAATAGTTCACGCTTCAATGCCCAGAATGGTCGAAGGAGCAAAGATTGCCCTAGTCGACGCAGCTATAGAGGTTGAAAAGACCGAATTCGATGCGGAAATCAGGATTGATAATCCAGAGCAAATTAAGGCATTCCTTGATGAGGAAGAACACATGCTTACAAGGATGGTCGACAAGATTGTTGCATCTGGTGCAAACGTTCTTGTTTGTCAGAAAGGAATCGATGACGTCGCACAGCACTTCCTAGCCAAGGCTGGAATCATGTCAATCCGCAGAGCAAAGAAGAGCACTCTTGAGAAGCTTGGAAAGGCTACAGGCGCAAAGATCGCATCAAGTCTGGATGAGCTAGATAAGACCTACTTGGGTTCTGCTGGAATCGTCGAAGAGGTCAAGATTGGTGATGACAAGCTCGTCTATGTCAGAAACTGCAAGGATCCAAAAGCTGTATCAATCGTTATTCGCGGTGGTACAGAGCACGTTGTTGACGAGGCAGAGAGAGCGATTCACGATGCACTCTGTGTCGTAAGGAACGTTGTAGAAGATTCAACCTACGTTGCTGGTGGTGGCTCAACAGAAACTGAGATTTCCAGGAGACTGGAAAGTTATGCCAACAAAGTCGGCGGCCGTGAGCAGCTAGCTATAGAGGCATTTGCGGAATCACTACTGATAATTCCTAAGACACTCGCTGAGAATGGTGGTCATGATCCCATTGACATAATCGCTGACCTGAACAAGGACCATTCCAAGGTAACCGGTATCTGGTTCGGTGTTGATGTGATGAATGGCAAGAGCTCTGACATGATGAAGTCTGGTGTGATTGAACCAGCTCGAGTCAAGAGTCAAGCAATCCGCTCTGCTGCTGAAGCAGCACAGATGATCCTCAGGATTGATGATGTCATCGCTGCAAAAGCGTCTGCTGGTCCACCAGCGGGTGCTGGTGGTATGGGTGGCATGCCTGGTGGAATGGGCGGAATGCCTGGAATGATGTGATACTAGACCAAAAACATTGGAGCCGCAAGGCTCCACTTATCTCTTTTTTTCCGGAGTTCGCCAAATTGACCAGACGTGTCTTACTTGTCGGAATGAAAAGCTTCGATTCAGGGAAGACGCATTTTGCAATTCAATTGAGTAAAGCTCTACTGGAGGAAGGTCATTCTATAGAGTACTTCAAGCCGTTGAGTGGACATAACTACTGGTACAATTACGAGCACACGAAAAACTGTCTACTAAGCGGAGTATTATCTTCAAAGGATGCAATACACGTTCGGAAGTTTTTGAATCCCAAGAGTCCTATTCAGCTAGCTAATCCCGTTCATCGTCTGTATGTTCCAATGAGAGTTGAAAGACCGTTGCAGAATCTGACGAACACATTGGGATTAGCAGGATCAAGTTCAATACTCACGTTAGAACGGTTTAGTAGACCAGATGCAACAGGAGTTGACACAACAGTTTTAGTTGCACAGAAAATCGTGGAAGAAGAGCGTCTGATAATAAGCCAAGAAGAAGTAGGGATGCTAACAAAAGATGCAGGAATTCTCTCAGTCAACAATCTTGAAGAAGTACAAGAATTTGAAAGATTGAATTTTGAAGAGCATGCAACACAATCTCTCGCTGAAGTGGAGAAATCTGCAGACATTGTAATTATAGAAGGTTTCAATGATGCTGCATGGCCATGGGATGGACTAAAGGTAGTCGATGCGGTTTTTCTGATTAGCCCTGCACACATCTTCAGCTATGACCCCGAAAGATTCAGAAAAGCAGCCTATCTAATGAAACGGGGAACCCTCCCAATAAGAGAGGTGACCTTCAGTAGGATTTCAGATTTATTGAAACCGATCAAATGGCTGGAGATTAAACCTGAAAGTGAACTATCAGTAGAGAATCTCGACTACCTTGGGATGTCTTTCCGCACAGGAAAGAAAGATTAAGCCTTAATCAAGAATCCAGAATACAATACCTAGGACCAAAAGACGGAGACAGTATATTGACAGAGGACTTGAACTGGGAATTGATTGTTATTGGTGGCGGTCCTGCGGGAATGACAGCAGCCATCTATGGAGCGCGATATGGGCTTAAGACGCTGTTATTGGAATCGAAGGTTCTAGGAGGAGCTCAGGCCACGAGCCCAGGTATTGAAAACTATCCTGGTTATACATTTGTTGTGGGATTGGACCTTGCGAACAAAATGAAGGAGCAGGTCAAGAAATGTGGAGCATTCATCAAGGAAATCACTGAGGTTAAGAACGTAGAAAAAGAAGGAGATACGGGGGACTTTCTCCTCGATACGCGACGTGGAGTCTACCGTGCTAAAGCGATAATCTTCGCAACAGGTGGGGGACACAGACATCTCAATGTACCTGGAGAAGACCTGCTTACAGGCCGAGGAGTTTCATACTGCGCCACCTGCGACGGACCACTTTTTCGTGACAAAACTGTTGCTGTTGTGGGAGGCGGAAACACAGCAGTCACCGAGGCATTATATCTTTCAGAAGTCGTTGGCAAAGTCTATCTGATTCATAGAAGAGATGAACTGAGGGCTGAGAAAATCGTTCAGGATTATGTTTTCAACTCAAGTGTGGAGATATTATGGAACACTCTTGTCAAGGAAATCAGGGGTGACGATCTTGTTAACGCGCTGCTTCTACAAAACGTGAATACTGGAGAAGAACGAATACTATCTGTGGATGGTGCATTCATAGCTCTCGGATCCAATCCAGAGAGCGCTCTTGCAAAGAGTATTGGTGTTGAAACAAATGAACGTGGAGAAATTCTTGTTTGTTCGAAGCAATCAACGAATGTACCGGGAGTCTTCGCAGCTGGTGACGTTGTTGAGTCGATGAAACAGATTGTTGTAGCTGTTGGGCACGGCGCAATTGCTGCAGACTCTGCGTATTCATATATCCGAAAGATGCAGAGAGGCCCTATCGGTTACGCGTAATGATTTCTAGCCTTCAATCGCTAGTACATCCTTTGTTGTGGGGAAACGTTAATAACCGCGCTCCTTTCCGATGCTCAAAGCGCTGAGGCGAACCTCAGCGACATTTAGATTGACCGTGATGCCATTATGAAAAGGGTCAAAGTCATAGCATTCACACTCGCATTCACCTTTGTACTGCTTGCGTTCACGGCGCAGCCGGTTGCAGCGGCAAGTCGTTATGACTCTCTTATGTCATATATGAATAGCAGGTATGACTCTGTCAGAGGGGGATATACAATCCCAGGCGAAGGAGTGACACGTATCGATCCAACTTATGGTGCTATCACTATCATGAATGAAGTGGGTACTATTAATAATAGACCTCCGCCAATCGCTATTACAGCAGTAATGGATTTTATGGAAGATCATCAATGGACTTCGGGTGATGAAGATGATGAACCAAGGTACGGCGGGTTCATGGATTACTTGCTAGGACCGGTTACAAATGGAATCAACTATAGAGGTCTCACCACATGGCAGATTCTAATAGCACAAACTGGTATTCCCGGTACAGAAGACTTTCAAATCAATGCGACCGCAAATCTTCTCTGGATAAATAAGACACAAACAGCTTCTGGGGGTTTTGGTAATGAAGCAGGTGCAGATCCAGATTTATTATCGACAGCCTATGCATTAATGTCTATCAGACTAATCGACACGATGTTCCCATTGGAGAATGCTTGGAGCTGGCTGCAGAACGAAACTGCAACAGTTGAGTGGATTGAGAGCTGCAAGAATGGTGTCGCATACATGCTTGATCCTAATTCAGACCGACCAGGGGTCACCGCCACAGCCGCAGCAGTACTAGCATACAAAGCATTGGACCCTGTAGCGGCAGTGCCCGGTACTGCAAACATTCAGACTTGGCTACGATCACGTCAAGTTCTAGACAATGAAGAACCAAAACTCATCGGGGGTTTTGAGGAGGGTAATGGCACAGACGATCCTAATCTCATCAGCACTTACTATGGTCTTAAAGCAATGGAAGCTCTCGTTACACTCACTAATCTCAATATTACAGCAGCTGAATCATTCATTCTGAATTGTCAATCTCAGGACGGCAGTTTTGCTCTTGTTCCTGGAATAAGCAGTGGCAAACTCATCTATTCAGGATATGCGTGTGAAATGCTAAACATGGCTGAATTCGAGGATGGAGCACTCAGCATCCTTTCATCATCAGAGGACCCCAATTCTCCAGGTGGAATTGGTTTTGATTGGCGACCGATGCTCGTTGTAGGAATTATTGCAGTTGCCCTTGTTCTTGCAGTTCTAGCCGTGAGAGCAGATTGATAGCTACAATAGCTTTATTTCAACAGCGAAGTAAACAGCCTTCGAGGGTAGAGAAAATTCGACCCTTAGGTGTATCATATGGCGTACTCAGAGAAAGAGGATGAATCAATTCCAAGATACAAACGCGGGTATGAATGGTTCTCGCACCTTGCCAACGCCAACTTGTCCAAGAAACCTTGGAGACGCTTGGGCATTTTCTCATTCTTTGATGCACCGTTTGCGGAAAGTGATCTCCTATACCTCTCACCAAAACAAGTCATGTTAACAATGGCAAGAATGGCAAAATCTAAAGAAACCGGTCTTGTTTTCGTTATTGATGCCATGGAAAAGGAAGAGATGGGTCTGAGTACGAAAAAAGGCTTTGACCAATTCATGGAGATTTTCGATGGTCTCTTCCCTGATTCATCAAAGTTCTATTTTGGACCCAAAGAATCTGACCGACAATGGCTTCAAGAATATGCTTCTTTGCGGATTCCTCTTGATTGGCTCATCAAGAAACCAAATGTGTTTGCGGAAGTGCTCTCTGATGCATCTCCGGTTGGTGAACAAGTTGGTCCGGGGGATGCCTCATTTGAAGACTTCGCAGGGATGATTGAAGTTCTTGTAGAGAAATTAGGACCACCATCTCTTACAGAAGAAGTTATGGGTAAAATCCGAAGTACAGAGGCGAGCGAGTATGCAGGTGAGGCTGTGGGGATGATGACTGTATTCATCAGTCCTGCCACAGCAGTAACCCGCGGCGTCAGATATTTGGGTAAGTTCATGAGCCTGATAAAAGACCGGAGAAAACAGGAAGTCAAGGATGTCTATGTAGAATGGACCGAGCGAGTGAAGAAAGGATATTCCGAAGAGAAACTCAAGCAATTCTTCGACGAATCTCCTGATTTTAACTCAGGTCTCGTCGAGGCTGTCGCATCATTCAAACCAGTGTTGATTATACTTAATACTCGTGGAACTCTCTATGATCTATTCCTTCCCCTAGTTCTACAACACCTTGTTGAGGAGATAGGGTACATTCCTCCCCATAGACGGCCCAAGAAAAAGGAAGAAGATAAGAAGAAAGGGAAAAAGGAAGAGAGTTGGGAGAGTGAATCACTTTCCTATGAATCAGTAGAAACCATCGAGGATGGTGATCTTCCACCTGTCACAGACCAGTTGATTCAGTCTATAATGGAGCAGGAAGAAGCCTTGAGCGAGTCTGAATTGGATATTTCAGAAGATGTTTTCGAAGGTAAGCCAGAAACTATCCTTTTCCTTGATGCAGCCACGCATCTTTCTAAATTCAATCGATCATTCAAGTTTGCATTAAATATTCCAGAGAAATATCCTAACATGTCAGTAGGAGCGTCCTTCTTCACCGACCGGGAAAAAATCAGTCAAGCACTTCAAGAAGGTGTTCTTGAATACATGAAGGAAAGAGCACTCATCTTTGACCTGCATCCTGCACTCTTTGACATGGCGACAGCACGAATGCCTGTTTCAAAGAAAGCATGGTTAAATGGCAGATTGCAAGAAATGGAAAAAGTTCGCTCTGATGGAGAAGTAGCTTTTCTTGAGTATTCTAGTACAGATGATCCTAAATGGGCTCTTCGAGTTGTGGAAAAACCAGAAAGTGACGCCTTAATGAAAATCCGGAGCTGGTTTCGGCGAGGAAATTGAATATTAGCCACGCCCACAAGAGATATAATCATCACTAGGTATCTTGGCAGCTGACTCTCCGGAGGCATAAGAGATTGAGTAAGGGTGACATGACGCAGGCAAGGGTACTAAAAATCGAGAAAGGTGATACAATCACTCTGCCAGCAGAATTTGTTGACAAGATAGGTCAACAATACGGTCTGGTAATTCTCGTTGTCAAGGATGGTAACGTCAAAATGTATCCTGTTGATAGCAGTAGTGTGATGTATCTCAAGCTTGTCATTGAAAAGCTTAGCAAGAGCTTTCTTGAAGAACTGACCATGGTCTTTATGGAGGTCGGTTTGGAAGATATACTGTTTACTAGTGGGATTTGCCAAGCTGCTGACCAATGTTTCTACGAATGTTATTTCACACCCAAGCAGCTGAATGTTGATGTTAGCAAACTGGAGAAGCGCCTGCAAGGAATTACTGGTGTAAAGCAAGTCATGCTTCATGAAGTGCAAAAATAATGGCAGGTATTGCAGGCTTAATTGTTTCAAGCAAGAAAGAGGATTCAGAGTTCTTGCTTCAAAAAATGTCGGAAACAATGAAGCATAGAAGATGCAAATCATTCCAATCTGTTGTAAGTAATGATTCACGCTGTTTGATTGTGGGACCTCGTTCGCTGCAGAGGTCAGATGATGAGCTTTTCATCATTGACAAAAACTCAGATCTTACTTCTCCTGAAAATACAAACGATGTGACATCCATATTGGAGATATTCGGTGCTGTTGTAGTCATTATTGGCAACAATGGTGTAAGTCTAATGAGAACACTGGATGGAACAAAAGCACTTTACTATGGGATTACGAAGAACTTCTTTGCCTTCGCGACAGAGAGAAAAAGTCTCTGGAGAATAGGTGTGACAGAAGTAAATGTGTTAGAACCCGGACAAGGAATCACTTGCCCTTGGAAGGAAACCCTCGTTTCAGAGAAATTTGCCACCCTAGAAAAACCCACTGAGGCAAATATATCACGAGGGGAAACTCTTGCTATTTTAAAAAAAACGTTGTTGAATTCTTTTGATAGACTTGGAAGAGATACCTCTTGTGCCATCTTATTCTCTGGAGGTGTTGATAGTTCTCTTGCTGCTGTATTAGCAGCTAACAGATGTGAAAAGACGTTCCTTGTGACAGCGAGAGGAGGAGGAACTCATGATGAAGCAGCCACCACAGAAGCAGCTGCTAGATTGGGTCTTCCATTGCATACGGTAGAGTTGAATTCTAAAATTATCTGGGAATCTCTTCCAGACCTCATCTACTCAATAGAAACAAGTAATCAGATTGACGTTGAGATTGCACTTCCATTTTACCTAGCAACAAGGAAGGCCGCAGTTGAAGGTTGCACAACCGTCATATCAGGTCAAGGACCAGATGAACTATTCGCAGGATATGCAAAACATGTCCGAACCTTTGTTGAGAAAGGACCTGACGCTTTATCGGAACAACTTTGGAAAGAAGTAGCAATAACCTACAAAACAAATATTGAACGTGACGAGCGAGCAATCGCAGTACATGGGGTAGAGAGTTTCTTTCCATATCTAGACCAGCAGTTTGTACGCACTTCACTCGCTGTTCCTATTGAATGGAAGGTGATTCCTGAAGGAACACCCCAGAGGAAGATCATATTCAGGGAACTTGCTCAACTATTAGGAGTTCCTGAGATTATTGCACATGCTCCGAAGAGTGCAACTCAGTACAGCTCAGGTTCTTCGAAGTTTCTTCTTGATTCTATGATAGAACATGTAGACGAATTCAGCAACATTAGTAGGAAAGAGGCATCTAGACAATCACAGAAGGTTCTCGACGAAATTGCTAATCGGATTCAAATGCCAACCGTACCGAAGACAGAACGAAGCCTTCACATGGATCTTGAAGCTGTGAACGTGTTTCTAAACACACACACACACCTGAGTTCATTCTCAAGTAATTCTATGTAAAATTGCTACAGTGTGATTCTCGCGGATTTGATAATCAAAAGCAACTCGCTTAGTCAAGTCTACATTTGGAAAATTCGACAAATCACTATCCGACTATCAACAATCATCGGCGTCTATTCGAGCAATTTATTATGGGAGTTGGAAAACAATCTGTCGGCATCCTCCAAAGACAGAGAACTGCATTCGGCGAATGTCGTAATATCTCTGGAAGCCAGACAATAAACTTCTTATGGGACTTTGGACCCATCTCGAAGATTAGTACGTAGACTAGCGACGTATATGTGTTCGACAATTAACGATTTATTAAGGAGATAATTACTATGGTCGGTATCGTGGGCTATGGCGTATATGTGCCTCGCTATCGCATTAAAACTTCAGACATTGCAGATGTCTGGGGTGAAGATAGTGCAAGAATAGGAAAGGGACTTGGTGTATTTGAAAAGTCAGTACCAGGACCCGATGAAGATGTGGCCACAATTTCAGTTGAGGCAGCCAGGAACGCTATTAAGAGGGCTCAGATTGATCCAACTAACATTGGAGCTGTCTATGTGGGCTCTGAGTCACATCCATACGCCGTCAAGCCAACAGGCACAATTGTAGCAGAAGCAGTCGGATGCTCCTATAACATGACCTGTGCTGATTTTGAATTTGCTTGCAAAGCTGGGACAGCAGCGATTCAGGCTTGTATGGGCCTTGCTAAGTCAAAAATGGTTAAACTGGGATTAGCAATCGGATCTGACACTGCTCAAGGAAGACCTGGTGATGCACTAGAATATTCTGCAGCGGCAGGCGGTGCAGCATACCTAATCGGAATGAAAGATGTCATTGCTACAATTGAGGACACTGTATCATTCACAACCGACACTCCAGATTTCTGGAGACGAGAGGGAGAGGACTTCCCAAGTCACGGTGCTCGTTTCACAGGCGAACCTGCCTATTTCAGACATGTCGGCGAGGGAGCAAAGTCACTCTTCAAGAAGACTAAAACAACAGTCGATGATTACGACTACTTTGTATTTCATATGCCTAATGGTAAATTCCCTATCGCCATGGGAGCGCAGCTTAAGGTTCCTCCAGAGAAATTGGAGGACAGTCTTGTAGTTCGTCAGATTGGAAACACATACTCTGGCTCAGCCATGATCGGTCTTGCTAGACTTCTAGATATTGCAAAACCAGGGTCAAGAATATTCATGGTAGCTTATGGTTCTGGAGCTGGGAGTGATGCATTCTCGATCACTGTTGAGGACGCTATTGAGGAGCGACGTGGAGAAGTTCCAACTGTCGACGATTACATTGAACGAAAGACATACGTCGATTACGCAACCTATGCCAAATATCGACGTAAAATCAAGAGTTGAAGATGGAGGTATTACTATGAGTAATAGAGTAGCTATTATTGGAGTTGGAATGTGTAAGTTTGGTGAACTTTGGGATAGAAGCCTTCGAGATATCACCCTTGAGGCAGGATTGTACTCAATCTTTGATTCTGGTGTCAGAGGAGCTGACATTGATGGATTAGTTATTGGCAACATGAGCGCAGGTAGGTTCACAGGACAAGAACACCTTGGTGCGCAGGCAGTAGATATTGGAGGGCTCGGAGATATGCCAGCTTATAGTGTTGAAGCTGCATGCGCTAGTGGTGGTGCAGCAGTTCGGCAGGCATACATGGCCATCAAATCCGGTGAACACGATGTGATGCTTGTCCTCGGTGCTGAGAAAATGAGTGACGTGAATCAGACAGAAGCAATGAACACTATCTCAGTAGCCTCAGACTGGGAATGGGAAGGAATGTTCGGAGCAACATTTCCAGCCCTCTATGCATTTATGGCACGACGCCATATGAAAGATTATGGGACAACTGAAGAGCAGCTTGCAATGCCAACCGTGAAGAATCACAAAAATGCGGAGCACAACGAATGGGCTCAGTTCCAGAGAGCTGTGCCTATTGGAGTTGTGATGGGCTCAGGTTTACTTGCAGATCCTCTGAGAGTACTTCACTCAGCACCTGTAACCGACGGAGCAGCAGGTCTTGTAATGTGTAGAGAAGATCTTGCGAAGAAGTACACAGACACACCGGTCTTCATCGAATCATCAACACAGGCTGGTGACACATTGGCGCTGCATGACAGAAAATCAATCACAACAATGAATGCAGTTGTGAACTCCTCAAGATTGGCACTCAAAGAAGCTGGTTTTGAATTAAAGGACATTGATGTTCTCGAGCTTCACGACAGTTTCTCGATTGGTGAAATTATCCTAACTGAGGATGTCGGTATAGCTAAGAAGGGAGAGGGCGGAAAGGCGCTAGAAGAAGGTATCACAGAGATAGGAGGAAAATTCCCTGTCAATACTTCAGGTGGTCTGAAAGCGAGGGGCCATCCAGTCGGTGCTACAGGTGTGGCACAAATTGTCGAGATAGCATTACAACTTCGTGGCGATGCAGAGAAACGTCAGGTCAAAGGAGCAGAGAAAGGACTCGCAGTGAATATCGGAGGTACAGGTGCAACATCTATTGCGCACATTTTAGGGAGATGATCAAAGATGGCAGAACAAGGAGTAGCACAGATTTGGAGACGAATAAAGTCAATCTACAACATCCAGGGCAACAAATGTGAAACCTGTAAGACGTACTTTTTCCCACCTCGCCCGGTCTGTCCAACATGTAGAAGAAAGGGAAAGCTTGTGGATTATCATTTCAAAGGATTGGGATCAATCTATTCATTTGCTATAGTCCGTCAAGCCCCTGACGACTTCAAATTAGAGATACCATATGTGATTGCTCAGGTCGAATTAGATGAAGGTTGTCGGCTCACGGCTCAGATCGTGAATGTAGATCCAGAGAATGTGGAAATAGGAATGAGAGTCCGTGCATGTTTCCGCAAAATAAAGGAATTCGGACAGAGTGGGGTCATTATGTATGGTTACAAATTTGAACCCACAATGAAAGTCACAGGGCATCAAAAATAATCTCAAAGATTCAGTTCTGTGATAGAACCAATTGCAGGCAGAGCCACGTTCATTATGATTGTGGCGTCTATCTCCACTTTCTTTCTAGTTGAGTTATGGATATGTCCATGAATAATGAGGTCAGGCGGAGCTTTTTCCACTGCTCTTGAAACCCACCAAGAAAATTTAGTCGGATTGATTTCGAGAAGCGGATTGAAGTGCATCAGGAGAATAACGTAATCTGAAGAACGAGATGCATCTTGAAGGAATCGCGAGAGTTGCGTTGAACGTTCCTCGAATATAGTTCGCATCTCTGTGACTGTGTCAGATTGGACTTCAAGGGGCTCGGCACTGACCGCAGACATCCCAACAATCGCAATTCGTGAACCGGCTAGAGTGAGTGTGATTGCTCTCTCATCTAGAAAAGTGAGTCTATCTCTTGTCGCGAGATGAAGTTCGTCTTGAATGTCTACGGGATCTTCATTACCGAAGCATGCTAGGATTGGAAAATCAGATCCCAAGTGTGATTCTACACTATCTAGCACACGGATATACTCCCTAGCTTTTTCCCGATGAATCATGTCACCTGCAAACAGAAAGAGGTCTGGTTTTTCACATTTAGAGAGTGCAATATTGAAATCATTCAGAAACCGTGGACTGTGAACATCTGCAATGGCTGCAATTTTAACAGGACTCATACTCAATCCTTCAGCTACTTTGTGAATCCCAGATTATCAACTCAGTGATAGACCCTACTGCAGGTAAGGCAACATTTCTGATGAGCGTGGAGCCTATTGTCACTTCATGTTTCGTCGAGTTGTGAACATGTCCATGAATAACAAGATCAGGTTGATGCTCAATAACGACGCTGTAGAATTTCCTACTCCCTAGCCAAGAGAAATCTTTGGAAACCTCACCCTCACAAGTCTCGAGGCAGGGACTATAATGCATTAACAGTATCCTGTAATCCACAGTACTAGCCATTTTCTTTAGTAGAGTTCCAGCTCTCTTGGCTCTTCTCTCAAATACACTTTTCACACTAGGAATGTTTCTTCGCTGCCAGCTGGTTGCTTTGTCGAGAGACCCCTGTGTACCAACAATACCAACTTTTAGACCGTTTAATTCGAAAATGTATGCTTTCTCGTCAAGAAGGATCATCCTATCTCCGACAATTGAAAGGATGTCTTTTCGAACATCGCCATATTCTTCATTTCCAAAACAACCAATAATTGGAAATGCGTCACCTAAAGCCAACTCAATAGTGTCTAGTACATTCTTGTACTCCTCTGCATCTCCGCGATTTATCATATCCCCTGCAAATAGAAACATGTCTGGTTGCTCATGGTGAGCTAGAGCTTCTACAAACTCTTGGAGGTACCTAGGGCTATGAACATCAGCAACTGCTAGAATTTTCACCTTCGTCACTTATCTGTATGATATGGAGCTTAGGTTAAACAAGGATATTAAGTGTTCCAAATGATTGAAGGAATAGTGTGATACAGATGTCTGGTACATGGGGTCTCAACCTATTCGACCGATTTCATATCGGTCATCAAGTCATGATTGATAGACTTTCTGAGATGCCAGATCCTATTGCGTGTGTCACAGGGGGTGAGCTTGTAGGGCAGGGACTAGAACTTGAAGCACTCATTCAACCTATTAATCTTAGAAAGCGAAACCTAAGAAGGCATATTGAAAGGGTCAAACTTGATGATATGATTTCAGTCAAGTCTATCACAAAAGTTGAAGAGTTGTTGTCAATTGAAGGGGACACTACTTTCGTGATGTATGAGGGCCCTTGTTGTACGGAGATAGAATCAGGTGCACTTAGTATTCGAAAAGATAAGATGGGGGTAAATGACACAATAGAATATCTAAAACCTGTCCGCGCACATGATGGTGGAAAATTAGCATCTGCTAGAATAAGACTCGGGGAGATAGACAGGGAAGGAAGACGCCTTAGAGGTACAAAAGAACCACCAAGAGAACTCCAGTTCGAGGGTAGAGCTGATTTGAAATCTCCAAAGGGGGAGGTTTTCGCTACAATAGATGGGCCTCCTGAGAAGCGTGTTGTAGGTAAGATTCGAGAAGAATCACCAGAGTGTGTGATTGCAGTCGGAGATGTGACCTCTAGTACGATACTGAAAGAGGGTTTTACACCAAAGGTCATAATCGTGGACGGAATAACAAAGAGAGGTGCCTTTGAGGAAGAGTTCTCAGCCGAACGTGTTTATGAAATATTCAATCCAGCTGCAGCGATATATCCCGAAGCATGGTCTGTAATAGACACCGCAATTCACGATGAAATGAATTCGTTGATCATTGTAGAGGGAGAAGAAGATCTCCTGGGATTTCCAGCTGTCCTTCTTGCTCCTGATGATTCGGCGGTGCTCTATGGACAGCCAGATGTGGGAATTGTCTGGATACCTATCAATGAGGAAAATAGGAAGATATCGCGGAATCTACTTGAAGAAATGCCAGTCATACGTTCATAGGATAGGTTGTCCTATCACATGTCAAATACGCGATGGATGTTTTCGATGCAGTCAGTTGCAACAATATGGTCGCCTCGTTCATCAAAAGCCATCTCTCCAGCTACTCCTGAGACAAATGCTGCAGCTGATGCAGCAAGAAATGCAGATTTGCCAGTTGCTAGCAGAGCAGCAACGATGCCCGTTAACACGTCACCAGTCCCGCCCACGGTCATTGCTGAAACTCCAGTTCGATTCAGTTTAAATCGTCCATTAGGTTCTGCGATAACATCAACCGAACCTTTGAGAAGAATGACTGAATTGTATATCTTGGCACAGGCAATTGCTTGATCAACTCTATTTGAAAGAGACGTATTGTCACCCAAAGCCTCATCCATGAGAATGGATAGTTCCCCCCAGTGAGGAGTCATCACAGTCAGATCAGGATTCAGTTTGAGCTCCGAAGAAGCCATGGCTTTAAGACCATCAGCATCTAGTACAAGGGGCATTCTCGCTTTTACTAGTTGCTCAACGATTGATGTCACAGCTACCTTGGTCTGTTGCTCAAGACCTAGACCAGGACCAAGTGCTATGACATGATTGTTTGATGCATGCTCAATGACATGCTCTACTGTTTCAGGAAGTAGAACCTGAGTCCCTAAACTCGAAACCATTAGGTTTGGACTATACGACCTAATGGCTGAAACAACAGGTTCTGGAGCTAAAATACTAACGAGGTCAGCTCCTGTCCTGAGTGCAGCCAACCCAGTAAGTGCTGGTGCTCCTGAGTAGACTTCATTCCCTCCGACAACTAGAATTCTACCAAAGTCACCCTTCTTAGAGTGGATGGCACGTGGTTGTTTGAAAGGTCGCAGATCACCCGGACCGCAATTGTATTTGGTTTCTTTGGGAATACCTATCGAAACAACGTGGAGCTTCCCAACGAAATCCTTGGCTTTAGCCATTCCAAGCTTGGGAGCATGAAGAGCAATAGTATGATCAGCCATTACAGCAGCTCCATGAACAACACCAGTTTCAGAATCAATGCCGCTGGGAATATCAATCGAGTACTTTTTAGCAGCAGATTTGTTAATCATTTTTACAGCTGTAAGCAATGGTTCTCTTAACTTTGAACGAAGACCAAATCCCATGACACCATCAATTATGATATCGGCATCTTTGATAGCCCTGCAAGTTTTCACCGCTGATTCAGTGGATAATTCTGAAACAAGGATGTCATGAAGGTTATTTAGAATCTCCCAGTTATAGAGTGTGTCTTTATTCCGGACACTCATCTCGTCACCAAGCAGGTACACATCAATATCAGCTCCTGCTTCATCGAGATACCTAGCAGCAACCATACCATCCCCTCCATTTCCTCCGAGACCACATAGAATTACTATATGCTTGTTTTCAACCTTCGAGGTCTCGGTGACTACTCGAGCTACCTCACGGCCAGCATTTTGCATCAACATACTGTGAGTCACTCCAAGATATTGAGCATTCAGCTCGACAATACGCATTTCCTCGGTGGTAATTGGATCTTGCTCCATATCCATTCACGCTCAAATTAGGACTAGGTTTCTTGTGGAAGCTTCCCTATATCAATACATTCTCAAGCCGTAAAATTCATCATCTTTAGAATAGTTTAGAGAAAGGAACCGGAGTGACAGACGATTATTATTCAACTAGACTCTCAGCGAACAGACTCAAAGAATGCTATGACGTTGCACCATCGCGGGTGATTGAATACCTAAATGCGGAACTAGAGTATGTATTAACACACATTGATCAAAATGATGATGTACTCGAACTGGGATGTGGTTATGGTCGTTTTCTCAAAAAGCTATTACATCCTACTCGCACAATAGTGGGTATTGATACTTCAAAGGATAGTCTTGAGCTAGCCAAGAAATTTGTTCGAACAATGTCAAAGTGTCATTTGTTCCAGATGGATGCTCAGTTTCTTGGATTTCGTGATAGTATCTTCGACAAAACTATCTGCATTCAAAATGGGATTTCTGCTTTCAAGATTGACCCGAAGGAACTAGTAATGGAATCAATCAGAGTAACCAGAGATGGTGGAACCTGTCTATTCTCAAGCTACTCAGATCGATTTTGGGAACACAGACTTGAATGGTTCAAAATTCAATCAGAGAAAGGGCTCCTAGGAGCGATTGATTGGGAAGAAACTGGTAATGGAATCATTGTATGTGAAGATGGTTTTAGAGCCACAACATTTCAAGAAGAAGATTTTCGTAGATTGGCTTCTTCACTTTGCCTTCAGGCTGAAATTGTAGAGGTAGACGAATCCAGTATTATCTGCAAGATCGTAGTAGAAAAATGAAGGTCTAAGGAGCTTTTTTTGAGCTCCTTAGAATTACTATTCACCACCCAAGTACTTGTGGATCCCACGAGCAGCTTGCTTTCCAGCACCCATTGCACTGATGACTGTTGCAGCACCTGTGACAATATCGCCTCCTGCGAATACACCCGGCAGTGAGGACATTCCAGATTCTTCGTCAATGACTATGGTGCCCCATCGAGAAACCTCAAGACCCGGAGTTGTTTGTGGAATAATTGGATTTGGAGAGTTACCGATAGCAACAATCACAGTATCAACATCAATAATGAACTCTGACCCTTCAATAGGAATAGGACGTCGCCTTCCAGAGTCGTCAGGCTCTCCGAGTTCCATCTTGATACACTGCATTCCGATGACTTCACCCTTCTCGTTCCCAATGACTTCCGTAGGATTTGTGAGAAGGCGAAAGTTGACTCCTTCCTCTTCCGCATGGTGTACCTCTTCCAAGCGAGCTGGAAGTTCTTCGCGAGACCGTCTATAAACAATATTGACCTCCTCAGCTCCAAGCCTGAGAGATGTTCTTGCTGCATCCATTGCAACATTTCCACCTCCAATGACTGCTACGCGAGATCCGATTCGAATAGGAGTATCATATTTGGGAAACTCATATGCTTTCATTAGGTTAACTCTAGTCAGAAACTCGTTTGCTGAGAACACAGTGACTAAATTCATACCTGAAATTTTCATAAAGTTGGGAGCCCCTGCGCCGGTACCCAGAAAGACAGCATTATAGCCATCTTTTTCCATTAAATCAAGAACGGTTCTGATTTTACCAACCACATAATTGTATCTGATTTTTACACCAAGCTTCTCGAGATACTCGACCTCAGACATGACAATCTCTTTTGGCAATCTGAACTCAGGTATTCCATACATGAGTACACCGCCAGGTTTGTGAAATGCTTCAAAAATTGTGACATCATAACCTATCTTTACAAGATCCCCGGCACAGGTCAAACCAGCTGGACCAGAACCAATAACAGCTATTTTCTTTCCATTTTTCTTGGGAAGCTTGGGAAGTGGTTCACCATGTGCCCGTGCATAGTCTGCAACAAACCTTTCGAGACGACCAATTGCAATCGGTTCGTTTCGAATACCATAGATACAAGGAGCTTCGCACTGGGTTTCTTGGGGACAGACACGACCACAGATTGCTGGAAGGCTGTTGGTTTCTTTGATTTTCAGAGCAGCTTCCATGAATTTCCTCTCTCTTACGAGCTCAACAAACTCTTTGATTGGAACTTCCACTGGGCAACCACTGATACACTTAGGATTTCGACACTGGAGGCACTTTCCAGCCTCTTCTAGAGCTTGTTCCTCTGTATAACCAAGAGCGACCTCTTGAAAATTCTTGTTTCGCACAAGTGGGTCCTGTTCAGGCATAGGGACTTTTTTCGTTGGAGGTGGTCTCTCACGCTTCTTGGATGGGGTTTCTCCGTCTTTCTCAGACATCACAGAGCGCCTCCATGTTCTTCAGCCCACAATTTTTCAGAAATAGCCTCTTGCTCCTTGTACGCATTCAAACGTCCCATAAGCTCGTCGAAATCCACCTCATGACCATCAAACTCAGGACCGTCTACACAAGCGAATTTCATCTGCCCACCGACATTGACACGACATGCTCCGCACATTCCAGTCCCGTCAACCATAATGCTGTTTAGGCTCACGAGTGTATGTATCTCCTTTGCTTTAGTGGTCTTTGCGACAAATTTCATCATAGGAACGGGACCTACTGCAAAAACAAGGTCAATCTGACGACCTTCAGAGATGAGGTCAGCTAGAACATTGGTTACGAATCCATGTGTTCCGCAGGTACCATCATCGGTTGTTACATAGGTTTCATCACTGATCATTGCCATTTCATCGCGATAGAGAAGAAGGTCCATGCTCCGTGCGCCGTTAATAGTGATGAGATAATTACCAGCCTCCTTGAAGGCTCTGGCGACAGGAAACACAATTGCACTTCCACATCCGCCGCCTATTGCAACGACAGTTCCATATTTTTTGTCAGTCGGGGAGGGTTTGCCTAGGGGACCCACAAAATCTAGAATTGCATCACCGATCTCTAGACTTCCAAGAAGTATTGTTGATTTTCCGACCTCTTGAAAAACAATAGTAATTGTTCCCTTCTCACGGTCAAAATCTGCAATAGTGAGTGGAAAACGCTCTCCAGTTTCATTGACTCGTATCATCACAAATTGACCCGGTTTGCACACCTTAGCTATATCGGGTGCATCAACCACCAGCATCTTAGTGATAGGATTCAGAACCTGTTTGAAGAGGATCTTATACATGGAATCACTGCCTCGAAATCACCCGGTAACCTCCGAGTGATTAGCGTTGCGATTGAATGGCAGAGATAAGCGTTTGGGTTGGACATAACGGAACTGGCGCCGAAACTACGAGCTATATACATTTCGCACTTCTTTAATCACAAGACCGGGCAAATCCTTTGCGGACTTGATTGGATACACGACTGCTCCCGCATCTTCAATAGCTTGTTGTGTCCTACTCTTCTTCCCACTATTCCCATTGATGTGAAACAAGAACAGTTTATGGCCGCGGGTAGTAAGATTATGGACAGACTCAACGAATTTGTCCCAGTTTGCAATCTCCGCATCGGTCATCATAAGCACCATGACGGAAGACTCAGCAGATTCACATGCCTTAACAATCTTCTTTACGGGAGCAACAGTTCCCTCACCCTGATAGGCTAGAAGGACGCGTTCTACTTCAGCTTTCGATGTGGACCATTTGCTTGATTTACTTCCACTTGAGAAATTGATGGCAGCCACCCTGGAACCCTTCTGCAATGCTACATCCATCGCCGCGAAAGCTGCCACGAGTGCAGTATGATAGGGACCGCTGATTGTCTTAGTGGTCATACCCCAAGTCATTGAACCACTAGAATCAATCACAATGAGCATATCAGGAAGCGACTTGGACTGTTCTAATCCCTCTGAAGCCACCTTCAACCATCTGCGTGTAGATATATTAGGAATGAGTATTGGAAAGGCTTGAAGCGACTGTGCGATGTCCAACTCCTCTAGGGGATCACCAATTCTCCAGACCTGAGGTGCGAGAGGAGTAAGTCCAGAGAATTTCCTCGCTTCAACTTCGAAGCGTAACATACCTCGAGCTTTGGCTCGGTACCAGAAATGTATCCAAGACTCTCGGGAGTTTCCGTAACCTGCAGTAATATAGACACTCTCTAAGTCTTGTAGACTGCCACCGCGTTGCTCGACCTCCACAGCTAGGTCTTCCATTTCTGCTTCTAAATCAGTAGCTGAGTCTTTCTGCAAACACTTGCGAGCCAAATCCCCGTTTCTAACCTCTATAGGACTGCCCATCATGGAATCAACATCTAAAGGAACCATGATAGTTATGACATCTCTTGTAGAATCACCGTCTACATCTTTTCCAGAACTAGCACTGCTACATCCTGGTAATTGTTCGTCATCATCCTCTGGCATCCAGTCCGCAATGATTTCGGCAATCTTCTCGCATGCTTTTGGCCACCGTTTCTCATAATCAATTGATTTTCTAGCTACTTTAGCGATTGCTAAAGCTGCCTCTGAAGTTTTTTGATCGACCTTTGACAGTGGAGGAATGGGAAACCCCCACATAGCGCGATAACTAGCTACAATCAAAATCCAAAGTGAGCTATGTTCCTGAGCCCTCATTGCAGATTCATGTATCGTCGCATTGATACGACCGTGTGTCAAAGTTGCATACCGTTTCAAAAGTTTGGAGTCCACCACAATGTCCGCGAACAAGTTGCACACGAACATTGCCGTCGCATCATTGACTTTCGTTCTGGCTGCTGCGAACATTAAGCCATTTGTAACTCCATCAAAGGGACAAAGAAGGTAGTGTTGAATTTCATGATGACAGACGGATCGTAGATATGGTTCAGCTTCATTCGCATCCATGTGAAGAGGAACGCCTGCTGTATTGAGATGGACTATCCAGCTCTCAGAGTCGATATAGAAGAAACTTGCAACCTCCGCCATGTATTCAATCTCTGGTTCTGGAAGAGGTGGGTGATAGAAGTCAATCAGAGCCTGCGCCCATGTCCGTCGAGCTACTTCTGTAAGGCTGTGTTCATGGGAAGCACCTGAAGAAACTTCAGACAATGAAAATTACGCTCCTATCTGTTTCTCAATCTCGTTCTTCAGATTCAATGCATCAGTTCCACCGGATATCTCAAGAAATACCGCTGACTCAGGAGAGTCCCCTGTTGTATAGATTACAACGGTGAGACCATCAGTTCGGACAATCTTTCTCTTTGGCGGAGTGAGTGTTTCTTTCAAGACGCTTGTTAATTTTGGAAATTGAAGGCTAATGGTGGTCCAAAGGTCTTGCCATTGTTCGAAGGTTATTGCAAATTGGGTCAGGGTGAGTCTATGAAGAGCATCTGAAACCTGTTTCAGTAGCATACTCCTATTTGGAAACTCAGTATCCACAAGTAAATCATCATAAATTTTTGTCAGTTGTTGTACATCGCGATCTTTGATTCCTTTTTCCATAGTCATCACAGTTTTTGCGTATCCAGACTTTCTCAATTCCTTTGCAAAGGAGGTATAGTCAAGACGAACTAGCAGGTCACTTTTTGCCATTTCCTTGAGTTCGTCCATTGCATCCTTTGTCTCTTGACCTTGTTTCAGCTTGTCCATTATTGCTATTGCAGGTGCTCTTTGAGCAAATCTTGATGCGGCTAATTCCACAAGATATGTGATGTAAGCATAAACATCGCCATAATAGGGAGACCGTTCGAGTTCATCTCTCGCTAATCGAGTGCGATGCCAGAAGACAAGTGGAGCAAGA
>CAZPWM010000052.1:0-21090 GCA_964590575.1 uncultured archaeon
CGCAGTAGAGTTGTCACTGGTTGGTCTCGAGAGATGCCAGATTCGTCACCAAGCCCTTGAGGCTGCACGCGTAGCTTCTAACAGGGACATGACCAAGACTGCAGGTAGACAGAACTATCACCTAAGAATGCGCGTGAAACCATACCATTACCTTCGTGAGAACAAAATGATCTCCGGGGCAGGTGCAGACCGTGTACAGGATGGTATGCGAAAAGCATGGGGTAAGGTAATAGGAATCGCTGCACGAGTTCGACCTGGGCAGCCCTTGATTACAATTCGAGTGAACCCGCGACACGTGAAGCAAGCAATGACAGCTCTGAAGAAAGCGGCGCCAAAGATGCCCACACCCTGTAAGATAGTCTTTGACAAGATTGACCCCGATCTTAAACGCAAGATGGGTTATGGACTCTGATCTTCGAGGTCCTTGCTCTCATTTATGAGTTCACTGATTCGTCGCACTACACCAGTGAGTGTAGCAACCTCTCTTCCGGTCATGTAGGCTCTTCCTAAAAGATTTCTAAAGACCTGTTTAGCAATCGGTATTCTATGTTCTTTCAGGTTCAATCGGTCCACAACATCATCAAAGAACGTGTACACTTGCTGTCGTTCCTGAAATGTTGCTGCTCTAGCTTCCGAGGGCTGTCGTGGTTCCGCAGGAGCGTATTTTGAAAAAAGATGATAGAGCACAATCGACACAGCATGACTAAGATTGAGACTTGGATATTCCTTTGAGGTTGGAACTGTAAATGCAAGATCACAAAGTTCCATTTCCTCATTGAATAATCCAGTGCTCTCTCTTCCAAAGACAAGAGCAGTACGTCCTTCTAGGGAATTGGGGTCGGGTAATTCCGTTAGAGGAACTAGGGCTCTTGTCACACTATGATTTTTTCCAGCTCTTGCAGTTGCAGCCCACGCTAAATCAACATCCGCGAGAGCAGAACCCAAATCATCATAGACCCCTGCATTATCCAAAATGTCATGAGCATGCACTGAGAACATCTGTGCAAACTGGTCTTGACGATGGTCTTCTCCAACTATTCTCAATTCATGCACCCCAAAATTTGCCAAGGCTCTCGTGACAAAACCAATATTTCCAGGATTCTCAGGACCCACAAGAATGACGACCAAGTTTGGAAATTCTATCAACAACATTCCCTACCTGTGGGCTAGCTGCAAAATGTCTCCATCCTGGAGAGGATAGTTGAGGCCAACGGTTCTTCTTTTGATTTTATCATTAGCCCTGATTATAACCGCAGCTCGAAACCTCTCCACGAATAATTCCTTGTGAACCTTTCGCGCAGCGTCTTCCACGATAGAACCCTCGGGAAGCACAATTGGTCTGTTCTCTCTTTGTTTTCCTGGGATTTTTGTATAGACTCTTAGTATGTCAAGATGCTCGTAGAATGACCAGCTCATCCCATCCAGATTCTCGTCTCTCTCTGCAGATATTGGAACTATGTCAAACCGGTCTTTGTATTTCTCCTCTAGTTCCTTGAATCTCGCTTCAGACCCTTCTGAGTCGCCCTTTGTGGCGATAATCAATGCGCGGACATATGCAACACTTGAATCCATGGCATCAACTAATTGATCGAAGGTTGCAGGTTTTTGGATTCGGACAATTATGTTTGTGATTTTTCGAGCTACGAGGTATTCTTTTACCTCTTCAATATCCCCCTGATAATTTTGCGCTCCATAGATCATATGACCTCCGAGTCCCACTCTTTCAATCCTGACTGCAGACTTTTCCTTGTTGAGACGAATCCTTGCTGCATCCAACTCCTTCAGTATAATATTCATCTGTGAATCAATATCTTGAGAGAGGTCTATAACCAAAGCAATACAGTCAGAGTTCCGAGCCACTGCCAAAGCTTGTCTACCAATCCCTGCCTCGTGACTACCATCGAAGACTCCAGGGAGTTCTACTAGCTGAATATTGATGTCTTCCAAAATCAACATGGCTGGTGTTGGAATCGGTGTTGTGAAAGGATAGTTCCCAACATCCAGATTTGCATTTGTAACTGCATTGATGAGTGTTGACTTTCCACTATTCGTGACACCTATGAGACAGATTTGTCCAGCTCCTTCCTTTCGGACAACTCCCTCTTCTGAACCGCCTCCGCCACGACGAGTACGATCTTGTTCGCGTTTTTTCTCTAACTGGGCTTTGAGAAGAGCTAATTTTTTCCTATAATCCCCCCTCATTCTCTCTGCACCTTTGTGTCTGGGTGCAAGAGATAGGAGTTTCTCTAGTTCTACTATCCGCTGAGCGAGATCTTCTGTTTCCTCATAGATTACCCTTTGTTTATCAAACTCAGGAGTTACATTGGTAGGCAAAGAAACACACTCAAAGATAGATTCTATTGAAAAATTACAATGATGATATTATGAAGCTTTCTTCATGGTGTGTTTTCCTTTCTGTCGGCTGAAAAATTGGTTTCGAGGATGAACCGTTCCGGACTAACTAAAGGTACTTGGATAACCTCATGATCCCATAGGTCAAGCAGTCCGTCAAGTGATGCTCGTGCTAACTCAATTCCATTGTTCATTATCAATGACTCTCCGAGCTCGAGAATCTGAACCTTTTCAATCGCTTTTAGAAGGAAAAATGAGATTGACCTCTCGTCTGGTGAGACCCTTTTCAGCGAGTTTCCTGGAAATGAAACTACCTTCAGGTCTTCTTCAGTTCCAATTGCTAAGGATATAATTACATCTTGTCGAAGGCTTCCTGACACGAACAATCCCACATTGACGCACCGACAGGCTGTAACTACTTCAGGACTATTCCGTCCAGACTTTACAGAAGTTTTGTCTATTGGAATACTATCGAAAGTGACGAAAAAGCGCCGCATGAACATCACTTTCTAGAATGAGGGGTTCATATTCCTTGCAGACCCGGTAAACCTGGAATGCCGCCTTTCCGACCTCTACGCTGTTTACCCATTTGCTTCATCATCTTCTTCATCTGCTCATGCTGCTTGAGAAGGTCTCTGACATCTTTCTGAGAGGTTCCAGAGCCTTTTGCAATTCGCTTGATTCTTGATGATTTAATCAGTTTAGGCTCTTCCAACTCATCTTTGGTCATCGAATTCATTATGATCTCCCATCGTTTCATGTTCTCCTCCTGAATCTCAGCCATGCCTTCAGGAAGTTTGTACTGGAGGCCTAACATCTCCATCACTTTACCAATGGGTCCCATCTTTTTGAGCTGCTTCATCTGCGCCATCATGTCTTTCAATGAGAACTGTCCCTTCATGATGCGTTTAGCTGCATCTTCTTCGACCTCAATCTGAGCTTCTTGCACCTTGTCAATTAGCCCTCGGATATCTGACATACCAAGAAGCCGTCCAGCAAACTTTGTTGGATTAAATGGTTCGATTGCGTCCATTCCCTCTCCAACACCAATGAATTTGATAGGTGCTTGTGTCGCTGCTACAGCTGAGAGTGCACCACCACCTTTGGCACTACCATCAAGTTTGGTTACTATAATTGATCCAATGTCTGTGGCTTTTTTGAAAGCTGCTGCTTGTACTCCTGCTTGTTGACCAAGAGTACCATCTATAACTAGGACAATCTCCTGAGGTTTAACACCCTTTGAGATATCACGCATCTCTTTGATGAGTCCAGTTTCCTCTTTATGCCTGCCTGAAGTATCTAAGAGGATAAGTTCAATTCCCTTCTTCTGCATCTCTTTAACGCCATTCTTTGCCAATTTAGTGGCGTCTTTCTCATTTTCATCACCCCAGAAAGGAACGTTCGATTTCTCGGCTAATTGCTTTAGTTGACTGTATGCTCCGGGTCTAAAGTTGTCTGCACAGATTACTCCCGTTTTGATGCCTCTTTTTTGGTAATATCGTGCAAGTTTTCCAATAGTGGTTGTTTTACCAGACCCTTGAATACCAACCATCATGACAAGATTGGGCTTTCCTGGTTTGATTGTTAGAGGTACAGGCTTCTCTCCAAGGAAAAATGCGAGTGTGTCCCATACTACACGAACTATGTGTTCACGACGGGAAACCCCTCTTGGTAGGGTTTCATCTAAAGCTTGCTCTTGTACTCTCTGGGTTATCGCCATGACAAGATTGACATCCACATCAGCTACTAATAGCGCACGTTGGATATCTTTCACCAATTCTTTCACTAACTCTTCGTCTATCACACCAGCTCCGAAGAGTTTCTTCAAAGCAGAGTTGAGCGATTTACCAAGACCTTCTAGAACCAAGACCATATCACCGTCTTCTGGGAGTGCTCCTTCAGCTACCCATATCAACCTTCGCCTTTCAGTCAAGATTGTAGTCATACACAAGGTCTAAAACCGAGATATATCTAGACGACCTTCGAGTGATGGACATGTCTGAGAAAGTTGGGGCTGAGAAAATCAGGATTGTCAAAATTCACGATGGGACTGTAATTGATCACATCAGGGCAGGAAAGGCTCTAGAAGTCCTTAAGATACTAGGAATCACTGGAAAAAACGGTAATATTGTAACATTGGCAATGAACATTAGTAGCTCTAAAATTGAAAAGAAAGACATCGTCAAAGTCGAACATCGATTCTTAGAAGATCAAGAAGTCGCACGTATTGCCCTTGTTGCACCAGAGGCTACTATCAATTTGATTGAGAATTCGAAGATAATAAAGAAGACAAGGGTTCAGCTTCCTGAAACAATCACTGACATTTTCAAGTGTCCAAACCAGCGATGTGTAACTAACAAAGAACGTGAACCAATCCACAGTAAGTATGAAGTCGTTTCACGAAAACCAATTCAACTGAAATGCTTGTATTGTTGGACCTTAGTTGAGGAACAAGACATCATCTCTCAATTCACAAGTTAGAAAATATCTTCTAACGCCAATTCCAAATGCTTTTTAGTGCCTAGCTAAGCATGAGTCTAAGTCCGACGACAGTGGTAGTATTCATGTCGAGTAATAAAATAGCAGTGATAGGCGATAGAGATACGGTCACCGGGTTTCGGTTGGTTGGTGTGAATGAATGTGCCATACCAGATACGCCTGAAGAAACTCGTAACTTCCTGTATCAATATTTTAGAGATCCTGCTATGGGCCTCATAATAATTACTGAACCTTTGGCTGCTGAGGTAGATGAAACCATAGTTGATTTATCCCAGTCACCCCTACCAGTTATATTGCTGATCCCAGACAGAAACGGAACCACTGGCACCTACGAAGCAGTGCTAAAAGAGCTGATTCGCAGAGCTGTTGGAATCGAGATAAACATCTAGTCCTAAACAAATCCGGAGATGTGAACTTTGACCAAAATAACTGGGCGTATTGAAAGCATCGCAGGACCTGTAGTCGAGTGCTCTGGCATACCTGCTGTTCGTATGTATGAAGTTATACGAGTAGGAAAGGAACAACTGATTGGCGAAGTCATTGAAGTTGGAGACAAGGAGTTTACAGCCCAGGTCTATGAAGAAACATCTGGTCTTGCTCCTGGTGAACCAGTAACAGCCACGGGCGACTCACTTTCAGTAGAACTCGGACCAGGTCTTCTAGGATCAATCTATGATGGCATTCAGAGACCTCTACCCGAATTACGAGCTTTGTCAGGTGACTTCATTACAAGGGGCTTAAGTGTTGAGGGTCTCAATAAGGAGAAGAAATGGGAATTCAATCCGACCGCCAAAGTTGGAGACAATGTTCAACCTGGTGATATCATCGGTGAGGTGCCTGAAACTGGTATTATCACATCTAGAATTCTGATCCCTATCGAGGTTGAGGGTGAGATTGTTGAGATTGTTAAGAAGGGTGAATACACAATCACAGAAACCATCTGTAAAGTAAAGAATCAACATGGCGATATTCATGATGTCATAATGTTGCAGAGGACCCCAGTTAGAATTGGCCGTCCCTTCAAAGATCGTGTTGGAATGGACACTCCCTTAATAACCGGGCAGCGAGTCATTGATACTTTCATGCCTCTAGCAAAGGGTGGTACAGGTGCGATTCCCGGTGGTTTCGGAACTGGAAAGACAGTCACCCTACACCAGTTTGCCAAGTGGGCTGACGCTCAAGTCATTGTTTATGTTGGGTGTGGTGAACGAGGAAATGAGATGACTGAGGCACTTGAAGAGTGGCCGCATCTAAAAGACCCGAAAACTGGTCGTCCATTGATGGAACGAACTGTTCTTATTGCTAATACCTCTAACATGCCTGTGGCAGCACGTGAGGCATCTATCTACGTGGCTGTCACAATGGCTGAATACTTCCGAGATCAGGGTTATGATGTTGCTCTGATGGCTGATTCGACATCTCGTTGGGCTGAAGCATTACGTGAGATATCAGGTCGTCTGGGTCAGCTTCCATCTGAAGAGGGATATCCTGCATATCTTGGTTCACGACTGGCACAGTTTTATGAACGTGGTGGCAGGGTGAAGGCACTTGGTTCAGATAATCGACTAGGCTCAATTACAATCTGTGGAGCAGTCTCACCTCCCGGAGGTGACTTTTCAGAACCAGTCACCCAAGCAACACTAAGAATCGTGAAAGTGTTTTGGGGGCTTGATAAGGACCTCGCAGCTCGAAGATTCTTTCCAGCCATTAACACACTAACTAGTTACTCACTGTATTTTGGTACGCTTGAAAAATGGCAAAGAGCGAACATGGGGGATGACTGGCCTGATTTAGTAAAGGAGTCATTAGCTCTCTTACAGAAGGATCAAGAACTCAGAGAGATTGTGCAACTCGTTGGACCTGATGCACTTCCAGAGTCTGAACGTGCGATTCTAGAGGCTGCACGGATGATTAAGGAAGACTTTCTCACTCAGAGTGCGCTACATGAGATTGATACATATTGTCCAATTGGTAAGACCTATCGTATGTTAAAAATAATCATCAACTTTGCTAAAAAGATGACAGAGGCAGTACAGATGGGTGTTCAAGTTCGAAGTATCTTGGAGCTTAGTGGTCTCGACAACATCGCCAGAATGAAAATCGCACCTTGGGAGTCGTATGATGAAACAATGGACACCATTGAGAAAAAGATGGATGGAGAGTTTCAATCACTATTTCAAGAGATGTCCGAGTCAGGTCTGTTGTTCAAAGGAACTGCATAGTAACACTCCAAATGCGTGGCCTTTATCGCCATATGTGTGAATTAGTTGCTAGACATGACGCGCAGAAAGCAGCTTGAAGAATTGCATGAGATCATCCGAAAATGCACACTTTGTTCCCTACATAAAACACGAACTAATGCAGTCCCTGGTGAAGGTCCTACTAGTTCGCGTGTGATGTTTATTGGTGAAGCTCCCGGTGCAAGAGAGGATGAGTCTGGTCGACCGTTTGTTGGGCGATCCGGGGAACTCCTTACTTCAATGATTCAGGAGATTGGACTCTCAAGAGAAAAAGTCTTTATTACATCAATTCTGAAGTCACGACCTCCGAAAAATAGAACTCCTATTCAAGCTGAAATAAGTGCCTGCAGACCCTACCTTGAGCAGCAGATTGAGATAATCAATCCCCAAGTCATTGTTCTCTTAGGTGGGGTGGCAATCTCTTCTCTCGTTGGACCATGGAAGGTTTCTGAAGCACACGGAAGGTTCTATGAAGTTAATGACAGGACATACTTCATGACCTATCATCCAGCAGCTGCGCTTAGATTTTCCGATGTAAAATCCGCAATGAGAGAAGACTTCCAGATTCTAAGTCAGGAACTCGTTTGAGTGGTCATTATATCCAATCATAATAACTTCCTTCTGTGAGCCACATGGTCAGTCTAGTGTTTCTACTACTTCAGTCACCATTTGATTTGCAGATGCCTGAGAACTGGTTCAGTATGATTGGTGAGATACTCAATGTTCTCTTTGCACTAGCAATTCGTGGCTACCTGATTTTTGTCCTACTTGGTATGATGATTTATGCAACCACCCTCAGTGATGGTCTAGCAAAAGGTCTGGTGATATTAGGAATCGTGCTTTATTTTGGAGGGCCGCTTATAGTCAACCTTTTTGGCCAGTTCAGTGGAGTTGAAACAATCACACTTGAAAGTGCAACAACCGCTTGGCTTCACCTTGTTGGGATGACTGACGCTGAGATAGTTTCTCTATTAGTCTGGTTGGGGGATGCAGTTGCCGCCATCTGCGTGTTAGTGGGGGCTATTCTCTACTTCACACCTAGTGCAAACGATATGACTGGAAAGGGCAAATCACTGATAGTTCGAGCATTGATGCTGGCACCAATTCTTGCCTTCTTCCATGTTGCTGCGTGGTTGTAGATGCACTTCGTAACTCTTAAAACTCGGTTAAAACAGCGAAGCACTGACTGAAAGACCCCGGTGATTTCTACCATGTCAAAAGAATCCTCAATCATTTACAGAACGGTTTCTGATGTTAGTGGTCCGCTACTTGTTGTCGAGAATACACATGATGTGTCGTACAACGAAGTTGTGAAAATCAGATCCCCTTCTGGTGAGTTACTAACAGGCACCGTTCTGGAAACAGGCAAGGGCCGTGCCGTTATACAAGTTTTCGAGGGAACAAGTGGTCTTGATGCGTATGTCACTGCAGTACGATTCACTGGTGAAACACTAAAGATACCAGTTTCATCAGAGATTCTCGGGAGAGTTCTCGATGGTGCTGGAAATCCATTGGATAAAGGACCCCCTTTGACTGCTGAAGACCATTGGGACATTAACGGATTACCAATCAACCCGTATGCACGACAATATCCAAGACAGCCGATTCAGACTGGTGTATCTGCTATTGATGGACTCAACACCCTTGTCAGAGGACAGAAACTCCCTATCTTTTCAGGCTCTGGTCTTCCTCATAATAGACTTGCCGCACAAATTGTCAGACAGGCTAAGATTCCTGGTGAGGAAGGTGACTTTGCTATAGTGTTTGCTGCGATGGGTATAACAGCCACTGAAGCACAATACTTCATGCAGTCATTCGAAGAAACAGGAGCTCTTGAACACACAACCCTCTTCCTGAATCTGGCTGATGATCCCGCAATTGAGCGTATCATTACCCCTCGCGCAGCACTCACAGCAGCTGAGTATCTAGCTTATACTGCCGATATGCACGTACTTGTTATCCTTACAGACATGACCAACTATGCTGAGGCACTTCGTGAGATTAGCGCAGCAAGGTCTGAAGTGCCTGGACGACGAGGCTATCCTGGTTATCTTTACACAGACCTCAGTATGATCTATGAACGAGCTGGCCGTATCAAGGGGCGAAATGGTACAATCACTCAGATGCCCATTCTATCAATGCCTCAGGATGATATGACCCATCCCATTCCTGACCTTACAGGATACATTACTGAGGGTCAGATTATTGTTGGAAGAGGATTACACAGACGAGGCATTTACCCACCAATTGATCCTGGTCCATCTCTAAGCAGATTGATGAAAGAAGGAATTGGTGAAGGAATGACACGGTTTGACCATAAGGAAATAACGGCGCAACTCTACTACGCCTACTCTGAAGGTCGTGACCTTCGAGACCTTGTTGCAGTAGTCGGTTCTGAGGCGCTAACAGACAGAGATCAGAAGTATCTGAAGTTTGCTGACCGATTCGAGGCTGAATTCATCAACCAGGGTGAGTTCGAAGATCGCTCTTTTGAGCAGACTCTTGATATTGGTTGGAACCTACTCAGTGCCTTCCCAGAACGTGAACTCAAGCGTTGTGATCCTGAAACAATCTCTTGGGCCCGTGATAAGGGCATCTACAAGCCAAGCTAATCAATGTCATACGCTCCTCATCTCAGTTCTCGGTGTTTAAGAACAGTGATACTTTCTATTATTTTGAGGAAGTTGTAGTGAGGGTTTTAGTCGTAGGAAGTTGTGGTAAGAGAAAACTCTACAATAGTCCAAAGCAACCGAAATGTCAGGATATCAATTCGAACTCTGGAATTGACAAGTGGGTTCAGCGATTCTCAAAACATAGCGTTCCAGCTCGTGACATGTACACAGGCCCTCAGAGTTTAGAACTTGTCAAGGCAGTCGACCTACTTAGAACAATCCCTAATGTTGAGGTTCAGTTAGTCATCATTTCTGCAGGATTCGGGATTAAACAAGAAGATGACTTAATCCCTCCGTACGACTGTAGCTTCACGACAATGAAGATGGCAGAGGTCCGGAAACGATCCAATGAATTGAAGCTACAGACATCTTTTACCAATCTAACCAACAATGGATTTAATCTCATCTACCTTGCCATAGGAAAACGATACTCAGCTGCTCTGGGAAAGGATGTTCTATCGATGCTACAGACGCCTACAGTTGCGTTCCATGGACCGGAGTCTGATTACCTGATTAGAATCCCTTGTGCAGCTGAAACTGTGAAAGCATTTACAAAATGTGGACATAAGATACATGGGGTTGTGGGGTTCAAGGGAGATCTACTCAGAGTCTTGGCTCAATACGCTCTTGAGAAAACTAATCCGGGTACTGAGGTTCAGAAATGGGAAAATACGAATTATCTTAGGAAGTTAGTTTACCGGTTAGGCAGACTAGAGAAATCCAATTGATATCTATTTAGACTTCTTTGGTAATGTTTCACTCCCTTTGTAGGGTCCTTTCTCAAGTTCTTTTGGATCATCCGCCCACTTAACGAGTGTCTTGAAGCCGTTCAGCTTCACACTGTTCAGAATTCCTTTCTCAGTCCTAATCTTCTGCTGGGCTTTCCTGATAACAAGAATAACCTCTTGCCTCAATGTTGCAACAGTATAGTTCTCGTAGTTCTTCCTTTTACGAAAGTGAATAACCCACTTACCCACAAAATCTACAATCTCCCTGGCCGCCTCAATCCGATATCGATTCTTTTCAAGCCATGACTTTCTAGTACTACTCACATAGTGGATGGGTGCAAACCCTTTGCATGCTAGTTTCCACTTGTGCATATCATAGATTTCTAATCCCTCCAAAACCGCCTCATGAACAATCTTCGAAAGTTTCCTACTTAGCTTTACTTTCTTCGTCAAATTCTCCCCTCCTGGCAAGCTGCGGGTTAGACACAGCCCCTAGTGTCCTTTAGTTACATTGCTGCTTCTAATAAAGATGTAAAACTGATGAAAGTCTAAGCCCCTGTGGGGCGCTCTTTTACTAATCCTCACCAATTCCGTGGTGGAGGTAGTGATCCTTTTCCTTCTTTGAGCCAAAGCTTCTAAGACCATCCGCTTTAATCTGGCTTTTTATCTCTCTAGCTTGAGCTGCGTTGATCTCATTTCGTTTCATCAGATAATCAACGATTTCAAAAGCCTGTGACACCGTGTCACATCGTCGGATATAGTCAACGACATCCGGTGTGAATGTCTTTGCTTCTCCCTTAGATTCTGTTTCCTCCGCCATTGTCCGGACACCATCTATCTTGAACGTCTTCGTGGATTTCTCTTCAAGTTCCTTACTGAGATCGGGAAATACCTCCCGGAATTCACCATCTTCAGACATTCGTCGTCACCAGACAACCATGGTCTACATTTACCATAGCATGTCTCAAGAGTAACTTCCGAGAATTGACTTAAGAGCTTTGTCAAGACGGCGCCTACTTTTTTCTTCATCTTTTGCGCAAATAGAACCATGGCAACTCATTTTGGAGTCTTTCTGCATTATTTGCTAATGATAGGAATGGTATTCCCGTTTCTTTCTCTGCTCGTCGCCATCCTCCATATCCTCCATACATTACTGCACTTTGAATCACTTTACCAAGAGACCGGTCTCCAACTGAGAGTGCTGCCTGTATTCTTGCATTTCTAGGATCCAGTGATTCGACTGTAACTTTCGATTCTTCTCTCACCCCTTTCTCAACAAGCTTGAGCCTTCGGCGAAGTTCCTCTAATGGTGGCTGAGGTTCTCTTTCCCATCGAGTCTGCGCTTTTGGAATGAACGGATTGACGCTAGCAGTAACCTTCAAGCCTGAGGTTTTTGCTAGTTTCACTATCATATCAACTGAAGCTTTGATATCATCATCTGTTTCGCCAGGAAGACCAACGATGAAGTAGAGTTTGAGTGAGTTATATCCTGCTCGTACAGCAATTTCTACTGCGTTCTCAATATCAGTATCCTTCAACCCTTTTCCAATTGATTTCCGAAGTTCCATTGATCCTGTTTCAGGAGCAATTGTCAGTGTTCGTTGTCCACCTTTCACGAGACAGTCCAAGAGCGGTTTACTCACCGAATCAGCACGCAAAGAAGGCACAGAAACTCCAAGCCCTTGGTCAACAGTCCAACACACAAGATCTTCCAATCTATCAAGGTCTCCTAGAGAAGAACCAATCATGGAAACTTTATTGACCGGTGTGTTTTCAATCCCCCATCTGACAAGGTCCTGTAGTCTTTCAAGAGTTCTTGTCCTTCTAGGCTGACACACATGACCAATAAGACAGAATCTGCATGAATGACCACATCCTCTTGTCACCTCAAGAAGAAATGATTTACCAAAAACAGGCTCGTATCGAGACCCCTCAGGGACATCTGGGATGATTTGAGAAACAGGGTAGTTGAGTGAATCAAGGTCAGTGATGATATTACGGTCTATTTTTGATTTTGGGATGGTCGGAACATAAACACCCTTGAGTTCAGCAAATTGTGACAGGACGTCCTTACGGGAACTTCCTGCTGCTACTGCTTCTACAATCTCATGTATGACTAGATCTCCCTCTCCAATCACAAATGAATCTACAAAATCAACGAAGGGTTCAGGATTTGCAGTGATGACGGGACCGCCTACGATAACTATTGGGTCCTCTTCACTCCTTTCTTCCGCTAGAATTGGTATATCCCCTGAGGAAAGCATCTGAACCAGATTGACGATGTCCTCTTCATATGTTAGAGAAAATCCAATGATGTGGTTGTCCCTCAATGGTCTCTGACTCTCAACTGAAAGAGTAGGTGATGATGTATCATATCGGAAATATCTCTCACAAGAGGTATCCTCTCTCGAGTTTAGAATAGCGTAAAAAATATGCAATGCAAGTCCAGTCATTCCTGCTCTGTATGTGGAAGGGTAGCAGTATCCAAATAGAACATCAACCTTGTTGGAGTCCTTTACTATAGTGTTGAATTCCTTCAGGGTGTTGGGTGACAAGACCTCACACCTCTATCTATGTTCCACATCCATAGTGGATTGTTCCTGTTTTACTATGACGAGCTTGTGGGGTGCTATATCTTGCTCAACGATGACGCCAATACCAGTCTGAGACCCTTGATGAAGTATAACTCCAGGACTTATCGATGTGCCAATACCTGTTTTTACATCATCACCTATGATAGCTCCAAGTTTTCGTCTTCCAGAGTTGGTACGTTCACCTTTAATGGTAGCAAAGATGGAATTGTCATCATGTCGTAGATTAGCGGTGATTGTTCCAGCACCAAAGTTTGAACGTTGACCAATTATGGAATCACCGACATATGACAGATGCCCAACATTTGTGCCATCCATTATGATGGAGTTCTTGATCTCCACAGCATTTCCAATCTTGACGTTCTTTCCTAGTGAGGTAAACGCGCGAATGAAGCAGTTCGGTCCAATAACAGAATCTCTATCGATAAAAACTGGCCCCTCAATGTAGGCACCACTCTTTATAGTAGTGCCATTTTCGATAACAACATTCCCTTTCACAGTAGCGCCATCTTCAACTGTGCCTTCTATTCGTCTTTTTGAATTCTCAAGAAGTAGCTTGTTGGCGTCAAGAAGGTCCCAAGGTTTTCCGATATCCAACCACCATGATGGTAATGTGTAGGCACCAACATTCCCCTTCTTTATCAGCAACGATATTGAGTCTGTAAGTTCATACTCGCCTCTTGGAGATAACTCCGTTTTCTCTATTGCCTCCCACAGAGGATTACTGACTGCATACACTCCCGCATTGACGAGATTGCTCACCATCTGGTCTGGTCCTGGTTTTTCTATGAGCTCCTTGGCTTTCCCTCTCTGAACCTTGACAATGCCATATGCCCTCGGGTCCTCGATTGGTTTTACAGAGAGAGTCATATCAAACTCCTTCTTTTCGTGAAGTTCAATCAATCCCTCAAATGTATCAGGACCGACTAACACATCACCGTTCATCAAAATCGAGGTGCCCTTGCCCACAAACTTCTTTCCATAACTCGCGGCATGAGCAGTTCCTTTCCGTTCCTTCTGGTTGACAAATGAAACCTTCATCTTCCAAGATCGTGTTTCAACTGCTTCGCGGAGTTTGTCTGCATGATACCCATAGATAATCAGGATTTCTCCAATTCCCGCTTGTTCAAGTGCTTCCATTGTGTGAAAAATCAAGGGTTTTCCAGCAATAGGAAGTAGATGCTTAGGCTGATTGGCTGATAGCGGCAACATTCTTGTCGAATCGCCTGCTGCAAGTATAACGGCCTTTTTCATCACGGGTCATCTAGTCCATGTTCTTCGGAGTTAAAGACTTTCCCGCAATCTAGTCGCGACAACCCGGGTTTCTGGACATATGATGTTTGTACAAAAAGGCATTTCATAGATATTAACGGCGTTAATTCTCGCGGTCATAGACTGCGACATACTACTCCCAGACTGCGATAAGTTAATAAGTAACTTTGACAATCAAATAACTAGTTGATTGAGGCAATTTCTATTAGAAAACCTCAACAAATTGACAAATTCCAATGGGAAGGTATTCAAAAATGATGAGTGATCAACAACTCCAAGAAGAGCTCAAAAACATGAAGCTCACCAAAAGTCAAATGATTGTCCTTGATATTCTCAGGAGCAGTGGTAAAGGTGGCGTTACACCTAAACAGCTCTTGGATAAGGTTTCTTTTGCACCACGAACTGTCAGATATGCCCTTAGAAAACTCCTAAAGAGACGACTAATCAAGCGCGTTCCTTGTCTGCAGGATATGCGACAATGGATTTACGTGCCTGCATAAGCTGATGAAATTCCGACACTAGTAGCCCAGTGGGCTATTAGTCGTCGAGTAAAACTATGATGTTATTCAATTCTCGAAGCTAAAAATATGAGTCAAGGTGAGATTCTGATGCAGGGAGCGAAACCAATCGATACAATACGGGTTCTCACTGGTGAGGACGCAATCGGCGCCTATAAGGTTCTAAGTGATGAGAGTCGTAGACAGATTCTTCATGCCCTAAGGGCGCGACAGATGTCAACTTCAGAACTCATTGAGTTTCTCTCAAAGCAGGACCCTGAGAAGGAGATGAAACCTCAGACAGTCAGGTATCACATCAAAGAGCTAGAGAAATGTGGTCTTGTGGAACAGGATGGTTACGAACCTGCTGGAAACGGTGACAGCCACATCATGCAGAAACTCTGGAGAGCTACAGCAGAGAATGTCTTCATAGCTACCGGTGATATGGATGGTCTTCCAGAGGATGCAGAGTCTGATTTGGATCGGACCCTTGATATTATTGGTACAATGAGAAATCTTGGCTTCGTGCTCAAGGATGAGCAAGAGATGAAAACAATCGCAGAAGCCATGACAAAACGAGACAAAATCTACTTGAAGGGACTAGAATTTGCCAAGGAAAATCTCCTTGAAATCTGCGAACTTGATCCTAAATTGTATGTAGTTTTTCGTAGAGTTCTCAGTGTTGTCCGACTTGAAGAGAAGGACTATCACGATTACTGGGAACTCAGCAAGAAAATCACTGATGATCTGCGTGAAGCATATGAACGTGGGAAAGGGAAGAACCCCCCTGTGTACTAGCTTTTAGCACCAGCATATTGTGTAGTTAAAAGACGTCTTATCCGTCCTGCAATCTTAGGTCCAACACCTTTCACATTTTGTAGGTCTTTCTGATCTGCAGAGAAGACATTCTCCAAGGTACCAAACTCTGAAAGGATTGCCCTGGACGTCACAGTATCGACACCTGGAAATCCTGAAAGGATATACTCCAGAGCTTCGGCGTCAGTTCCTTTTGCATCCCCTGAACGAGTTCGTAGAGGCTTATTCGATTCTACTTGTTCAAGACGCGCAATCCGATAGAGAACATTAGCTGTTTCTTCAGCGTTTCGAGTCCAGAGAATCGGGACTTGAATTCTTATAGCAATTGATGCAAGAGCACCATATATTGAAGCTGGATTCACTGCACGAAGTCCTAGTATCTGTTCGCCCTCGATTATAAGGACTGGACGACGATATGCTGAACGTAGTGCGGACAACTGGACAAAGAGACGACCATCAATAAGTGACTGAATGAAATCTCCAGTTTCTTTGCGCTCAATTGCTACATCCTCTGAAGCAACGTAATCACCAATCTCTAGACTCTCTCCAGATATCTCAACATCAAGTCGGGTAAGCTCACGTGCAACAGCTGTAGGAAGTTCTCTAGAGTCAACAATGAGTCGGATGTGATTGTCATCTCTCTTTGGAGCTTTACTCACCATATGTTCTGAGGCTCGCTCATCTTTCTCGCTCACAAACTCCTCAAGACTTGTCTGTTTCTCATCATCATCTTTCTCAGCCTCTTTGAGAGCTGAAGGCATTTTCTTCAATTTATTGATCACACTCCAGTGATAGAACTCATCATGAGTTCCTTTCGCTACAAAGATCACTACCCGTCCAGGAGACCGGCGCCCTGTTCTACCCCGCCTTTGGATATAGGGCACAACAGATGGAACACAGTCATAGAACACAACTAGGTTGCACTCTGGTATGTCAAGACCCTCCTCACCTACTTGTGTAGCAACTAAGATGTTGAACTCGTTATTTCGAAACCCATCAAGAATCTCGACCTGTTTTTTCTGACTGAATCCCTTGTCAGAGCCGCGAGAACTCTGTCCCACAAAACGACTTACTCGGGCCTCATCCAGTTGTTCCAAGGTTTCGCTGACTTCAACAGCTGTATCTCGAAAACGTGTAAAAATCAAGATGTGCGAATCTAAATTTACTGATAGTTGTTCGCTTACAATCTCTAGTATAGCATCAGCCTTAGGATGTCTGTGTCCCTTGTCTATTAGCGCCTCAAGCAGACTCTCAAACTGCTTGAACTCAGACCTAGACACCAAATCTTTGACACCCTTCGAACTTTTCTTGTTCCGGATTTCCTCATAGACTCCCTGAATATACCTATGAGTTGGCGTTAATCCTTGAGTTCCTATGAACTCTAACAGATGGATAATCCGTAAGAGCGCAGTGAGATTCCGAATGGCAAGATAGAGTCCCTGAGGTGGTTTTGTGTATGACCCAATCTCTTTTCGAACTTCACTCTGAGTTCTCAATATCTCCTTTCGAGTCATACGTCTTGTGTCTGGAAGACTGAATCCTTGGTTGATTACTGGCATTCTATAGACATCAATGATTGAGTAGAGGATGTCTCTCAGTACCTCAATCTCTGGAGGTAACGCGATGAAACGCATCTCTGAATCCACTGAAACAACATAGTCACGTACATCTCTACTCTTTTCATCTCTCACCTCAACATGCGAAAGTTTGAGGTTCTCACAGACTGTTCTGATGTGCTCGGCTTGGTGACCGGGGGATGCGGTCAGACCAAGACCTCTTGCATTGGTTCCCTGCTTCTCATACAGTTCTGCAATGAAGGTATATGCGTAATTTCCTACACCACGATGTGCTTCGTCAAAGACTATCAATGATACATCATCAAGACGATAACTCCTCTGGACTAGGTCATTTTGCAATGCTTGAGGAGTCATCACCACTACACGAGCTTCCCTCCAGATGTCTTTTCTCTGGTCGGGAGAATCATGTCCAGTCAAACAGACAATCAGACTCTCGTCAAGATCTAGTACTCTCCTCAAATAGCGCGCTTGTTGGTCCACTAAAGGTCTGGACGGAGCTAAGAAAAGGACCTTAGAATCAGGATGCTGCACTAAGCGTTTTGCTGCAACGAGAGCAGCTATTACTGTCTTTCCAAGCCCCGTGCTGAGGACTATCATGGTGCTCTCTCTGGCTGCGACCTCTGCAAGATTGACCTGATACGCTCTATATTCTACACTATTCCTGCGTATCATTGCCTCTATCACGTAGGATTCGTTTGCAGACAATACCAAGGCCTCATAGAATAGGTCATTCCCAACTATCAGTGATAATACTCACTGTAAAAAGCCTCCTACAAACAGAAGAAGTAGAGCAAGGAGCCGAATTGATATGACTACTACTACTACTAAGGAAGCCATGCCCAGCGTCGAAGCAGAGCTATATGAGCTCAGCATGCCCGGAAGACTGTTGGGGAAGGAAGTTCTCGATAACAGAGCTAAAAGAATTGGCATTGTACGAAGCATCAGAATCGCGCTCAATCCCACTCGCTCAGAACTTATTGTAAAGGGCGCCGAAGTGGAATTCCCTGTTGATTTCTCAAAGGTTGATGCAGTTGGGACTGTAATCCAGCTGAATTCAGTGGTGAAAGATGCAGAGGAGATTGAAGTCCATGATGTTATTCGTCTCCAGAAAGAAGTTCTGGATGACATCAAATCATATCTAGGGGCACGGTAAAAACCACATTTGGTAATTTCGAAGGATTCTTTATGGTGGGCGTTGCATCTCCACATCTGGAGGCATCTCCATGGACCTCACTGTAGAAAAACTAGCTAAGATGATTGATCACACAGTTCTCAAACCGGAAACTACCCAATCAAAGATCAAACAGCTGTGTGACGAAGCGGTAATCTATGATTTTGCAGCTGTATGTATCAATCCTGTCCATGCTGCTTATGCTGCAGAGCTTTTGAAGGACACCTCCGTGAAAGTGTGTGTTGTAGTTGGATTTCCGCTCGGTGCTACAACCCCTGAGGTAAAAGCCTTTGAAACAAAAACTGTTGTGAGTGCAGGAGCTCATGAAGTTGACATGGTCATGAATATTGGAGCAATGCGCGATGAGAACTTTGACCTTGTAAAACACGACATCGAGTCAGTGGTAAGCACCTCCGGAGACGCACATGTTAAGGTCATACTTGAGACTGGGTTTTTCAAGGACGACCAGAAAAGAAAGGCATGTCTCATATGTAAGGAGGCTGGAGCTGATTTTGTCAAGACTTCAACTGGTTTTGGTCCTATGGGGGCAACCCCTCATGATGTTATGCTGATGCGTGAAACAGTAGGTCCCTCAATGGGTGTTAAAGCAGCAGGGGGTATTCGTTCATTCAAAGACGCGATACGTCTTGTAGATGCGGGAGCTGACCGACTCGGAACCAGCGCTGGTGTTGCTATTGTCGAAGACTTTCGATGGGCTCAATATAGTGACTCATGGATGGCTCCTGACAAACCTTGCTGGACCTGTCCAAGTCGAATGGCAAACATGGCGAAACAACCGAAAGAGGTCTATATGTGGTACAAAGAGCGATGCCTTACCTGTCCTGATAAGGTACATAATGTCTTCAACGATTAGGAGGTATGATAATTGTCTAAATCTTCTCTCTATTCAGATGCCCCGATTCTGCATGTTTTCTTGAATGATAAGAGTATTCGTAGAGAATCACTCCCTCCTGATTTGTATGAACAATACCTTGGAGGCAGAGGGCTTGGAGTCAAACTCCTATTCGATAACCTTGCTCCAGGAACTGATGCCTTATCTCCTGAAAACTTGCTTGTGTTTGCAGTAGGTCCCTCAACAGCAACAAGTGTACCAACGGCTGGACGATTCGTTGTAATCACAAAGTCTCCAACAACCGGCACAATCTTTGACTCCCACGCAGGAGGGTACTTTGGAGCTCAGCTTAGACATGCAGGATTTGCAGCAGTGGTTTTTCATGGAAAGGCTGACACTCCCGTGTATCTATGGATTAATGATGACAATGTTGAGATTAGAGAAGCCTCTAAAATCTGGGGTAAGGATACCTATGCCACCACAGATGCGCTACTGGAAGAAACCGATTCTAAGGCTCAAGTAGCATGCATTGGTCCGGCTGGTGAGAATCTGGGCCTCATGGCTGCAATAATGACAGACAAGCATCGAGCTGCGGGTCGTGGAGGTGTTGGTGCAGTCATGGGTTCAAAGAACCTAAAGGCAATAGTTGCAAAAGGGACAGGAGAGGTTGGCGTTCATGATCCAGAACGACTCAAAGTTGCAGTAGAACGCGCTCGCAGACTAATCAAGAAAAATGCTGTGACTGACAAATCTCTACCTATCTATGGTACACCTGTACTTGTTAGTGTAGTCAACGAGCTGGGAATGCTACCCACACACAACTTTCAGGAAGGCACATTTAACGATGCTGAGGGCGTATCTGGCGAGAAACTCCTTGAACGGTTCTCTGCAGGGACATATCATTGCCATGGATGCCCAATTGGATGTGGTCGTATTAGCCTGATTCAAGGTAAGAAGGTTGGAGGTCCTGAATACGAGTCACTCTGGGCACTTGGACCCCAATGCGGAATAAATGACCTTGAATGGATTGCTATTGCAAATGACAAATGCAATCTTCTTGGTCTAGATACTATATCTACAGGGTCTACAATTGGAGCTGCAATGGAACTTGTAGAAAAGGGCAAGCTCGATGCGCCTCTGAAGTTCGGCGACACCTCAGGATTGCTTGACTTCATAGATGACATGGCTCATATGCGAGGTCTTGGAGCCAAAATGAGTGAAGGGTCAAAGAGGCTTGCTGAACGGTACGGTGCGCCAGAACTTGCAATGCAAGTAAAGGGTCTTGAACTTCCTGCTTATGATCCGCGTGGTGTACAAGGACATGCTCTTGGCTATGCCACATCAAACCGTGGAGGTTGTCACTTGCGGTCGTATTTGATTGGCCCCGAAGTTCTGGGGTTTCCAGTACTTGTTGACCGTGATAGACCTGATGGTAAGGCAGATCTTGTGATGCTCTACCAGGATTTGTCCGCAGCTATGGATTGTATGGTTGTCTGCCGTTTCACAAACTTTGCTTGGACCGTTGACGATTATGCAGAGATGGTATCAGCTGGAACAGGATTCGAACTCAGTGGTCGCGATTTGCTCCGTTTGGGTGAGCGAATCTATAATCTGGAGCGACTGTTCAATCTCCGGGAAGGATTCACAGCTAAGGATGATACTCTCCCACCCAGGTTCTTCAAGCCGCTACCAGAAGGAGGTTCAAGAAAACGTATAGTACATCTTGATGAGATGCTACCTGAGTACTACCTGCTCCGTGGCTGGGATAACGAGGGTCGACCAACTAACGAAACGTTGCGAAAATTGGACATTCCGGTTTCTT
>CAZPWM010000053.1:0-14275 GCA_964590575.1 uncultured archaeon
GGTCGAATTGTATGAATCATACAGAGATTGTCTTTCAAGAATATACAATCTCCATTCTTCATCTTCTTTAACGCAATATACGCAGGACCTTGCTCAGTGTTTATAGCTGGAAAATCGCGAAGCCCTTCAGGTGGTTCTACACCCGACACCAGATAGAAATCAAAAGCCCTAATCACTTCGTCTGAACCAAGACCCAATCCTGCGGAGATTGAAGCAATATCACTCCCAGTGACAGTGACAAGTATAGTGTCCTCTCGACAACATGCACCGCATTTTTTGCATTCAAACTGGATTCGGTCACCTTCAGGATTCACAAGAAAATCCTCCTGTCGAAGAATCAGACTGATCGGTCTATAGCAGTGTCGGAAGGAATTCAGATAGCAATGTTAGACCCTCTTTTATTTCAGCCAGATTAGTTGCATAGGAGAAACGAAGGTGGTTATCATATTTCTTACCGAAAGAGAGCCCAGGTGTTGATGTAACACCGGTTTTCTTCAGAATCAATTCAGCAAGGGTATTACTGCTAAGATTGTACGCTGAAAAGTCGGGGAAAACATAAAATGCTCCCATTGGATTGATGCAATCGATACCTCCCATATTGTTGAACAAACTAGTAATCAAATCACGCCGCTTCTGATACTCATCCGTCATTTTCTTTACGGAACTCTGATCTCCACTCAAAGCCTTGGTCCCGGCATATTGTACAAAAGATGTAGCACACGATGTCGTATTCTGCTGTATACGGACCATATTGTTGATGGTTTCTTCATTACCTATAGCATAGCCAAGTCGCCAACCAGTCATAGAATAAGTCTTTGAGAAACCATTGATGACCAAAGTGTGTTCCATATTGGGGTCAATCTCTAACATAGATGGTTGTTTGAATCCATCATAAACTAGCATCTCATATATCTCATCGGAGAAGACGACAAAATCATGGTCCACAGCGAGATCATGGATGAGCTTTAATTGTTCTTTGTTAAGAACACCGCCAGTAGGATTGTTAGGTGTATTGATTACAAGTGCGGTAACGGTTTTGGAACACTGGTTTTTGAGGGCTTCTTCATCAACCTCATACCCAGGTCGTGTCTTGACATCAACAGGCTTAGCACCAACCATTCTTATCAAATCTTGGTAAGTTGGCCAAGCTGGGGATAGGACTAATACATCATCTATTGAATCGATTGTACTGAGAAAACCCTGAAAGAGGGCCATCTTTGCACCTGGTGTCACAATGATATTTTTAGACCCATCTATTGGAATTCCACGATTAGTATAGTGTTTTTCAATACCATCGAGAAGAGGAGGTATTCCTCGTGAAGAAGTATATCGTGTAAACCCATGTTCTAGAGCTTCAATTCCCGCAGCAACTACATGCTCCGGAGTTGGAAAATCAGGCTGACCTACCTCAAAATGGTAGATACGTTTTCCTTCGGCTTCTAGACGTGTTGCTAGCTCAAACATCTTGAGGGTTCCGGAAGCGGGAATCCGCTCCATAGTATGAGATGTCCAGTCCATGTGAAACACCACTAGTGGGCAATTGCAGGCGATATTCAAAACGCCTTTGAGGTTTACTCGCAGGCTTTAACCATGTGATAAAGTCTTTCCTGATGACCTATTTCTTGAAAAGCTGATTTAGTTCCTCGATCTGATGTATTGTTCCTCGTATGATGATTCTATCAAGTAAAGCTTCTCCCAAACCAAGAGTGTGCGCAGTTTGCAGATAATCTATCTCCATTGGATCTATTCCAAGAAGACTTGAGCAGAAAGCATCGACTGCAACAGGGTCTGTTCCGACTACAACGCCCCCAACATGCTTTGATTGTCCATCCTCTCTGTTTCCAATGACAACATCGGTGAGATCAATCACTGTGAGATTTGGTCTGTATGCTATTAGAAGGTCCATCAACACACTATCAATAGAGGCATGATAGACACTCTTATCCAACTCGGGTAGAAGTCCAAAGAGATTCTTAATCCCCGCTCCCAGTTTACAGATTTCTGGTTCAGCCTTCAATGTTGCTACATTAATCAGGAATGCATCATCATGCAGGATTCGAGGCATTTTTCGGTCTTCAAAGTAATGACCTGAGAAGGATACTGAAACCATTTCATCATCTGAGAGGTTAACTAATTTTACTCGGTCATTTTCGAAATCAGTATAACCAGAGCGTGTGAACGCATCTTTTGTTGTTCGTAGTGGGTTATCGCTTTCCACTATACTCACTGGTCCCAGAGACCCGAACATCTGAAGGACTGCTCTAACCATCTCTGCATCAGTGTTTCCCGGTAGGTTTGGATCATAGATTGATGGCTTGAGTACAATATGTGCTGTGCTCTTTGGTGGAACGATGGGTATATTCAATTTAGATAATGCGGCTCTCAGTGCCGCTCTAGGACTTCTTCTTAGTCCAACTGCAACTTCAGATTTGGACTCCATAAGCAACCATAACTAATGTCCAAGGCTTTAAGTGAGCCCCTGTGTTCATTATTAAAGAAATGAAGCTCACAAACGACCAGCGAGAAAGATACTCGCGAATGCTTGCACTCCGCGATTTTTCGGAAAACGACATGGTAACTATAATGAATACGACTGTAGCTATGTTGGGAGCCGGGGGACTTGGAAGTCCAGCACTCCGGCTTCTTGCAGCCATCGGTTTTGGTAGAATCAGAATCGTAGACCGAGATATTGTTGAGCTTTCAAACATTCAGAGGCAGACTGTATTCAATACTGAAGATATTGGTAAACCAAAAGCAGAAGCAGCTGCTGATAATCTAGAGCTGATGAATCCAGAGGTCCATTTTGATCCAATATGTGTGTCTATTGATGAAGAAAATGTGGTTGATGTACTAAAGGGAGTAGATATTATTATTGATGGACTGGACTCTTTCGAAGCCCGCAGAGCGGTCAACAGTGCAAGTCTATCACTCAAAATACCATACGTGTTTGCAGGAGCTGTTGAATATTATGCAAACCTGACAACATTCATCCCAGGAAAAACCGGTTGTCTACAATGTGTAATGGGAGAAGCTCAAGACAACCCTGAAAACACATGTGCACGGGTCGGAGTTTCACCAACCCTACTTTCTATTGCAGCATCAATTGAGGTGAACGAAGCTTTGAAATTAGCCTTGGGGAGAGAGCCAGACTTAGCAAACCGCTTGATGACCATCGATGCAAGCACATTGAGTTTTGATTTCTTTGACATTGGAAGAGCAGCAGACTGTGATGCATGTTCACAGCCCAAAACAGCACCTGTTAGTAGACAGAATGAGCTTACTGTTACTCAGCTTTGTTCTCAGAGTTTCAATGTGTCACCTAGAAAATTACAGAAAATTGATCTTGAGTCATTAGCAAAGCAGTTAGACTCCGAATACTCAGTCAAGCGGATGAAGCGTTTCCTCGTGGTAAACGTTAACAAGGAGATTCGAGTGACAATAATGCCCGGGGGAAATATTGTTGTTAAGGGTGTGACTAGTACAGCCGAAGCGTCCAGACTCTTTCGAGAAATTATTGGTGATGTAAACTAATCACCGAAGAAGAGCCTTCGAGCTCGTCGGCGTCGTTCATCTTCATCCTCATCGCTATCGGGTGGTGGTGGAGGTGATGGAGGCTCTGTAATAGGTTCAGGTTCATCGGTTGATTCAATATCAGCTTCATCTTCAATCGACTTACGCTCATATTCATCCGTAGAAAATGATGGTGGCGCAGGAATTTCTATTGATTCTGATTCTGGTGCAGGTTCATCAAAAGATATTGGGGGTTCTGCTGATTCTAGCTCAATAGGAGGTGGAAGCTCAATCTCTTCATCTTCTTCAACAAGCTCTGGGTCATCAGTATCTCGAGTCACCGCTTTTTCATAATCAGCCCAAGTAAACGACGCCCTTTCTTCTGTATCGGAGGATTCCACTTCTGGTTCCGGTTCGTGTATCACATCACCCTCATGTGGTGCAGTAGATTGTTCGATAATAAGATCAGTAGGCTCAACAAGCTCAAAATCAGATGTAAACTCCCGTGGAGGTCCATCTATCGAAAGGGCGTCCATCTCTTCCTCTTCAAGACGACCTACGGCGTCAATACTAATAGAATCAACATCACTTTCAGATTCAATTAACACCTCAGAAGCTCCAGGTGTCAAGTCTTCAGGAGTAACTTCAAAAGTGGGGTCCGAAAGTTCTTCGAATTCAGAATAGTCCCGTGAAGAAGAATCCAGTTCATAACCAGATGGAATTTGTTCATCATTTTTGGTTTCATCATGTGGCCTTCTGTCTTCTGCAAAGGTAAGACCTAAATCATCTGTCAAACAAGACTCACAGCGCTTAGCCGCAGCAACTAATCCGTCGTGGATAAAATCATCCAGACTCTTAGCACGTTTCTCATTTCTTCGGGCCCATTTAGTAAAACTATCAACCATCCGTAATGAATCACGAACGCCCATCCAGTATTCATCGGATCGTTTCTTCTCTGAATCCACAATTGACACCAAGCTCTGAAGAATCTGGAATCGGAAAAAAAGGTTCGTGTTATGTATCACTTTTTCTTAGAGGTCGGCTTCTTGTCCTTTTCCTTCTTTTTCTTATCTTTCGCTTTGTGTTCTTTCTCTTTCTGGGCAAGAATCTCTTCAATAAGCTCATCAAAGGTGTGATGTATTTCAGTACGTTTGTACTCATCAAGTTTAGACTCGACTGTTACAACTCTTGTAGGGATTTTCGCACCAAGATTTTCGCGAATCTCGTTTCTGTATATTGTTTCCAAGTCAGGATCAGGATCTTTTAAAACAATAATCACTGCACTTGCACCTTTGAACGTTAAGGACAAGAGAATATCAAGTGCTGCGTGTTTCGGAGACATGAAGACAGCTCGAACTTCTGAACTATCTGTGGAATGTTCAGCAGATACAATTCGAATACCATCAACTTTCACAACAGGGTCGAATGTAGAAAGAACTTCCTCTAGTAGTGAATCGTTAGGACCAACTACGGTGATCTTAAAGAGATACTTTGATTTTACACTCTGGTGATTGGTTTTTTTAGTCTCAGTTGAAGGCATCCTTTCAAACCCCCGCACCATGTTGTAGTCATTAAGATGGATTACTACAGTGGCGGCTTGGCAATAGCTAGTATCTAATTTGATGCTGATATGTCTTATGTGCGTTTTCAATAAAGTATCTTTCTAGCTTTGAGCCATAGTTTATTAGCCTTTCAGGAAACGAACCCGTCGAGAAGTCCAGTGATTACAAACCCTGAGAAGTTAGCAAGGATTTGATGGAGAGTTATAATTGAAGAATAAGGATCTGTTTATAGTCACTATTGGATTCATCATTCTAGGTTTGGGTATTGCACTCTTGAATCTTGGAGAGAGTAGTACATTTTTTATTTTCCCCTTCTTCTTCGCAGGAAACCTCGCTCCTATCCTAGTGATTCCAGTTCTTTTTATTATGATGATGTTTTTTTGGTGGGTGAACAAGAATTATGCAGATCATGCTCGTTTAACTCAATCACATGAATTAAGACCTGTCTATCTTCGAACGTTTTCAACATGTCAGTTCTGTGGGAATCCTCTTCCTGAAAAAGCAGTGTTTTGTTCGTACTGCGGCAACACTGTCGAACGTAACTCGGAAGATAATGAATCCTTTCAGATTGATTAGGAGTGACTAGATTTCATGATTAGAAGAGTTCGACTGGAAGACCTGGATGATATCATGAAGATTGAACGACAAAGTTTTCCAGTCGCGTGGGAATACTCAATTTTCCTCAATATCGGTCTTCAGGGGGGAAAGGTATCGTCAGGAGAATCAGGATTACTACTAATGGATGTAATTGAGGAAAATGAAAAAATAATTGGCTACACAGTCTGGGAGATTGATACTCACAAAGCGGAAGGTCATATTCTCAATCTAGCAATTCAAGTGAATGAACGAAGAAAGGGAAGAGGTAGAATGTTGTTGAGTCATGTAGTCGAACATATGAAAACTAATAGTATTCACACTTGTCGCCTTGAGGTACGAGAGAGCAACATTGCAGCTAGATTGCTCTATGAGTCGAGTGGGTTTGTGCCCTCTGCTAAGATTCCAGGTTACTACTGGGATGAGGATGGTGTGATATACACAAAGGTTCTTTGATTAAGCTAATTTGCTCTGAATTAACTGAGTTCCTATAACATCATGGTAAAGCTTGAGATATGAGGCATCCTCGGAAACTACCGCTAGCGGAGTATTCGAATCTTCAGTTCCTCCGATAAGGATCTCACGGTCATCAATAACTGCAAGAAGCATTGGAGTTTTTGTCTGCCACACACGCCAGCCTTCCATAATCTCAAGCACTGTTTCTGGATCATCTGTTTCTGGCATGATAAGGACTCTCCGTTTGGGAGTCTTTAACCTCGCAAGTTTCTTCAAATCCAGACACGAAATGTCATGAACGGATATTACAACAGATTGCTCAGCTCGATGAGCCATATCGCTGATGTGCGCACAAGCCTCCTCAGTTCCACTTACATACCAAGTTCGACTTGTCGAAACATCAAGCATTTTTTCACTTGCTTTGTGGACAGCGCTGAGATTTTCAACAGCCCTTGATGTCAATTCAGTGACCCCTGCTATAGTTTCCTGCATGTTCTCACCTAGGGTGGTTAATTCATTCTTCTGTGTGCTTGACCATCGACGGAGTGATTTATCCACGTGATCACTGAATTTTGAAAGAGTATCGTTTCTTGTTTGGCGTAACAGAGTTACACCCTCACTCGACTGATTGCTTGCATTGGTAACAATTTCAGTTAGAACTAGATTCTTTGTAGCCAAATCGGATTGTGCTTTTTCAATCATGGTAGAGGATTGAGTACTTAGTTGTGTCTTCAACTCTAACCCTATGGTTTCAAATTTCCTTGCTGAATGTTGATTGGTCAGATTTGCGCTCTCTTGTATTGCTGTAATTGCATCGTTCCGCGTCTCTGTGGTCTTAATTGATGCTTTTTCAAGAAGATTTCGAAACTCCTCTGTGGCTGACTCAGCTGAACGCTGGAATGCTGTGAATGAAGATGCTAGCTTTTCAGCCACCATTCCATAGTTTTGATTAGCTTCTTTGATGAATACCTTATCAATATCTGCGATTTTTTCAGCCATAGTATTAGGCATTGATGTGAATGCATCATTACCCTTGACTAAAGCAGTAGAACAATTGCCTCCAAAGTCATCAATTCGAGTAGTAATAGTGGATTCCACGTCTTGAAAGAGTGAGGAAGTGATCTTTGCTAGTCTGTTAATATCAGCATCTCCTCGTTCAATTATAGCTGCAGAAGCATCTTCAGATACCTTTTGGAGACTTCTTTGCATCATTGTGAGTTCGTTACCAAGTTTGGTTCCAAAGGTTTCTAATGATGTCGCCATATTGGAAACAGTAGAGTCAACCCAGACTGAAGCGGCATCGAATGCTTGCGTAACTTCTGCCCTTCGAGCCTCAACTGCTTGAATAACCGCTTCTTTTGTTGAGTTTCTACTTTTCACGCCACCTGTTTCACGCTCGGAGAGTTCTGTACGAAATTCGTCAATACTCCCTTTCGATGCTTTCACTCGTTTTGTTGCTAGTCGGTTAATCTTCTTGCTGGTGTCAGCTAAGTATCGCTGTTTGTGGTCTTTCTGTTCTGAGATGAATGTATCAGCTACACCTTTTGCTGCAGTTCCACTTTTCTCCAATGCATCAGTTGTTATTACCCGAATGTTATCCAACCTCTCTGTGATAGTATCACGTGCACCATCAACAGTAACATGGAACTCCTGACTGACTTGGTCAAGATTCTCTGTGAATTGTTTAATGATACCAGATTCCATATTGCGTAAATTGTCTTCAGAACTCCGAATTGAACTCTCCAAGGTAACTAGGGCCTCAGCCATACTTTCGGAGATTTCAAATCTCTTTTTCACAGATAGCTCCTCTAATGCGTTTTTCACTGCGGCAACTGAGGAAGCGACTTCATCAATTTTGAGCCCAAACTCCGTAGAGTACTCTTGTTGTGCTTTTTGGGAGTCTTCCTTAAGCCCAAGCATTTCTGATTTCAGGATGTTCTTAAACTCTGAATGAGTAGATGCAATCAGGTCTCGAGCTTCAACTGTCTGACTAGAAAGAAGACCATTGAAGGTTGCTTCAATTCCTTGGGTTAGAGTTGTAAACCGACGTGTAATATCTTCAAGGTGGGTATGAAACTCATCACGAATACCTGTTGCATGTTGATCGATTCGATCTACTTGCTGGGTGATGATAGCATCAATTTCGGTTTCAATCTTATCAGCTTGAGAACTTATCGTGATGACTCTCTCAGTCACTCGTTTATCAAGTCGGTCTCTCAGACGTTCATAGAGTTTCTTTGAATCAAGAACTTGCTTCTCTGTTGTGGTAGCAAAACGCCCAATTAGTTCTTCCAGAGTTGATCCAACGCTTGCTTCAAAGTCATGTGTTGTTTTTTTAACAGATGTGATTAATGTTTCATTCTTATTTGCAGTAGATTTAATGATTGAATTGAATGCGGATTTCAATCTACTATTCATTACTTCAGCGAGTGTGTTCAGCTCATTAGATTCTGTATCAAGAATGGATCTAATATCGTCAGATGTTGTTCTCAAATTCTTTTCGATAGTTTGACCAGTACCTTCTATCCATTTGTCAAGTTCTGAATGGAGCAAGTGAGCAGTTGCATCGCACCCTGCTTCTTCCGTATCATTCTGAGCCTGAAGGAGCTCAAGAACCAGAACACGAGTATCAGCAAGTGTAGTTTCACATTCAGTTCCAAGACTTGTTGCAAGACCTTGTACTTGATGATATTCTTCGTGAATCATTCCATTCAATTTCTCAATGTGTGAGGTGAGTGTGTTTTTCAGCACCTCTATATAGTTTGCATCTGTGGATGCTACCTGTTCAAGTTGGGAGGTCACGGATTGGGATGCTACTTCCATGAAATTAGATACCTCTTCTTTCCAGTTATCCACATCTCTGTTTGCACCTTCAACAATTTCAATTGCGGAGCTTATCTCTTTCTTTGTGAAATCTCCAAACTCTGCGGGAATAGTTCGAGCTTGGACCATGACGTCTCGCAAAGATTCTTGGCCGGCTAAGTATGTCTGGTTCAAATCACGCTCCAAATTAGCAAGAAGCTGAGTGAGGTCTTCAGAAACTGAATTGAGAATCTCGACTCCTTTATCGGCTGCATTAGAAGTCATCGAGCTCAGTGTCATAGTCATTTCTTGAGTGATTTTTTGCAACGCTTGAGAGGATGCTTCAAGAGCTTTAGTAACAGCATCGCGCGCTACATCTATGAGCGATTGCGCCTTAGCTTCAAACTCTGAAATTGTGACTAACGTGGACGTCCTTTCAACTTTCAACCACTTATCGAACTCACGGGAGATTCTTTTCGCATCTTTTTCTAGTTTCACTTGACTCTTGTCAATCTCACTTTGTATTTCAGTAAGCTTGGCACCCAGTCTGTTATCTAATGAAGTGTCTAGTTTGTTCAAAATGTCCTCAATGTCTTCAGAGAGAGCACTCATTACTTCGGTAGCTGTAACTTTTACCTGTTCAATGCGACTCCCTACTAAATCTAGCATATTATCCTCATACTTCGTTAGAGATGTTCTGAGAGATTCTAGTGATTTAGTTTGAGAAGAAATGACATCCTCAACATTGTTTTCAATCTCCGCTGCTTTTGAGCCGAAGGTTTTTTCAGACGACTTGGTCAGATTCTGTATTTCGCCTAAAATGCTGGATAGCTTATCGGAAAGGGCTAAGTTAGGTGGTACAGAACGATATACTGGAACGATACCATCAATCTCTTTGATCATTCCCTTTTCCACAAGTCGCTGAAGGGCTTTCTTGACTGTCGGGAAGTTCTCACCAGACATAAGAGATACTCCTCCAGCTGTCATATTCCCACCAAGGTAGACTGGTAGCAATACCTTGGACTCGACATCTGTGATGCCTAGATTCTTTTTCAATACGGATACTACTTCCGAAATTGCTTCATCACTCATTTGTGCATCCCACCACTGACAATATTGAACTGTGCCATGGTACAGCATATTGCCAGTTTATTCTTACTTCTCAAACTTTGATACTCGTTCGAATAGGTCGCTCAATTGCCCTACTTCGAGATGTGATGATTCGTCACTAGCAATAACCTCAGCTTGGATTTTGACTGAATCTCCAATCTCAGTTGTGTAAATAGTATCAAAGCCCTTTAGTGATCCTGCCTTCAATTGACTCTTGGTACTGCCTACTGTGTGGCCCTCTACTTCAATAGAAAGAAGCCACCAATTCAGAGTTAAATCAGTAACACTTGATTTCAGATTATAGTAATTTGAGAAAAGTTGAGAGTAGAGGTCAAACACCCTGAAATTATCGATTCGAGCATGTATTGGATTGAGTGTGACAATTCCTCTCTCGAAATCAAAGCCGAACACTAGACTGTTGCCTATCACAAGCATTACATTGTCCTCATTTACTGATGAGAAGTTGTTCCATTCTTTCTTGAATTTAGTCGTGAAATGACGGATTGAACTGACATTTAACGTGGAAAGTAAATCCTTGATTGGTATTCTTCTATCCATCATATCTCGTCCTTTCTTCTCGAGGATAAACCGTCGTATCTGTTCGAGATATTGGCTGTAACAAAAAGCCGGTAAGTCCTGTGGTGTTACACCGATCTCAATAAGTGTGTTCAAGAAATTCCTATTCTTACAAGAAGGTCTAACAGTGCAGCTTAATCTATCCTCTTGACACGCAGTACACTTCTTCTCGTGTAACTCTATTAGTTCTAGAGCTAACTGATCATCAGCTGCCGCATCTAGAAAACCAACCCTGACTGCTAGTTCCTCTTTGTGTTTCTTAAGGTTCATGAATCCCAAATCCATTGAAATATTGTAACTACCTGCGAGATGGACCTGTCCATCTCTAATCGTTCTCGTTTATAGCAGAATCACAGATAGTGAGTCATGTTGCGCATTGTGGTTTCACAGAAATAAACCTATGTAACAGGGACCTCAATTTTTCATGCTCGGGTCGAGTGAAATTCAGTTACTGGTCGCTATTTCTTTGAGTTTACTTTTCCATGACTTTATTTCACGACTTAGACTTGCAATATCGTTCTCATTCAAAGTCGCAGTTGGTGGATAAGACTTAAGCTCTCGGGCTCGTTTGCCAAATTGGAATAGCACCGGGGTGTGTCCCTTAATCATTGTAGTAAGTTTGTCACGTACTTCTTCAAGGGCTTCAGCCATCTCAGTTGCTTCAGTTTGGGGGATAACAAGTGTCATCAGGTTATCCATTATTGCATCAATGGTCGATGGCAAACTCGATTTGTTGGGAGTTTGAACTTTAGGTTTCTCTTCATCGTTTGTTTCATCTGGAGTTTTCTTAACGGGTTTCTTGGAATCTAGAGATTCCGCAGCCCCTGATTTTATGAAGTCGGAGAGTGTATCAACCGCTTCCGTGACCCTATCGATTGCCAGATTATATTTACGCTCAATATCATCTAATTGACGGACTATGATTCCCACAATCTCGTTTGTTTCATCAAATTTTCCAGCAAGGTCTTGAACTTTCTCCTCTATACCTGAAAGCCCAGCAATATAATTCTGAAGATCATCCAATTTCTTTGGAACTGCTTCACCGTCAGCCAACGATACAAGTATATCATCAATCTTCTTTATGATAACTGTTGACTCTTTAGAATCTCTGATTTCTTTTACAGCTCCCTCAATCCCATCCAGTTTCTCTGTGTAATCCATTCCCTTCAAGGATTTAGCCAGATTGTCTATCTTCTTGTTCATATCTGACACAGATGTGAGCTCTTTTAGCTCTTCACGTAGAGAAGAAAGTTCCTCAGAAAGTTTGTCTAAGTTTCCTTGGAGTTCCTTTATTCCAGCATCACTTTTTTCGGAGGCCATGACATCCCCTGCTAAGATAGCAATATTGTCCGTTCAGTGTTAATGTGTGTAATTAGCCTTTCGGGAATGTAATCATCTGACAGAATGAGCGATATTCTACGAAAATTCTACGCACTCTTGGCTCGAATCACCTCAATATTGACATCCTCAAGCATTGGTAGAATATGCGCTTTGTTTTCTGCGTTCAATCCCTTCCAATCAATAATAGCAGATACGATTGGATTTGCTGAACGCGTAATCATTTGATTCAGGACATCAAGTGTTAGATCATTGATAGCATATTTTGGAGCCATGTGGCCAATCTTATACCCTTTCTCCAATACAATCTTGTTGAACTTACTTGCATAGTGGGTGCCGCCAAAGCCAATCACAGCATCACCAGAGAGTGGTTCATCAATGCAATCCATGACCGCAGCAGCTACAGCTTTTGCACCATCCTGATGAGTCCAAAACTCTTCTGAACTTCCTAGCTCCACAAACACAAGTGGTGTCTTCATTTTTGTAGGACCATGATGCGTCACTTCTAATGACACATCGAACTCAAAGAGGTCGGTTTTGTTTCGTATTTCAAACAACCTCTGAAGTGCAACCGAAACCAATGAAGGAGCTGAAACAGAGAGTTGATGAGGAGCTCCACCAAAGAGTGCTTCACTACCAAGATTCCCCGTGCTATGCACCAGGAGTGCTGGTTTTGCAGATTCAGCCTGATGTCTAGAGCAGAAGATGAATGCCTCAGTGTTAAAGTGACTCTCAAGATGGTCGCAATGAATCATGTCACGAGTGGTTGTTATAAGCTGGGCATTTTTACCATTAGAAAAAATAGGGTTCCCTTCGAATGAATCATCTGTTGGAAAGAAACCATAATTTCTGAGAAGAATATCTTTGATTGTTATACTAGCAATATCTTGCTCTGAAGTAACTAGGGTCCTCAAATTAGATGTCCTCAATGTCATTTAATCTTACACAAATCGAGTAATGGTTCAAGACTAACTTCTACATCAATGTTGACTTTCTCATTAAAAGCATCAAGGATTTCAGATTCGATGCGCTTCTTGAACTCTTTTACCTTGTCAATTTGCCTTGTGATATCATCCCTAATTCGAAGTAAATCATTACTGTGATATTCCAAGTTTTTCGAGGCTTCATTTAGAGCATTTTGAAGTGTTTCAGTCCGCGAATATACATCAGAACCCGCGTAGGTGTTACGCTTGTTTTCAATTTCCTTTGCTTGATCCTGAAACTTCTGCAAACCACCATTGCGAATTGCTTCAACTTCTTCAATAGCGCGTCTCGCAAGTCGATCTTTCAAAGGCAGCATCCCATTTTCGATTGCTTTCTGTAATCCAGTCAGTCCCTCAAGAAGCCCAGGATATCCATCGGATTCCTCAGTAATCGCTGTATATGGATCTTCAAAGTACTCAGTCAAAGCTTTTTGACCAGCCGGTCCAACTCGAACACCAGTGTCATGTTGGAAGAATTTCTTTACCTGTTTCTTCAAAGGATTGAGTTTCATTCTTAGGAGACTACTCACATGTTCAGCCTGTTCATCAAGACTAAGCAGCTCTGCAACATTGGAAGCTTTTGTAAATTCAGTATACGCCTTCTTTGCAGTATCAAATTCATTTTGTGCTGTTTCAATCTTTTGACGGACTTGGCGAATCTGCTCTTCGAACGTTTCTTTGCTGAATGTCAAATCGTGAAGGGTGTCAATACGACCACCGATTCGCTCCAGATCTTTAACCCAACTATATTCGTACAATAGCTTGCCTATCTTATTCATTTCTCGAGCTAGTTCTTTCATGTAGGTGTCAAGAGATTTGATCACATTCTTGTAACGCTTGTCCATCCTCCGGATCCACCGGGCTCCAGCCCCCCACAGTTCTTGAATAAAATGCTGAATTTCGCTCTGCATCGCCTCAGTGTTCTCATATGTAATTTCTTTATCAACATAGAAGTCAGAAACAATCTCGCCAATTTTCAATGCGAACCTCGCTGCGATACCTCCAGATTCGAGTTCTTCATCATCTTCCTCTTTAAATACCCGTGATACCTCTTCGATGTCCTTCAATGCGGTTTCTACAATTTTGTAGCTCTTTTCGGCTTGTTTGATGAAATCTTTCGATTTGTTTTGGAGCTGTTTCCGATACCATTTCTGGAGCTGTTCGACAGTAAGGTTAGTCATAGGACAAACTCACCTGGCCCTGTGAGGATTTTGTGGGTGGTTTATCAACTTTATGAAGTGTGAAATAGTGTATTGCAACCTAGATAGCATGATGTTTATATCAGACTATATTCAGTGTTCTGTAGCATTGGTAGCGTGATCAGTCATGTCTGAGACCTTGGAA
>CAZPWM010000053.1:14285-20766 GCA_964590575.1 uncultured archaeon
CAACCGGAAGCCGAGGCTAGATCTCACATACTGTGTCGAGTGCATGACCTGAGGACGAGGTAGTTTGGGTTTCTTCATGAAGCGCCTCAGCTTGATAGATTCCCGCGGAAAGGATCGCTTGTTGCTCCGAAACCCTGCAGGGTACAAAGGTGGATTCTGGCAAACATACTATGCAGAAGAAATATTCTGCATGGCTTCGTCTACTGAGAATGCCACCTTCTCTGTAGTAAGTAAGGCAACGAAAAAAGGAATGTTAGATGTTTCCCTTACTCATTCGCCATTACTTGATGGAGTATCAGCGATTCGGATAGACATTCAAGTCTGGAGCTATAATAAACCAATCATGCTGATTCGGCACAAGACTACGAATGTGGCAGAACATATCATCAACAACATGAAACTCTTCGAGTTCATGGATTTCGATGTGGGAGGTCCTGCTAGCTACAAAGACGACAAGGGTGTATATGATCCTGACACAGGCATCATGCTTGTGTATGATGGAAATCCCCTACTCGTTGCAGTTGTGGCTCGTCCAGAACCGGACCGTTGGGAAATATCACCCCCCACGAAGCTGAATATCAGTGAAGACTCCCCTGATCTACGAAATAATCTCAAACTCGGGCCAATGGATGTGGCGACTGGACTTCAATGGAATCTTGGGGACTTTAACCCCGGAGAGAGTAAATCCATCGACATCATCATTGCATCGGCGACAAGTCTTGAAGAGGTCAAAGCTCTAATACCAGAAGGATGGGATCTGTTCAACAAGAAGATTCGATGACGCAAGAACGTAAAGCAAAGCAGTTCTTGTTGAGGACTGGGAAGCACCCGGTTTCTTCTGTTGAATACTTCTAGGAAAAAAAAGGGAGAGGGAACTAAAGAAGTTCCCATGACACAATTTCTAGAGATTATTCGCTAGATAGTCTGCCAGCATCCGGGCCTCTGAAGTTAGACAGGCCAGCTGTCCTTTACTACTCAGATTTCCACCAGTCAGGAACCCAATGTTCTTCAGAGATCGTAAGTTCCACTTCACAGTACTATAGGCAAGAGCACCTCGACGTGAAACCTGGTCTGCAAGAGCTGTCAGAGTCATCTCGTGATGTTTAAGCAGCTCATGACTCATTCGTAGTACCTGCTTCTGGGTATCGCTCAATCTAGCATCCGCTAGTCTGAAGAACGATGCAGCAAGACTTTGAAAATTAGTCGTCGAGACCTTACGGTCACCTAAGAACACATTCACCTCGTGACTTAATTTCGCAGTCACCTGCTGGATGGTAGTCACCTTTTGTGTTCGCAACCCGATGTCGATGGGCAGTGGTTGTTGTTTCAGTACCCATTGCGTTTTTCACCTCGTTTTAATTTGGGTTGGTTTGGCCAAATCGTTGTTTGTACTTAAAGTTTGTCAGTGGAGTAAAACCCACTCCGAATCGGATTTATTCCATATCAGGCATCTCCAGACCCATACTTCGGAGTTTGCCAAAACCTTGACTGAACAGACTCATATGATGACGAATGTTCTCTTCCGCATCCGCGAGATCTGTAAGAAATGGCATGATTTCATCCAAACCACCGGATTCGTACTCTTCTTTCATTGAATGAATCGTGTCACTCATAGATAATATATCATCAGAAAGAACCTGCGTTAAGTCTATCATCGATTGCACGACTTCACGTGTTGAGGGGTCAGGCATATATGGAAGAAAATCCTCAAAGGCTACACCAGCACCTCGACACCGTTCTACGCGACCAGGTATTATCTCATCATACATAGATTGCATCCAACTTACCCGCTCTTTACTAGTCAGGTCTCTCAGATTTTCCAGCGAAAAATAACCTGTGTAAGGTCCAAACTCGGTACTCTCATAGTATATCCAATCTTCAAAAGCCTTGAGTACTCGGTGCCATCCTTCCTGCTCAGACATTGACCCACCTAAACCACTGTCATCAATTGAGGTTATAAACTAGCGCAGTCTTACAGATTTGAAGATGGCATCCGACATGCTAAACACGATAATAGAAGTTCTCAAACAGACCAAAGAGAATGATGAACTATCTCTAACAAACTCTGAGAAAATCAAGTTGCTGGACCAACTCGGAATTGCAAATACTTGCGAAACCACCATAATCATTGATAGAAATCAAAGGATTGACCTTGCGAAGAGAGCAGTACAACTTGGAGCGAGTATTGGTGAAATAGTGGAGTTTCTTACTTGGAAAGACTTTGAGGGATTTGTCGCATCCATCCTATCAGCTAACAACTATCAGTGTGTTGAGAGCTTCCGTAGACGAGGCAATTCGTTAGTCCAAGGAATGGAGATTGATGTTATCGGGGTGAGGGGACCCATCATCATCGCTATTGATGCAAAAATGTGGGGGATTCGAAGTGGAAAAACCTCAGCTCTTAGGACAGCAGCTGAGAAACAAAAGAAGCGAACACAGGAATTGAGTGAAGAGTTGGAGAAACTATCCTTGAAGATGAGCGATTTAAGAGCGAGAGAGTATCAACTCTTTCCGATTCTGGTCACTTGGCTTGTTGAAGAAGTAGAAATTCATGAAGGAGTGCCAGTTGTACCCATCTTCAAATTGAATTCGTTTATTCTTGATCTCGACCAATATGAGGACATTATGATTAGTTATTCAGGGCATCATCATACTCTGTCAGACTGAAACAGAGTGTTTGTGACTGTATCCATCAACAATTCATCTATTTCCAAGCGGAACATGCTATGGGCATCTGCAATGGACGGATATGTCAAGAGATTTCCTCTAATTGCCTTAGATAAGGACTTGACACGTTCTTCTGGATTCGTTGGGGGATTATTTTCATATTCCATAGCAGCCTGATTTAGCTCCTCAATGTTCGGTCTTAGGAGGGGATTCGATATTGTACCCGGATTCAACGATGCCATTCCAGCACTACATGAATGCCCTTCTCCCTCGAAATTGCCATGAGCTACAATGAGAATTTGCCTTGATCTATCAGTAGAAGATAGCCATTGCTGGAAGAACTCGTTCAATTGTCCAGTTTCGTCCTCCTTTCCACTATATGCCGGAATATATCCTCCAAGAGTTTGAATTGCCATTGGAATGCCCTTGCCACTTCGAGGGGGGCGAACTCTGGAGTCTGAGCATATGAGAACGAGAAGGTCATCATCCAATTCATCAGGTACCCGAATTCGGGACAATAATCTGTTCTCGGACTCGTAGTCGCGACCTTTACCATGCACAATAATCTTTACACGACCATTCTGGTAATTTACCTGAAACGCGAGAATAGGAAGGTGGTTCAAATCAGGATGAAGTGAAATGCTGTTAATGGTTGTTCTAATGACCTCCAACGATTCATCATCATCAAATGTCACAATCACTCCCTTCTTGTTGGGAAAATCACGATTGAATGATGCGGGACCTTTGAATAGAATTGGTGCTAAGTCAGGTGGAAGTAATGCGTGTTCAGGAACACGTGTTGCATGAAAAGCATCGCCCGTGTTCATATTGAATAGCTGTAAATCCTGTCCAGTCCTAGTAAGTGGAGAAATGATGAGATAACGAGGGGACTGTCCATGCGATATGAGCTCCATTCGTGCTCGAAGAACAGGGTCCTGCTTGCGCTCATTTGCTAGTTTCTCAGATATCTCCATCAGCTTATTGATCATGACAAGACCTCTCAAACCTTGAGATTTTTCGAAACAAGTGAATACTTAATGCTTATTCTAGAACGATACAGACCAAATCAGTCCGTTATCAGTTTTTGTACCTTTGACTTGTTGAAGCGAGTCTTGCGAACATGCTAGATACAAGGAATGTAGGCTTAACAGAGAGTAGTGGGGGTTCCATGAAAAGTTCAGTCTTGTTTGATAGATTCCATAGGTACTCCTATTTACGTAATGAATATGTATCCTATCAAGTTTTTCGGAGCTGAGAGTTGTCTAAGTGTAGTTGAGATAGCTCTTTTAACGAAACCTCAGGTTCCATGGGAGTAATAACTCCAGGTGATGTCCATGCCTACTCGTAAGTTTGGAGTAATCTATCACGAGAATGTGAACAATTGGGCGACCAAGAGTCTCATTGAAACCATACAAGCAAAAGGGCATACAGCTTTGCCTTTCAGACTGCCGGATATTGCCGCTCAACTCCCTAACAAGTTCACGCATCTTGATGACGAGGATGTGTCTGACATGGATGGTGTTTTAGTCAGAACAGTAGGTTTTGGGACGGGAGACCAGATTACGTTCAGAATTACTCTTTTGGAACACTTTGAAGATGCAGGAATCTATGTGATGAATCCAGCTTATTCGTTCCGTAGAGCCAAGGATAAGTATGCAACGCTCACAGCACTGTCCAAAGTAGGAATTAGAGTCCCAAGGACGTATATTGGGGAAAATCTTGAAGCTGCAATCAATTTTGTGGATGAAGTCGGAGACGTTGTGGTTAAACCACTGATTGGTGCTCGAGGTATGGGTTCTATTAGGGCAGAGCATCGTGAACTAACATATCGCGCAATGAAGTTCATTCATCAATTAGGACAGGTCCTATATGTTCAAGAGCTGGTTGAAAAACCAAACAGAGACATTCGGGCTTTTGTTATCGGTGGAAAACTAATTGGAGCGATGTATCGATACATTCCAGAGGGTGTTGAGGGGGAGTGGAGAACCAACGTTCATGGAGGGGGAAAAGCTGAATTGACAAAATTGGCACCAGAATATGAAGAATGTGCTATCAAAACAGCAGAAGTGTTGAAACTGGACTATACTGGTGTTGATATCATTGAATCTCCTGAGGGACCATGTGTAATTGAGGCTAATGCAGCTCCATCATGGAGTGCTCTGTCTCAAGTCACTGGAATTGATGTGGCTTCGCTGATTGTTGATAGATTGGTTGAACAATCAAGAAGATAGCCGTGCTGTTAAGATCGCTTCAACTTCGTCTTGACTTAGAATTGTGAAAATTTTCTCCTTGGAATCTATCTTACCAATCTCAAGGGTCTTGGCCTTTTCTTTCGGTTCAACTTCAACCTTGTCTGTTACTTTCAAGAGGCCCTCAAGCGCTAATTCAAGTGCACCATCTAGATTGATAGAAGATTTGTACTTCTCACCAAAGAAATCGCGGACTGCGTCAGCTTCCTTACCAATGGCTGCTGCTTTCCAACCCCAGAACGAACCAGAAGGATCGGTTGTAAATAATTGTGGACCATGATCGTCAATTCCTGCAACTAAGAGTGACACCCCGTATGGTCGAACTCCACCGTACTGGGTGTGCATTTGCTTTGTGTCACAGATGTTCACAACCAGAGATGAAATGGAGATTGGTTCATCATAACTTAGTCTGTTGACTTGAGCTTGGACACGAGCTTGATCAATCAACTTTCGTGCATCAGCATGTAGACCAGCAATTGCGGTTCCCACATGATCATCGATAATTAGAATCTTCTTGAGAGAGTCAAGATCAGCCATTGGATGGGGAGAACGTTTCTCTCCGACCAGAACAACTCCATTGCTTGCTTTAACTCCAACTGCAAGTGGTCCGTGACGGACCGCCTCAGTAGCGTATTCTACTTGATATAATCGGCCTTCAGGACTGAAAACCGTAATAGCTCTATCATAACCCATTGACTGTGTGGGAAACATGTTTTGAACAGCACTCCAGCAATATCTGACCTAGCATCTGGTGTGGTCAAATCAACGTCATTCCTAGGGCGTTTAAAAGGTTGTCTGTGTGTTCGCGTTAGTTGTGACTCTATCGCCACTCCAAGCGTAGGTCAATTCCCTCTGGTATCTGGTCCATTAGAGAAGTTAGTTCGTCGATATTGGGCGCGGAAAAAGATTCTGTATCAGCCTCGCGGGTTCCTGCGGATTTAATGAAGTTCTGCACTATGTATTTACCACCAAATCCTAAGTCTAAGAGAAGTTCTGCGATTCTTAAAATGTCGGAAGGTGTGGTGAGTCCACCGACATATGTTGTTCTTGGCCAGAAGGCAATTTCTGATTCTAAAATAAGCCTAATACTTCTCTCCACACGGGGCCAAGGATCCTTCTTAACGCGAGTCACATCACAATAGAGTTCCGGGATTGTTTTGATATCGAACCATACTGAGTCTAAGTAGGGTAATGATCTCTCAAGAACATTGGGAACTGTCCCTTGAGTGTTGAGATTGATGTGTTTAGAATCTTCATAGCGTAGTTGTTTAAGCAACAATGGAAGGTCCTTATGGATTGTAGGTTCGCCCCCAGTAATACAGTATCCATTAGAGAGATTGCCACGAAGCTGCTGGACAATAGCATCAATTGTCATTTCTTCACCAGAGGTAGTAGGAATAATCTCAGCATTCTGGCAATATGGACAGTCCATGTTGCATCCCGCGGTGAAAAGTACTGTAACAGGAACACCAGGTACGTCAACAAGACTGATGTCTATGATTGATGCAATACGCATTTCTACTCAAGTCCATACATTTATCGTATTTGCCGGGTTAAATCTTCCA
>CAZPWM010000054.1:0-20458 GCA_964590575.1 uncultured archaeon
AATATCGTTGTGTATCCAGGGGACTTCCAAGATGTCATTGCAAATGTAAGTGCCGCTGCGGGACTTTGGCCATTAGGTCCAAGAAGACTTGACCTCTCTCTTGTGAATGGAACCATAGAGCTTGATAGCATGTATTTGGAAATGAATGTAATCGCTCCAGAAACCACTACAACACCTGGTGGTATTCTTGGAATTCCAATTGAAACAATTGTAATATCTATTATTGCTACTCTACTCGTTGTGGCAGTAATCTTAGCACTGAGGCGGAGGTGAGAAAATAATGAGTAGTGTTACAAAGAAGTTTGTGGGTATAGATGCGTTATGCAAATATTATCAGGAGCTCGGTATCAAGGCGTCCATACTCCCTGACAAAAGTCCGGAAGCTGTGGAGAAGGGTCACATAAAGCAAGATATGGGCTACATAAAAGTCACTGGTCGGGAATTTGATCTTGTCACGATAAGAATGAAGGGGACAACTCGTGGTTCATATGACCTAGGTAAAGTCAAAGGCATTCCTATAGCAACCAAGGAAAAGATACCTTTTGAATACCATCACATAGTGCGAGCTGAAATTGCTAACGAAGGAGCAATGAAGGCCAAGCTCAAAAAGAAGACGAAAGGTATTGTTGGGAAGGAAGTCATAGATGTTTCATGGGAGGGAGGTCGTCTTGCAGAAACGCTAAATTCAGACAACTCACTTAAAGCATCTATAATGAAATTCATTGAACATGAAGACAGCATTAAGATAGAAACCGACAAGAAGAATAAGATTTTCAGGATAGTGTACTCTCGACCTTCAGAGATTAAAAGCGGTCTAGCATACGGGTTCCAGTTCAATAGGAAACTGCTTCCGAAAGAAGCTATAGATGTAATGGACAGGATAGCTTCTCTAGCGAGCAAGTCTGCCAGTAGCAAGAACTAACTTTCAACATAGACACATTTATGCCACCAGAGACCTATAGAGCTCGAAAGGGAATTCCTAGGAGTTTCTATAGTCTCTGGATATTGTTTAACTTGCTTTGATGTCTTTCCTTATTATTCCAATTTGTCCTCTTTCTGCCATGAAAAAAGTCTATCCTGAGAGAATGTCCCTAACGGAGGTTTGGCCACATTTTGAAACAGGGGGATTAATCCACCTTTCGACCTTAGATGGGTACCAACCACGTATAAGAATGATGGCTCTGACAGCCCGTGATCAGAAACTATGGGTTGTAACAAGAACCGGCGATGACAAGGTCACTCAGATACGAAAGAACTCGAATACAGAATTTACTCTTGCAGTTGAAGGAAAAGAGAAAATGGGATGTCTAAGAGCGACTGCAGATGCGATTATTGTAGAAGACTCAAATACACGTAAAGAAGTCGCGTCAGTGATACCTTGGTTCACAGGATACTGGAAATCATCTCAGGATCCAAATTTCACACTCATTAGACTTGATTTGAAGAAGATACTTTTCGATCATCACGAAACTAGTTCCAAATACACCATTGATTTGTGACCATGTGGTCTAATGTAAGAAAATGTGAAAGAGAGAGTTTGACAGATTTGTTTCTTCCAGTCATTTCAGAATGACTCATGACAGCTATGCATTGAGCTATACCTTTTCTCGGTTTTTTTGAGAGAAGTAAACATTACTCAGAGTTCAATTGTCTTGTATCGGGTCATATGAATGAGTAGTTATTCAGTGGAAATTCAACCTGCGGCAATAGAAGACGCAGACGTTCTTACAGAAACCTGTAGGACAGCGTTTAATTCTGATTCGGATTTTGGAGCTCCTGGACCTGGCGGTCCTCCGGGGTACGACTCACTAGAGTGGAACATCGACAAGATTAGGAACCGTTATCTTCACTACTACAAAATTCTTGTAGAAAGTGAAATCGTTGGAGGATTCATAGTTGGGGATAGAGGTCCGGACTATATGGTATGTGAACGAATCTGGATAGATCCTGACAAGATGAGAAAAGGCATAGGTACAAGGGCATTCAAGTTGGTTTGGAACCTGTATCCTTCAGCGGATTTGTGGGTGTTGGGAACTCCAGAGTGGAACACAAGGACAAATCCGTTCTATCAGAGTATTGGTTTTGTGCAGATAGGAAAAACACACGAATACTCATGGGATGGAATCTATTATGAGAAGAGAATCACAAATGGATTCCCTAGAGCGATGTCTAGAATTGAAAGCATCCGAGATCGTCAACAAAGAGTGATTGTCGAAGGACAAGTGGAGCATATTTCAGAACCACGAACAGTATCTTCTCGAAAGACGGGTGAGGAGCTAAAAGTATCTAACGTGACTTTTTCAGATGACACAGGATCAATCAAGCTTGTTCTTTGGAATCAACAGATACCACAGGTGAAAGTAAACACAAACATACGAATTGAGGAAGGATATGTGAAAGCATATCGAGATGAACTACAATTGAACATAGGACAATGGGGAATGATTATCACTTTAATCTAAGAACATCATCCCTGAACTCCAAAACGTTCTTCCATTTCCTCAGAATAATCATTATTCCGAGTGTATCTAAAGGATACCATGAGAATGACAACTCCAATAGCAACAAGAATAATGGCTGCAATGAAACTGCCGCGATATGCATTCGCATTTGAAAAGCCTTGGCCAATTAGAAGGTCTGCAACAGGTCCTGCTATCAAAGTCGCAGCAATCCCCCAGCTTAGGAAGAAGGTTGCGTTATAATATGCGAATAATCTACCCCGGTATTCTTTTGGTGCCATCTTTGCAACAATCGAATAGCTTGATGATTGAATAACGACCGATGATGCTCCAATGAGGAATGAAGCAAGCAGAGCCAACGTGAAACTAGGCGTGACAATAAGCCAGGAGATACCAAGTATAGCAAATATGATTCCAGACATCATCACCCTATTGTCATCAGACTTAGCAACTATCGATCCCAGAAGCAATCCAGCCACCATAGATGCAACACTCCCAATATTGCTGAACAGTGCGAGCTCTACTCCGGTAGCGCCAAAACCCGTTGGATCCTCAAGGAAGAGGCTAGTTATTATGGCAATAGAGTTTCTCCCAAAATTAATGAATACCAAGGCGACAATGAATATCAAGTATCCAACGCGAAGCTGGTAGGGAAGCTCACTAAGAGCATAATTCTCTAAGATTTCATTGCTGTCAGATTTCTGTGGTTTTTCCTCCTTTCTTAAGCGGATAGAGAAATAGACTATGAAGCTTGAAAATATCATTACAACTGCAGCAATATTGAAGATGCTACCATTTGCGAACCCTCCACGGTCATAAAGAAAACCTCCAAGAAAGGCACCACCTATCCCTCCGAACCCTCCAATGATTGAGAACTGTCCCATTAGCTTCTTTCTCTCATCAATCTCAGTCAGTTCAGAAACCAAAGCGGACCATCCAACATTGGACATGCTCCAGAAAACTTCGATTCCTCCCAAGGCAAAGATAATGACATAACCTGCAACAATCAACTGGTTCATACCAAGAAAGAACATGTAACCAATGACCATGAAGAAATGTCCAATTCCTGCAAGGAACTCTCCTAAAACTACGAACTCTGTTGGCTTTCGATATCTGTCTAGTAAGTTACCCCAGAGGAAGGACTGAGTGAGTGCATTCGCGATCATTCCCACTGTGGCCATCAATGTTACCTCAGTTGTTGAGAGACCTAGTGATCTAAGATAGATAGACAAGAAGGTGTATACTATGGACCTTCGAAAATATGTAAGAATTTGAAATGTAGAGAGTCCAGTGAATTCTCATCCTTTGAGCTTGGAATAACTGAGAAAACTCAAATTGGCTTTTCGCCACCAATGTCCATCTTAAATACCAATTGTTGCTACAATTGGTTGACTCTAGAATTTGGATACACTTTGTTCTGGTTGAACACCAAGCTCTTCACAGTAACCGGAAAGACTTGCCCATCATGTAGAGGTGCTCCAATGTCTATCCAGTCCCCTTCCTCAAGAGACAACTCATCAAGACAAATGAGGTTGTGTTGAATTGATGTTTCCTGACGAACCATGAGTCCTACCATTTTTCCGATATCACTTTCAAATAGCAAGATAATCATCTTCTTTGCGGAAACGGAGTGCGGGAGAGAGTCCTCGATGGCTTTAACGAATTCTTGCAGCCAGGTGTAAGAGCGGTAGAGTGAATCTTTGAAGTATAGAGCAACAAGATCCTTACCCTCTATCATATCGAATTTTGAGAAAGATTGCTGGACCTCTTTTTTAACGTAGTCAGGGCTGTAGTTCTCTTTGGTCACATTTACTGGGATCACGGGAATATTAGCAATTGGAAAGTCGATACTCTTGTCAAAGTAACAGGTAGATCCAGATACCGAGAGTGTGAATGCACCTGCACCAATAACTGTCGCTCGAATTTTGTTTTCGGGTTCGATAATGGGTAATCCAAGTTTTTCAACAAGAGCACGAATTTCTTCTGCAAGATACTTTCCAATATCATTATAGCTCTGTTCACTACCATAATAGATCTCTGCGACCCCGCCTGAGAAGGAGAACTCGTCGATTGGAATGGTGAAATCCAGATCATCAGTCATCATGAGTTCCTTAGCGATAGGACTCTTTGCAGGACATCTCATCACTTCGACTAAGGCTTTCGCAAATTCTCTAGCGATTGATTTTGCATCCTCCTCTGGGATAATATCCCCTAACTGGAATTTCATATCCAACTCTTTCATAACGAAAGCGGCTGGTTCATCTATCCTCCAGATCTTGAAATCTTCATCGATCCCAAGTAGTCGACCACCAACATTGATGCAGGATGTACTCCGAACCAATCCCTTTGAAGTGATAGCAAGATTACTGGTTCCTCCACCAATGTCCACATTCATAATGGTTCGTTGAGTTTCACGAGAGCGGTTTACAATACCACTTCCCATTGCACCAAGAACTGACTCAAAGTTGGGTCCAGCCGCTGCGCTCACGAATTTTCCGGATTCGGAGGATAGCCGCTTGACAATTTCAGCAGCGTTTTGTTTCTTTGCTGTTTCACCAGTGACCACTACAGCACCAGAATCAACCATCTCGGGTGTGATGCCAGCCTTTTGATATTCATCTTTACAGAATTTTACAATCGCTTCAATATCAATTGTAAATCGATTGATTAGAGGTGTGAAGATAATCTCACTCTCGTAGATGATTTCACGGTCAATGAGCATGAATCGATTAGTCGGATTAAGAAAACTTCTCTCTCTACCAAGAGTAAGACACGAAAACACAAGGTGCGATGTTGATGAACCAATATCTATACCCACACTCAACATCTTGAGATGCTCGGAGCTGTCATACAATTGATATGTTCGGACCTTAGGCTCCGCGCGAGACTTAGATGATTCTAGCATTCTTGATTTCGCTTCTATTTTCCGCTTTTCCGCAGTTGAAAGAGCTGCATTAAGAATCGGAGTGACCATTCCCATTAATCTATCAAAACTCTCTCCAGGTGGAAGAACAGTGCTGAGTGCAGGTTTGAACTCCTTGATGAGATGATGAAGTCTAGAGACCTCTGTGAGAGTTTCGGCTTCGTGCTGTTGTAATAGCGAATCGAAATGATGTGTGAAAGCATCTTCAAGATTAGCTACATCAACACCCTTGTGTTCTTCGAGGAATTTACTCACAATTTCGATGATTTGCCATTTCAAGCGGTTAGGATCAACCTCAACCATTTTCAATCACCCTGTGAGTATTCCTTGTTTTCGTTAAACACCAGACTCTTCACAGTAACAGGGAAAGATTGAGTAGATTTGAGAGGTGCTCCAATGTCAATCCAGTCTCCTGCTTCAAGCTGCAACTCGTCAAGACAGAGGATATTGCTCTTTATTGCGGTCTCATCTCGTATTGTGAGTCCCAACCTCTTAGCAAAATCGTAGCCAAAGATCAGGATAATCAATCTCTTGTTGGCTACAGAATTAGGGAGTGCTTTTTCTAGTGACTTTGCAAATGGGGGAAGCCACTCGTCACCTATGTACTCCTTCGAGTAGGTTCTCTCTTTAAAGTAAAGAGCAACTATATCCTCACCCTCAACCATATCAAATGTTGTGAATGCTCTTTGGACTTCTTCCACTACCCTTTTTGGGGTAAATTCTTCATCACCAAGATTGACAGGAAGAACTGGAATATTGCCTAGTGGAAAATCAATACTATCATCGAAGAATGTAGTTGATCCTGATACTGAAAGAGAGAAAGCCCCAGCACCAATGACTGTTGCTCGTATCTTGTTCGGAGGTTCAACTACAGGCAACTCGTGTTCTTCTATCAGAGCTTTCAGCTCCTCTGCAAGCATCACTCCAATGTCATCAAAGGTTTCTTTGCTACCATAGAACAGCTCCCCAACTCCACCAGAGAAAGAGTAAGCATCTACAGGTATCGAGAAATCCAAGTCCTCAGTCATCATCAATTCTTTTGCAACTACGCTTTTCGTTGGGCCTTGCATCACTTCAAACAACGCTTTTGCATACCCGCGAGCAACAGTCCTAGCATCTGATTCAGAGATGATGTCATCGATTTGGTATTCCATACCTAGTTCATTCATGAGAAATTGCGTGGGTCCATCAATCCTCCAGATTTTGAAACCTTTATCAATGCCAAGAAGACGACCACCGACGTTGATGCATGATGTGCTGAGGACCTGACCGTTGGATGCGATTGCTAAATTACTCGTTCCTCCTCCGATGTCAATGTGCAAGATTGATTTCTGACTACGGAGTGATTGATCGACAATCCCACTTCCCAATGCACTTAGAAGTGACTCAAGGTTAGGACCGGCGGCTGCACTGACGAATTTCCCTGATTCAGAAGATAGACGCTTTGCTATCTCAGCGGCGTTCTGTTTCTTCGCGGTTTCTCCGGTAACTACGACAGCTCCAGTTTCAACCATATCAGGGGTTATTCCTGCCTTCTTGTACTCCTGTTTGCAAAAGTCTACGACGGCATCGATATCGATGGTATACCTATCAATCAGAGGAGTGAAGATAATTGAGCTCTCATAGATGATCTCACGGTTGACGAGATTGAAACGATTTGTTATATTGAAGAAACTGGTCTCTCGTTTTAGTGTGAGCCGTGAAAAGATGAGGTGGGAGGTGGATGATCCAATATCTATTCCAACACTTAGAACCTTCATGTATTCAACATTGTCTGCAGGTAGATGACCCATTAACATCTCGATCGGTTCGATTATTTCTTCATCCTCTTTGCCCTCAACTAAAGATTCTTTGTCCTTCTTGGAAATTCGGAGCTTCACCTCTTGCCCACAGTGTACTGGCAAAGGCTCTTCGCCGTCCGAGTTCAGAATCTGCATCTTCTTGTCGTAAGGGACATCAACTTCTTCGTTACAAACGCCACAATGGAAAGTAATGATGATTGACTGATCGCTCCCCGGCATCATTGGACCCGTTTTCTCCGAAGCTGGTTTCTTCTTTCGGCGATGAGCCCCTTCCCAAGGAGCTTTGAACATGAATAACATCATCGTGAGGAGCATATCAAATTCCTCACATGGCTCTATTACGGACGACAATGTTGGTTTGAAAGAGGTAATGAGTTTGCGAAGCCCTTCGACTTCGGTGAGGGCCTTGAGTTCATCCTCGCAGAGTATCTCTCCGTACTTCTGTTCAAATGAATTCGTTAGACTCTCTGCGTCTTCCGTGAAATGCTTCTCAAAGAAACCTTTGACGACTCCAATGACACGATGCTTCATGTTGTCGACATTGTCTTCAATCATGCTTGGTCATTCCTGAATGCCGTTATTAATTGGATGAAACTCAATTCATATTTAAACAATATGTTTATATATTAAATAATACAATATTGTATTATGCTAGGGAAGAAACAACGTCGAACACTCGCAGAGCGGGCAGAGTCAATCTTCAAATTCATAGATATACAACCTGAACCATTCCCAAAATCAGAGTTCCAACGGATTGGTCTCAATCCCTCCACAGCAGAGAGTTGGGTTCGCCTCATCGAATATATCCAAAGTCAACCTATGATAAAAGTCACAAGAATGGGATCATCAACATATATTGAGAAAATCGAGAATAGATACCTGAGCATGATGAGGAGAAGAATTCTAAATCCAAAATTGTCTTTGAAAGAGAGAAATGATGCTATGAGAGATTACATCAATGCTCTCATGACACTAGAAACAATAGAAGATGGGAGAATCAAGAAGTAATGGATTCCTCCTCTACTCTGGAGAACGCAGACAAACAGAGCGCTTATCTATCAATGAAAGCATCACCTAATTGAGAAACATGACACATAGTCTGATTCACCATGAAGATTTACTCGTTTTCACACAACAGGTAATGATGAAAATGGGAGCATCCAAAGCGAATGCATTTTGTGTCGCGGATAATCTTGTGGCATCCAACCTCCGAGGGATTGATTCTCATGGAGTTGGCAGACTCAAAAGATATGTTGAAGGAATCAAGACCGGGTATATACTCCCTGATGCAGAACCTGTTATAGAAAAGGAAACACTTGTCATTGCAAACATCAATGCGATGAATGGATTAGGACAACCTGCAGGTGTCTTTGGTATAAAGAAAGCAATTGAAAAGGCAATGAACACAGGAGTGGGGATTGTTACGGTCTTTAATTCCAATCACTATGGTTTTGCTGGCTATTACGCGATGATGGCATTAGAACATGACTTAATCGGAATCTCAATGACAAATTCAGAACCACTTGTTGTTCCCACTTTCAGCAGGAATGCAATGATTGGGACTAATCCCATCGCTTTTGCTGCTCCCACAAAGACTGAAAGACCATGGGTCATGGACCTAGCGACGAGTGTTGTACCAAGTGGTAAGCTTGAGGTCTATGACAGGAATAGTAAGAAAATTCCATTAGGATGGGCAACAGATGAAACTGGTCACAGCACCGATAATCCAGCACAAGTCCTGAAGAATCTCTATCGAGGTTTCGGTGAGGGAGGGATTTTCCCACTAGGTGGCGAAGGTGAGCTTCATGGTGGCCATAAAGGATATGGCTTGGCAACAATGGTAGATGTTCTTTGTGGAGTAATGTCTGGTGGTAATTATCTCCGGGATCTGAAATTCTTTAAAGACGGAAAACCAAGCCATCCCAGAATCGGGCATTTCTTCATGGCACTAGACCCATCATACTTCATCGACATTGATTCATTCAAAGCTAGAATGGATGATATGATTATTCGTCTGAAGAGTGCTGAGAAAGCTGAGGGGCAGGGAAGGATTTTCGTTCATGGAGAGAAAGAGTTCGAAGAACATGACCGTCGTGCAGGAAATGGTATTCATCTTGATCAGAAGACTGTAGAGAGTTTGTCAGAACTGTCAAAGGAGTTCTCAATTGACCTTCAATTCATGGATTTATAGCATGGAAAGTTTCACATACCACCTTAAGCATGTGCATCAGGATCTTCCTGCATCATTCCGAAAGCATTGCCTTCCGGGTCCTTGAAATATGCAAGATAACCAACTCCATTGATGACTGTCTTTGGGAAAACAATCTCCCCACCAAGCTCACTGATTTTCTCGATTATCGAACCAATGTCCTGCACCTTAATCACGTTAGATATGTTGCTCCAACCTTCTTCCTTCTTGAAAAAAGACCCGTTTATACCAGCCTCGCCCTCATCCCCAGTCTTCACTGAATAGTATGGACCACCCGCTCGTTCAGTCTTCGTAACCTTCCAGCTGAATACAGTTTCATAGAACTTCGTTGCCCTCTCAAAATCATCAACGGGTAGCTCAAAGTAATAGACTCGATTCATTGGTTGACTAACCTCTTGTAACAAAGGAAATATCATATTAACTATATTTAATATTTTCTACTAGTCGAAAGCTGATATTAAATGTGAAGAGCAATCATAGTCGCGGGAGGAACCTTCCATTCTATTCCATGTAGAACAGGAAAATTACCTCATTTCAAGAGAGAGCGTAGATATTGTCTCCATCTGTTCTGATGAAAGGGAAATCCTCATAGATTCAGCATTCTGTTCTGCTTGGTAGGTCTTACTGGCACCGGGTATTGCAATAACTGTGTCACCATGATAGTTCGTTGTCCAGTTCAATGCTACTTGTGCAACTGTGGCGTTATGCTCCGAAGCAATTGCCTCAAGTGCTTCAATCAGTTTCTGACTTTTCTTCAGACCACTACGAAGACGATTCCTCCGCATCCGAGGCATCACATCAAGTAGCTCAGGATTGCTATGAAGCTTGCCAGTCAGTACTCCTTGACCTAATGGAGTATAAGCCATGATGGTGATTCCAAGTTCCTTTGCGGTTTCCAAAGTACCATTGAACTCAATCCCACGTTTCAGAAGGGAGAAATTGACCTGATTGACTGCGAGTGGAATTCCTCTATCAGCAAGTGCCTCATGAGATTTGATCATCCGTTCATTCGAGAAGTTACTTACACCAACCGCGCGGATTTTACCTGAATCCACTAAGTTAGCCATCTCATCCATCTGGGTCTTAATGGATGAAATTGAAAGAGGCATATGAACAAGATAGAGGTCAATCGGGTAGGGTTCTAGTCTTTTCGTGCTCTTCTCAGCAGACTTCGGAAGGGATATAGCCCTCTTGAGCAGTGGGAACCATTTGGTTGAGATGACCACATCTCCAGGAGTTTTTCCAGCAGCTATCAAGCCACGTGCTACAGAACATTCCGAATATCCGGAGCCATAAATCTCAGCTGTATCAACCAAATTCATTCCAGAGTCAAGTGCGACTTTTACGACTGCATCTTGGGTTTCAGGTTCCACAGGACCTAGCATGTACTTGAAGAAGCCTTTTCCACCAGCAAACTCCATCGCACCAAGACCGATAGGAGTGACTTGTATGTCAGTCTTGCCAAGTCGACGTTTCACTATATCGTTCATTATCAATCAAAGTTTCTTCTCAATGACTGCTTTTAATCGCTCATATGTGTCCCCTGCTTTAGAGAAAGGACAGACTTTGACACAAATTGAACATCCATAGTATTGTGCGAAGTATTCGAAGCATTCCTGTTGTTTGATGTTGGTGACTCTTCCAGTGTCATGAGTCACAGTTCCTTCGAGGATGGCTTGAGGGGGGCATTGTTTGACGCACAATCCACAATTTTTACAGTATTCATCAATCCATTCATGGGTATTCGAATCCACAAAGGGCAGATTTTCAATACTTGTATAGACTGCAGCTAATCTCACTCTGGGTCCAAACTCAGGAGTGATCAAGAGACCGTGCTTTCCAACCCAACCAATTCCAGCTTTTTGAGCTAGGGGAGGAAACAGTACCAATCCACCAAGGGGATGGTCCGCCTGAGAGGCATATCCATGCTCTCGTAGAAACTCAGCAATCCTATTGGCAGCCTTTCCCAAGTCATCATAGGTTGCGAAGACCATGTTCATTGTTTCTTGGCTTGCTGCCTTGTCGATTTTTTCCTCACTCATCTCCATTGCCAAGATGATTGCATCGTCGAAGAGCGCACCCATTTTTTGGAAGATCAAGTCTTGAGGTAACTTGACAAACTCTAACACACCGACTCCTTGAGAATTAGCAAATTCTTTGAGTTGTTCAAGAAACTCAGGAGGAGCATTTTTCGATGCATCAACAGGATTGTCTGAGATTGAATCAACAGAAAGGTGAATATTCTTCATGATTGAGAGTAGGCGTCTGATTGGAAAGATATGCCTTAGCTCAATGTCATCTCTTTCCTGCAAGAGATTCATCATCTCAAGGGGAATTTCAAACCTAGTTGGGGAGTCTGATGTTGGATGCAGTACATCGGGGAAATTATGGACTGATCTCTGTTTTGCAATCAATCTTGTGATTCTTGGTTTACCGAATACTCTAACAAATGAGGCTGTGAACTTGTGCTTGATTCCCAATTTGTCCAGTCTCTCCATTTTGATTGAGTGAGTATGCAGATTAAGATTATGTTGGTTTTATCCTTACCACACATCACCGCTACTTCCCCCTAATTGGTACAAGAAGGGGAAGTTCCCCTTCCTGCCAATTAACAATTGGATGTGATGTAGACATACCAGCTGAAAGTTCCAGGCGTTGGATCCGAACAAACATATCCGAATCCGTATGCATGGTCGTTTATTGGATCATCTAACTGTGGGTTGTTTAGAGGATCAGCTGATTTTGAGGCATAGAACACAGCAGCTTGGATATCACTGCCTTCTGTTTCCAGAGTGGCTCTGAACCAAGCCTGCACAATTGTGGTAGGTTGAAGAAGCGAAAGTCCTGTCATGTATAAGCCAAATTTACCGCCTCTCTCCTGAACATTATGACTTCCCGATGCAAAGGAGCAGACTTGATGGATGCCCTGGAGCGTTGGTGCCCATCTTGTGAACACATCATCACCATTCTTATTCTCCCATGCAAGCGGACTACACGCATCGAACACAATAGTTTCAAGATCTCCATCACCTAGTCTCATATGAGGGATACTTAGCCAACCATCATCGTGTTGCGAGGTGAAGGTCACACCATCGGGATTCCCATGATCCTGATAGTAGACAATGTCCACTGCATCAATCCATTCAGTGTCAGTTCCACTGAATTGAGCGTCCTTGAAATCTTCCTCCCAAGCTGACCATTCGCCCCAGTTGAACTCTCGATTAAATCCTCCAATTACGCCCATCCAATTGTAGAATCCCTCGATATTTTTCTCAGTGTTCCAGAGGGGATTATCAATGACAGACATTCCGACCCACTCAATGCCTACCTCTTTGACACCGTCATCATAAGCACCAGAAGGTGCGCTAGGAGCGATTGTTCGGACACCAGAGCTATTGGTACTGGCAAATGTAACTGGGAGGAACATGAATGCCGAGAACATCATCAAAAGGAACAGAAGCACAAACCCACTGCGTCTTCTTCGGAGAACAAGAAGAGAAACTAAGATAACCGCTACAGCTCCAACAGCAATAGTGAGTGTTGTATCCATAGCGAAATCGACTGATTCTATTGTAACAGCAATACAATCACTAGCTCCTCTGTTCTCTGCATCTCTGACCCTCACGGAGATAGCGTGGGGCACAGGATTGTCTTTCTTCAGTACTTCTGACAGTGATACAGTTGTGAAGGTTTTCGATGTGCTTAGAACTCCATCAAAATCTGAGCCCCATTCATAGGTATATGGTGGAGTTCCGAATGAAACACTGCAATCAAAGGTAATGGATGTCCCGGGCATCATAGATATGCCACTTGATGGAGTCGTTATATGAACAACCGGATCGAAGAGGGTAGCATCAAAATAAATGATACTGTGAATTCCCGGTATCTCACCACTGTCATCCTCGATAATCTCAATCTCCCAGACAGGATAGAGCAATTTTTTGTTTTCAGTATCATCATCATCCACGGTATACACAAGACGATGATCTACCACATTGTTTGTATTGATTCCATGTGCTTCGAGGATTGATTCATATTCAATGAGAGAGGATCTTGCATATGCATCAGGCTTTGGTTCTCTCCACTTCCAATCGAATCCAATTATGCGGTCGTATGCACTTACTCCATCGCCAACTATGACTGAGATTTGCGCAGCTTCGCCTGTTATTGGTAGATCATTATAGACGAATTCGTAGTTCACTTGATACTGAAGAATCTTGACTCGCAATCTTCTGTCATCAAGATTGTATGCGGAAACATTGGTCGAGCCAATATTCGCTAAAGCTGCATTATCTGGAAGTAGTCCATTATCATCCAACCATGACCATGCGATTTCACCACAAGTGCCCGGTGAGGGTAAATCATTACCCAACGCAACATTCCAGAGCTTGTCATAATCCCCATACCATATCGAACCATCCCGAGAATCAACTTCGAAGGATCTGTTCCCTGAGTTTACAATATACCTGCCTTCCTCCTCCTCTGGCAAGACATCTGCAAGTCCAAAGAGATTACGAGCTAGGTCTTGCGTGTAACTCAAGTTCACTTGAGGAGTTGTCAGTTCGAATATTGGAATTTCAGTCTGAGACAAGACAAATTTCGAAGAATCAAAAACATCGATGCTTATTGGTGATACTACTTCATCGGAAACTGAAACCACCAATAAAATCATCATTATCAATAGAACTGCATCCCGCTTCATGTGCTCAACCTCTTGCGTCTATCGCTTCTCGAGTTTCCCTCTCATGAGAAAGGAGTGTTCACAACTATAATCGCACCCTAAAAACCTCTCTAATCTTTTACCTATGGTCTCAAAGATGCGTCCTTGTGTGATCGTCGAAAGACAATAATGGTAGTTAGTTTTTTTCTAACATACTATGACCGCAGAACATTCCTACTTGGATGAGAAGACTGAGATTGAGAACAGGGTAACAGATCTTCTATCAAGACTCACAATGAAGGAGAAATTCATGCTTCTTACAAGTCATGGAAGAAGACGCATGTATACAACCAAACCAATCAAGCGGCTAAAGATTCCTTCCTTCAAGATGACTGATGGTCCACTTGGGGTGGCGATGCACTCGAGTGGGTTCAAGAAGAACACGAGATTTCCAGCCACGATCGCCCTTGCTGCTTCGTGGAATAGAGACCTCATGGGTGAAATCGGAGCTGCAATGGGAAGGGAGGTTAGGGCTGTTGGTCGACACATTCTCCTAGCACCGGGAATAAACATGGCTAGAACTCCATTAAACGGGAGGACTTTCGAGTACTTCAGTGAGGATCCATACCTGACCAAGGAGCTTGCCATCCCCCTTGTTAAGGGTGTTCAAAGTCAACGTGTTGCTGCTTGCCTAAAGCACTACGCTGCCAACAATCAAGAGATAGACCGCATGACCTCTAGCTCTGAGGTTGATGAGCGGACACTAAACGAAATCTATCTTCGAGCGTTCAGAGCCACAGTGAAGGAAGCTGATCCTTGGGCTGTGATGACATGTTATAACATGGTGAATGGAGTTTATGGTTGCGAGAACAGCTATCTCCTTCAAGAAACACTGTTTGACAAATGGGGATTTGATGGGCTGGTCATGACCGATTGGTTGGCGTCAAGGAAGGCAAAAACAACTAAAGGATGCATAAACGCGGGTCTCACCCTTGAGATGCCTTGGGCGAGAGTGTATAAAACAAAGTCACTAGAAAAGGCATACAAGGAGCGTGAATTCACAGATAAAACTCTGGAAGATCGTGTGCGTAGAAACATCAGGGTGATGATGTTGACAGGTCTGTTCGATATACCAGAAAACTTGCCAACGGGGGCTCGTAATACTCTAGAACATCAGCAGCTTGTTCGTCGAGCAGCTGAGGAAGGGATTGTTCTTCTGAAGAATGACGGAGATCTATTACCACTTGATATTGAAAATCACAAGAGAATAAGTCTTCATGGTCCGAATTTACAGAAGAAATTTGGGAGATTATTGAGTGGGGGCTCGTCCGCTGTAAGTCCTCCATATGAAGTTACTCCACTTGAAGGTCTTTCCAAGAAAGTGAAAGGTAAGGTGCAACTTGCAGTTGACGACAGATTGATGCAAGCTCTCTCTAAAGTTGCTATTATATTCGCAGGATTGAATCATGGACGAGGAGGAGACTCTGAGTCTATGGACAGGAGCTCTTTACACCTTGATGAGAAACAGGTCAAAGAAATCAAGAGAGTCGCAAGTGAGCATCAACAGACGATTGTGTGTCTGATTGCCGGTAGTCCGATTACAATGGATGAATGGATAGATGATGTGGAAGCGGTCCTCATGTGTTGGTATGGAGGAATGGAAGCAGGTCATGCGATTGCTAACGTTCTGTTTGGAGATGTGAACCCCTCAGGAAAATTACCAATGACATTCCCAAAGCAGCTAGAAGATTCTCCAGCTCATAGCACTGGCAATCGAAGAAACTACCCTGGTGATGAGGAGAAGAGAATCTATTATGATGAGGGCATCTATATTGGATATCGTTGGTTCGACAACAAGAAGATTGAACCTCTTTTCCCATTTGGGTATGGAATGTCTTATACGAAGTTTGAGTATGGGGCAATCAATCTGAATAGACAATCTATTGGGAAGCCAGAAGATGCCCTAATAGTTGATGTTGATGTTACGAACATCGGTGAACGTGCAGGTTCAGAAGTCGTTCAAGTCTATGCCAGGGAGATTGATACATCAGTAGCACGACCACCGCAAGAACTTGTAGGTTTCGAGAAAATCCAATTGAATCCAGGCGAAACAAAGACTGTGTCAGTTATCGTGAAGGCGGAAGACTTGGCATTCTATGATATAACAAGACACGAATGGATAATAGAACTTGGAGATTATAGAATCCTGGTAGGCAAGTCCTCTAGAGATATTCTAGGCAATGTGGACTTCTCCTATATATGAGATAAAGCGCTGTCTATCTTCATTGAATATAGATTTATGAGTTTAATCATGTGATTGACATACCATGAACCTTGATTCCCCAAGAAAACCTGAGAGTATTACTGAGTACATCAACGCCGCTCCCAAAGAGGTGCAAAAGAAATTACGCGAAATGCATGCCTGTCTTGGTAAAGCCGCACCTGGAGCAAAGGAAGGTATAGAGCGAGGCGTTCCCGCCTTTTCCTACAAAGGGGTACTATTCACATTTGCGGCAAGAAAAAATCATATCAGTTTTAATCCTACACCAAGTGCTGTACGAGCATTTACAAAGGAACTGTCAAAATTTGAAACATCCAGTACAACAATTAGATTTCCGTTAGATAAACCACTTCCCTTAGATCTCATTCGCAAGATTGCGGCCTTTCGCGTTCGAGATGCTAAAAACCATTGGCAGGTTCTGCGCAATTCAGAAGAGCACAAACAACTCGCGCTTAAAGCGGCAGATAAGGCTGAGCAGGTTTTACAGATGTTCGAAGAGGAACATCCAACGGACAAACGTCCGCGAGAAGCGATAGAAGCACTTAGGGCTTGGGCGTGCGGAAAGAGAGAACTAGGTATGGTTGAGGTACGTAAGCTCTCACTGGACTCTCATGCGGCGGCTCGCGAGGCTAGGACGGATGCGGCGAGATTTGCCGCTCGCGCCGCAGGCCATGCCATCGCAACCTGGCATGTACCGAGTCATGCGCAGGGTGTTGAAGAATATGCGATAAAAGCTAGAAAAGCAGCAATGTCGTAAAGAGATATTTTTTGGAGAGATGGACTTCGCACATGATTTGATAGAATACTATTTTGATTCACCATCACTACCTCTAAGTTTTACAAAAGATATTATAAGGAACCAACTGGGCAAATAGAAACTTAGGTTATTTGTGTGGGTAGAATTACTTCTTACTTTGGTCTTGGAAACGCAAAACCAGAGGTGGTCAGACTCACAAAAATATACACGTCACTCGCTCTATTCATGCAAGTTGCGTTCACGATCTCCACAACATTCTACTTGATTTTTGTAGCAGAATCTTTAGGGAATAATAATTTCATTGTTGGAATGACATACGTAGGAATCCTTGTTATAGTTGAGATGGCCATTCAGACGCTCTTTGATTATCCGACCGGAGTTATAGGTGACTGGATAGGACAGCATTACATTTTGGCGACTGCCTATCTTACTTATGCAATTGCATTCTCCTTGGTTTCAACTGTCACAACGACCAGTCCGTTCATCCTCCTTGTCCTCATCTATTCTCTAATGGGATTTGCAGGCTCACAACAAAGCGGAGCAATTGACAGCTGGTTTGATAATAATTGGCGTGTGTCCATGCCAGAAGATGAAGGGCGGAAAGAGTATGGAGTGTTCTTAGGGAAACTTGGAATGTTATTTTGGTTAACTAATATACTCATTTTGATTCCAGGAGGAATCCTTGCGACAGTCTTCGGAAGACCATGGGTGTTCCAGATTCAAGCAATCATGTGTGTTATAATATCAATTCTGTCATGGAAACTCGTTCGCAACCTCCCAGGTACTGAAGAGTTAGACCAAAAACGACCTACTATGGAGGAGTATTTTTCACTACTGAGAGAAGGGGTTCAGTACCTTTTCAGCAGTTCTTATGTGAAGTATTTACTCGTGGGAACAATGTTGGTCAATAGCTGTATATCAGTTTGGGGCAATCTGATTCTCTTCCCCATGTACTATAGCTACATGCTGACAGATGTAGCAGTTGCCAGCTTTCGAACCATTGTCATGGTTCCGCTTGTCGTATACTCTGAAAGGTCAGGTGTTTGGGCAAAAAGGTATGAACCCAAAAAATGGATTCCCCGATTTCGATTTCTTCAATCAGCAGGTGCTGTGTTCTTTTGGATATTCGCGATAATTATGATTGTTTTCCCAATACCGCCGGAAGATTCACCAATGATCGACCTGTTACTCCCGGGTACAGAACTATTAATTCTGAGAGTCCCAGTTGCTTCAGTTATACCAGTAGTGATAATGATTGTAATCTTCTTTATTTTAGGGATTTTCTTTCAACTCGCAAATGTCCTGACATCTAGAGTATTTGTTGATGCTATCCCGAACCGAGTCAGAAATGGAGTGTATTCTCTCTTTCCAACAGTTGTTTTATTATTGAGTATTCCTCAAATTGCGTTCTTTGGATGGCTCATCTCAATATCAATTCCTACGACTCTTGTTCTAATTGGGATAATCTCGAGTATGGGTTGTTTGATGATTCGAAAAGGATTGCAATATCCACATCCCCAAGAATTAGAGTCAGAGTTTCGAGAATCAGAAGATATCAGATTTGAGAGAATAGATGAGGAATTTGAGGATTTCGAAACCTAGTCATTGCTCATGAATCGAGTTGCTTGCCTGTATCGAGTGTCTTTGACATAATCATAGGAAGCTATCTTCCTTGGAATCACAGTCACCGCCACCCATTTTGTTAGCTTGAAGAGGCCTTCACGGTAATCAAGAGCACGTTGACTACTCATCCTACGATTGAAAATCTTCAGAGCAATCTCATCCATGTTCTCGTCGGAAATCTCAGCTTCGCCATAGATGATGACACCCCTTGTCGGAGGACCTTCATGATCAACTAAGATTGTCACCTTATTATCATGCTTAATGTTTGTAGCCTTTACACTCTCCTCCGGTGTACCGAAAACTAACTTACCGCCTTCATAGAAAAACCATACTGGAGCAGCATGAATTGATCCATCCTTGTTATGAGTACAGACACGAGCTACTGTCACGTAATTCAGAAATTCTAGGACTTCATCTGGTGAAAGAGGGGGAGATTGAGTATACGACATAATTCTCACAACGCTTCATTATAGCAAGCTTAAATCAATAACAACGCGTGGTATATGCGTTTTGGATTCTAGAAAATGGGGTTAAAATCTCCTAGGCACCATTACTCGCCTCCTCAGTTCGTACTGCTGAACGGGCAGGCTTATTTTGTGGTCTTTAAAATATAAGCGTGAGTGAAAATGAGAATCAAAGCAGTTCTACGGGATACAGAGATCTTACAGATGGAGTCTGGGTCCAAGGAAAGAGTCCTAGCTGCGGCAAAGAAGAACATCGATAGAGTCGTGAATCTACCAAGTCTCTTGAAGGTGATGGGTTTGGATTTCGATGGTAGGCCAGTCATGCTTGAAGCTCTAAAGAATTCAAAGATTCATGTATGGTTAATGAATGATGCCCAACAACATTTAATTCTCATGAGCGAGAAGAACGAAATCGAAAACCAGGGGTACCAATGGCAGTAAAGTTTCATTTTACATTTGGAAGATGATTTGATTGAATGTCCAATCTTACAATTTGAATCTGGCAAGTCGTCTATGAATTTCCTCTGAGACTGATATCTTCCGACCCGGGGCACTTTTTAGTAATTGCTCTATATCACCAACAAGCCGAGTTCGATCATCTTCTAACTCCATTCGAAGATCATCTGTGAGGACACCAATCCTTTCAATCCTGTGAACTAACTCAATCTGTTGAAGCAAGTTGTCCATCAGCTCCGCAAAGAGAGTTTCGTTTTCCCTATCATCATCTAGTTCGGAATCTAAACGGTCCTCTTCAACTTCAAGAAGATATCTGAGGGCTTCGAAAGCATTTGCATTATCACCATATTGTTCAACTTGATCCCTTGCAAGTTCAAATGCCTCATCAACCCGCTCCTCCGAATAAAGTATCCTACATAGGTCTTCAAGTGCACAATAACCAGCAGGATTGTTCTGAATGAATTCTTTGTAGAGCAGTTCTGCTTCTTCAGTTCTCAGAGCCTGATCTAATAACCTGCCCAAGCCACAAACCGCATCCTCATGGTTAGGGTTTCGGACTAATACTGCCCTGAATGTGGATTCAGCATCATGATCGTTACACAAGCGAGCCTGGATTTCTCCAAGCTTGGTCATAAGTTCAAGATTGTCAGGATCAGCTGTAAGTTGTTCTTTTACAAGTACCTCAGCTTCCAGCTCCCGCTCATCCTGACAGAGATCCTTGACTTTCTGGATTACTTCGTTAGACTCATGGTTCATCGTCATGACCTTTAAGGAAAGATTGTAGGCAATTATGGCAAACTCCTTTTTAAAGAGAATCACAAATC
>CAZPWM010000055.1:0-20115 GCA_964590575.1 uncultured archaeon
CGCCATCCATCTCCTCTGCATATCGAAGCATCTTACTCAGATGAACCCATGTATCGTGAATGTCGGCCAATACTAAAAATTCCATCATTTTTCACTCCTCAACTCGTATGTGAGACACGTCACCCAATATCACATCCACGAAACCCTTGTCAGTTTCTACTACCAATGCTCCATTTTCACGGATATCCTTCGCAAAGCCTTCAGTGGTCTTTCCCTCTTCATGTATTCGAACACGTCTACCCAGAGTTGTACTAGCACCTCTCCATTCATCAAGAATTGCAGCGAATGAAGAGTTTTTCTCCACGCTCTGAAGGAGTGCGTCAATCTCATTTATGATGGAACAGAGTAGTTCCGTCGTTGAGGTTTTTTTTCCAATTTCATCTATAATTGAAGTCGTTGGCCACTGAAGTCCGGGAGGCATATCTGAAACGGGGCAGTTCTGATTCACGCCAATGCCCACAACAATTCCTTCTGTTTCATTACCAAGAGTTACCACCTCACTAAGGATTCCAGAAATCTTACTTTGGCCTATCAACACATCATTAGGCCACTTCAGTGCTACATTCTTGACTCCCAATGCAGTAAGGCTTCGAGCGACTGCACAAGCACTCAGAATACCTAGTAAGGGAGCATTTTCTGTTCCAAGACGCGGCTTTAAAATGATAGAAAAATACAAACCTCCGACTGGGGAGAGCCACAGGCGTTCCTTTCTTCCGCGGCCCGCAGTCTGACTTCGAGCCATCACAATAAGTCCTTCTTTTTCGCCTTCTAAGAAGAGTTCCTTTGCTTTGGTATTTGTAGAACTGACAGTCTCGAAGTGTTTCACGCGAGGATGAAGGACAATTGTTTCAAAGCAGTCAAAGCGAATACTCAATCTCAATCACTAAGCAGTAGAATTCTAGCTATTTGAATTCGTGGGAAATCTACAACGATGACTTATATTCTTGGTGAGTCAATCAGGTTCTGATGTGAGATTAATGCCAAGTTTCGCTGGTGCCGCAATTCTACCGGATCTAAAGAAAACTTTGGTCTTCAAGAACAGAGATTTACAAACATCATCAAACAGTGATGAGTTGTTCTATGATGTGGATTGTTTTGGTGTTCGGGGAGTTGACAGCGTTACTGGAGCCGTAGGAGGTCTTTCTATAGGTGTCAATCGACATGGTCTAATCATTGCCAATACACATGTCAGAAACACCAAGGACCCATCCTATCATACACTCACAGAACAATTGCTCATGTTTGCAAAGGATGCTGAAGATGGACTGAGTATGACAGTGGACCAGCTTCAACAGGATAGAAACTATCAGTGGGGCAATCTAATCCTTGCAGATAATGACAGTATGTTAGTTATCGAGCTTGCAGGTAATGACCATTCAATCGAGTGGTCCGAACGTCGAGTACTCCGCACAAGTCATCATATTATGTTAGAAACCGAACAAACTTTGAGGGAGGAAGGTGTCGAGTACGATAGTTCTGTGAAACGTGTAGAACGTGGATATGACCTAATTCGTCAAGCAAGAAGCGTCGATAATATCTTTGCTTTATTGAAGGATCATGGAAGATCACCAGGCCAAGAGAGCCTATGTCGTCATGCCACTGGAGATGTGGGCCTGTCGACTATAATGAGCTACGTTGTTGAGGTCGACCACAACACAGACTCTGGAAAACCAAAGATAGTGTTTCATGTTGCAAAGGGAAACCCATGCCAATCTGAATACACTGCAATTCCAATTGTGTTTCCAGCGGATGGAGAAATCATGACCCGAGCACTTCAGCTTTATCCAAAGTAGAGGAAGTCCATGGATTGATACTGTTAAGTCACATCGACGGATGCTTCGGGCTTTTCTTCAATTGATAGTGCAAGTTCCTGTAACATCTTTTGTTCCTCTTCCTTTTTGCGGAAGAAAACAAAGAAGATGATGATTCCAAGTACGTATAGTCCTGATACTAATAGGTAGGGAAGACGGTATAGTCCTAGGGCTAGTAGCCAACCACCTACATTTGCGGCTATAGCTCGTACAAATGAATCAGCTGACCGAACTACACCGACTGCGGTAGCTCGCTCATCCTTTGTGAGACCCTCCATGAAGAAAGCGTTAGACACGGGTCCGGACATGTTCATCAATACGTTTCGTGCAATATATCCTAGAATGGCAAACTGCAGAGTATCAGCAAATGATAATGTCAGCAGAAAAGGTATTGAGAAGGCTTCCGTGAGCACTACTGTTCGAACCTTCCCTAGCCTATCAGCCAATGCAGGAGCAAGAAAATTACCTGCTGAGAGGATTATTGTATTGACTCCAAATATAACACCTAATAGTCCTGAATCAATCGGGAACTCATGCGTGAAGAAGAGGTTAAAGAACATCACAATCATGCCAGCTCCCAGACCAATACTCGCTGTTGCAGATGTGTACTTCCCAATGAACCCCCAGTTCCGGATATTTTTCAAAGCCAATCGGGCAGTCACAACGGAGGGAGTGTCTGTTGTCATCCGAGTTATGAGTAGAATGGCAAATACGCTTGGTATAAGACTAATCCAAAGAGTGAACCGATAGGGAATAACAAGGGGATCAGTGGATGCACTCCCTAGCATACCTGCAAAAAACTGTGGCATGTAACCGCCAATTAGATTTCCCGCGAATACTCCAAGAAGTGATACTCCACTCCCGACACCAAAGAGATGTGCGCGTTCGCGATCTGAAGAGATATCAGTAACATATGGAGACCATGCCACCTCCCTGAATGCACTAGATAGTCCCAAAAAAATCTGAGATGCAATTAGACCTACTGGATTGAGCGTAGTATATTGGACCACCAGAACAATGAATGCAATAATATTAGCAACAAGAATGATTTTCTTTCTACTGGACCTATCTGTAAACAACCCAGCCACGAATGCAATTGCAGCGGTAGCAAACATAGATACTGATAGGAAAAACCCAATGAAGTCCTCAGGAAAACCTGCGTCACGAAGATAGAGGTTGAAAATTACACCGCTTATACCCCATGAGAATGCACCCAAGAATGCTATACTGATGTAGAGCTTAGCATCCCTTCCAAAGAGTTGTAGCTTGCCAATATAGCTGAGCTTTTCCTCCTCGGTCATTGAGATACCCTCCAGAATGACTCTACGAGAGATGAGGGCAGTTGAGTTCCCTATATGCATTGTCAATTGAGCACAATCACTAAGCCTAAATCGGAGAAATGGAGTTCTAGAAGTATGAAGACTATCGACTTGCGTAGTGACACCATTACCCAACCAACTGATGAGATGATAGAAGCTATTGTAAATGCGCATAAGGCGGGAAGGTTCGGTGATGATGTCAATGGTGAAGATGATGTGGTGAATGAGCTGCAAGAGAAGGCCGCAAAGATACTCGGAAAGGAAGCGGCTTTACTTGTCACATCCGGCACACAGGGCAATCTCATCTCTCTATTTGCTCAGACTAAGAGAGGCGACGAGATAGTTGTGGAGGAACGATCGCATACCTTTGTCTTCGAAGGTGGTGCAATGGCATCTATGGGAGGTCTCTATCCTAAGCCTGTGGAAGGTGAGCGAGGCTACATTCTCCCAGAAACCCTTAGATCTGCAATCAGTCCAGATGATGCACATTATGCAAAGACTTCGCTATGCGTGATTGAAAATACACACAATTATGCAGGGGGCGCAGTCATCCGTCCAGAGCAGGTTAAAGCTCTAGCAGCTATGGCGCATGACCACGATCTTAAGGTACACTGTGATGGAGCTAGATTATTCAATGCAGCTGTTGCCTTGGACATTCCAGCAAAGAGGTTGGTTGAGGATGTAGATTCCGTTATGATTTGTTTAAGCAAGGGTCTCTCAGCACCTATCGGATCGATAATTGCTGGAACTGAAGAGTTCATCCACGAATCTCATCGAACACGAAAGAAGCTTGGCGGAGGAATGCGGCAAGCCGGAATCATCGCAGCTCCCGGAATAGTTGCACTTGAAAAAATGGTTGATAGACTAAAAGACGATCACGATAACGCAAAATTGCTCTATAAAAGACTAGTAGATATCCCAAACCTCGCAATCGAAGAACCCGACACCAATATCCTCTTCCTAGGACTTCAGAACCTTTCAATCAGTCAAATGAAACTATCAGAGGAACTGGCGAAGGAAAAGATTTTGGTGTATGGGGGATATGGTACAAGGACTAGAATGGTCTTGAACAGAATGGTTGACCGCGAAGATATTGACCGGATAGTCGAAGCTCTGAAACGGCATCTCAAATGAGTGATTAATGTTGATTACAGTCTTTTCTTTGCATCTTCAATCATTTTCGTGATATGATCGCCCCATGTTGGTTCTAATTGACGGGCTTTCTCAGCGCAACCGATACATTCGCCATACTTTTCCATTCGATAGAGTAATCGACTTTTATAGAAATATGCATGTGCATAGGTTTCGCTCAGTTCTATCGCTTTATCATAAGCGGCCAGTGCATCTTCAAACTGACCATTAGCCTCATGACTCCGGGCTTTCCTATAGTATTCGTAGCGTGTCGTAGAACTTCTCTGAGACACTTTCTACGCACCTCCTAAGTGCAGTACTAATAGGAAAATACTCAGATAAGGTTTACACATTTCAACTAGTGTTTTGAATTAATTATCTTGGTTCCTCACAGAGCTCAAGAAGAACTCCTCCGGAGGTTTTGGGATGGACGAATGCGATAAGCTGGTTATGAGATCCAATTCTCGGTTCATTGTCAATCATTTGGGCGCCTGCATCATGAAGACGCACGAGCACTGCGTCAATGTCGTCTACCTTGACAGCTATATGGTGGATTCCACCACCCCTAGTTTCTAAGAACTTAGAGATTGGACTATCATCTGATGTTGGTTCTAGTAGTTCAATCTGGCTCTCGCCAATCTTGAGAAAAGCCACACGAACCTTCTGTGCTTTCACTTCCTCGGAACGAGTAAGTTCGAGCCCTAGAACATCCTCGTAAAAGCCAAGCCATTTTTCAATACTCTCTACAGCAATTCCAATATGATCAATCTTCTCTATTGACATGACATGTTTTCTCCTCTCATAGGATGTCGGGTGCTTTGTACTCACCAAAGACTTCTCTTAAAACTCCGCATATCTCGCCCAGCGTAGCATATAGCTTCACAGCCTCTATTATTGGAGGAATGAGATTCGCATCAGTCTTGGCTGCATCACGTAGAACTTCCAATGCTTGCTTGACCTGTCCTTCATGTCTTTTCGAGCGGACCTTCTTCAGCTCGCTTAGTTGTTCTGTTTCAGCTTTGGGGTTAATCCGCAGATAGTCAAATTGAGATTCCTCCTCAACTGTGAATTTGTTCACACCTACGACTATTCGTTTTTGGGCATCTACACTCTTCTGGAACTGATACGCAGCATCATGAATCTCACGCTGGATAAATCCATTCTCAATGGCGAATGGAGCACCACCCATACTATCGATCCTCTGGATATACTCCATAGCTTTCGCCTCTATCTCATTTGTGAGACTCTCAACATAGTATGAGCCTGCAAGAGGATCAATGGTATCACCCACACCAGACTCGTAAGCAATAATCTGTTGTGTCCGCAGAGCAATCTGTACAGATGCCTCTGTGGGCAGAGAGAGAGCCTCGTCCCGGGAGTTTGTATGAAGTGATTGCGTTCCTCCCAGGACAGCTTGAAGTGCCTGCAGTGTCACTCGAACAACATTGTTGTCAGGTTGTTGAGCTGTAAGTGTGCAACCTGCAGTCTGAGTGTGAAACCGCATTTTGCACGAGTCGTCGTCTTTTGCGTGGAATCTTTCACGCATGATTCTAGCCCAGAGTCTTCTAGCAGCTCTGAACTTGCATATCTCCTCCAGAAAATCACTATGTGAACCGAAGAAGAATGATAGTCGAGACGCAAACTCATCAACATCCAATCCTGCTTCAATGGCGGCTTGAACATACGCGATGCCATCAGCTAGTGTGAAGGCCACCTCTTGAACTGCAGTAGAGCCTGCTTCCCTGATATGATAACCAGAGATTGAGATAGTATTCCACAAAGGCATGTTCTGACTACAGAACTTGAAGATGTCAGTGATGAGTCTCATAGAGGGTTTAGGTGGGAAGATGTATGTGCCTCGGGCAACATACTCTTTCAGGATATCGTTCTGAATCGTACCACGAAGCTTGTCCATGGAAACGCCCTGCTTCTCAGCTACTACGATGTACATCGCAAGCAGAACCGAGGCGGGAGCGTTGATAGTCATTGAGGTGCTCACTTTATCAAGGGGGATGCCATCAAACAATACTTCCATGTCTGCAAGCGAATCAATGGCAACTCCGACTTTCCCTACTTCACCTTGAGCCAATTGATCATCGGAGTCATATCCAATCTGTGTTGGGAGGTCAAATGCAATGGACAATCCTGTCTGTCCTTGCTCCAAAAGGAAGTGGAATCGTCGGTTGGTTTCCTGCGCAGTGGCAAACCCGCTGTACTGCCGCATGGTCCAGAAACGACCTCTATAGCCGGTGGGTTGGACTCCACGAGTGAAAGGATATTGACCTGGAAATCCCAGATCTTTCTCATAGTTCAAATCTTTTAGGTCCAAAGGTGTGTATAGACGCTTCAGGGGTAGCCCAGATAGAGTCTTGAAATTCTCCTCACGTTCAGGGAATCTCTTAATCGTAGCGGCTACAGTTACATCTTCCCACTTCATTGTAGAGTTACGGAGCTTTGAGTCATCTCCCATTATACTCACCTACTTTCACTAAACAGGAACTCTGCTATCAATCGTTCAGCCAGACTATATGGGTCCTCTTTCCTCGCTGCAATTTTCTTGATTGCCGCCTCATACTCGGGTTTTCCTTCTAGTTTCTGATACAATTCTTGAGTGAGTTTGTATCTCATTAACTCTTGGAGTTCATCGCGGCTTCTTTTGAGACCTTTCTGCTCCAGTTGGCCGCTCCTTTTCAAGAATTGAAAATGCTCCAGTATTTTAGCAGCAAGCTCTGGCACACCCTCTCCGGACCTTGAGTTAGTGAGCATGACAGGAGGCCGCCATGCTTTTTCACGAGGGTCAATGTCTAACATAGCGTTGATCTCTGTGACCTTCTTATCTGCTCCAGGAATGTCCATCTTGTTCACAACGAAGATATCTGCAATCTCCATGATGCCTGCTTTGATGACTTGAATGTCATCTCCACTTCCAGGCACGTCAGTGACTATCACTGTGTGAGCGATGTCAATGACTTCGACCTCGGACTGGCCAGCGCCAACGGTTTCAACAAAGATGATGTCTTTTCCGAACGCATCGATAGCTCGTACTGCGCCTGAAGTAGCTCGTGCTAGACCTCCAAGGTGACCGCGGGTGCCCATACTACGAACATAGACCTGCTCGTCTAGACTGTGTTCCTGCATGCGGATTCTGTCACCAAGGAACGCCCCGCCTGTGAATGGACTAGAGGGGTCAACACAGACTATTCCAATAGTGTTTTTACGTTTTCTAAACTCAATAGTCAGTTTTGTTACGAGGGAACTTTTTCCAGACCCTGGAGGTCCTGTCACCCCAATGATGTGAGCCTTGCCAGTGTGTTTGTAGAGCTGGCTGAGAGCTTCCAAAGCAGCTGCATCCTCATTTTCAATGAGAGAGATAAGCCGAGCAAGTTCTCTCCGTTTCCCACTCAACACTCCGTTGACAAGATCGGTCACGGGCAAAGCTAGTTCCTCACATCACCAGAATTAGAGCTTGACATTAGCCTTGATGTAATCAACAATGTCATCCAGAGGAGTTCCAGGGCCGAATATGGCTGATATTCCAACCTTTTTCAACTCGGAAATGTCATCCTCAGGAATAATCCCACCACCAACTACAAGAACGTCATCAATACCCTCCTCTTTCAAGAGCTCCATGATCTTTGGAAATAGTGCGTTATGAGCCCCGCTTAGAATACTAAGCCCGATACAATGCACACCTTCATCGAGGGCGGCTCGGACCACCATTTCAGGAGTCTGTCGGAGACCTGTGTATATGACCTCCATCCCTGCGTCACGTAATGCACGAGCTACTATCTTCGCGCCTCTATCGTGACCATCTAATCCTGGTTTTGCAACAAGTACACGAATTTTCTTGGATGAACTCAAGAACCCACCTCAGGCTGATGTTTCGTCTGGTGATGGCCTTGGTAGTGATATAAAGGCGTTGATTTAGTGTTTATCAGTTCTCCATTATATGAACGACATTCTCTCGACCCTCACGAAATCGTCGCACGAGTCCGCGTTCTTCCAAGTTGTTGAGAATTAGGCTTACTTTCGCTTGTGACATGTCAAATTCCGTGTAAAGGTCCTTCTGCGGACAAGATCCTCCTTTTTGTCGGATTACTTCTAGGACCTCCTCTTCCTCAGAGGTTACTCCAACAAATTTGACAGTCCCGATTCGTTTTATTCGCTGGTAAAACTTCGGACCGCCCACAGTGAGAGCGACTCCAGCTAAAACACCCGATAAAGCAATCACAATCGACTCAAAGATGAATGAGCCCAAAGGTTCAGGTTGATAATTCGGATACTCATACTTGACGATGAAGACCCGTTCCTGTCCAACTTGCAATGAATCTGTAAACCATACAAAAGCAAGGGATGTACCATCTGTATAGTTCGAATCAGATGCAGGGAATGTGGGTACAACTGATTCGCGGGAGAGAAGTGCATCTTGGGGTAGTACTGCAGTGAAAGTGAAGTTTGCCAACTCGGTCATCGGTCGAATGTAGAAGGTGAAATCTCCATAGTACTTGGTTGAATCTAAACCAAGGATTGGGTCTTCTTGAAGGTCAGTTGCTTCAAGGTTCAGTTCTATCCATGCACTATGATTTTCTTCAAGAGCTGTGGGAAGAAAGACTACAACCTCAGTGTATCGATCCATAAGATTAGAACTGAATGTTGTTGCAGTACTATCTACTTCCACATCGAGTATTTCAACCTCAAGTGAGTCGATTCGACACGAGAGAGATGTTATACTGGACGTTCCCAGATTGGTGGCTCTTGCTCTAATGTTGATAGTCGTGACCCCATCTTGTGTCATGACCGCTTTGATCTCAACAGGGTCTAAGATGACTTCCTCTAACTGAGCAAGTTGCATATCACTCTGAACCGGAAGGAACAGCGTTGATATGAGGACAAGTGTGGCTATTGTAAATATTATTCGTCGCACTACTTCACACCACATTCTATCTACAAAACGTCTTGATTATCTACTGATTCAGATTCTATGCATTCATAAGACTTCTCTTAGGGAGTAAAAGATGGGTAGTGGCTAAGAACCACTACCCTAGTGTACTACGAGAGATCTATTTTTTCCGGACCAGTACGACGAGTATTGCAAGAAGCGCGACTCCGCCAATGCCAGCAACTAGCACGATATCGATAGGGGTCCCAGTTGTAGGATCTCCGTCGGGATACAGACCGATTGAAGGATCGTGCAAGATACTACCATTGTCGAAGTAAGGATACGCTAAGTACACAGCCACTCCATCACCCAATGGCAGATATGATGCAGTCACATCGACTGCTTCACTTACACCACCAGGCCAGGTAATGACAGCTTTGTCTACCCAGCTGTAATATCCTTGTGCGACTTCAGTTTCAGCGTCAACAAATTCGATACTCTGAATGTTTGTACCATTCATCCGTTCGAATCGTGATTCGTTACCACCCTCTGTGGTCCAGTTCATATCAGAGTCTATGGAAACATTACGGAATCGTTCACGAGTTTCGATTCTATGACGATGAAGATTCTGGGGACCTGTGGCCTCGTTCTCTCTCTGGAGAGTTTGAATTGCAACGCTTGAGTTTTCACTACTAAATGGAAAGTTACCGATTTCAATGTCCATTTTCATTTCTGATAGACCTGAGACGGAGTAATTTGCACAAACTCCATGGTCATCGGTCACTTCACCAAAGAAGTCCTCTAGATAGATGTGAGCCCAAATCTGTATTGTTACATCTGAGAATCTCTGGATTTCGCCTGCTCCATCAAGTGCTGGGAGGGGAGCACCAGGATTCGGTTCTGCTCTAACGCCAGATTTCGTGTATTTCATCCAAACTTCCGTTGTTACACCATTCTCTTCAATAGAGCCAGAAGCGACGGTCCACTCATATGCGGACAGAGGTGCGAAGTAGAGCTGTTCGCCAGTCTGATACGCTCCATCCTCGTTCAGATCTTCAAACTCCACAATCATTACAAATGAAGTGGAGAATCTTACAATAGTGCCACCATTGTCGTTGGAATACCAATAGTGGATTTGCGGAATCTCAGAATTTGCCATTATTGTGATTATATCTGTGTGAATCCAAGTTGTTCCATCGGGGTCTTGGGAATGGTCAGGAGGCTTACCTGATCCAGGTCGCTCAGTACCTGGACCCATGGCACTGACTGTAGTAGCCATTGTCCCAAGAAGAGCCACCATCAGGAACAGTCCAATTATCATTCTGCGAATGTTCTTCAAGTTATTCACCTACCTTTGCCTGCAATTTTTGTATTTATAATGACCATTTCGTGACAAAAAGGAAGATATAGTGTAAAAGAGGATATGATGGGCCTAAATTAATATAGAAGCTTTATCGATGCTTCTAAGACTTTGTTAAGGCTTTATGATAATTCACAATTCTATCAGTTGGTCTTGCCAGAAGCACACTCCAAAGTTATTAGGGTTCAAATTACAGAGAACAAGAGAGAAGGGAGTAAATCAAAATGGCCGCAGAGATACACGAAAGAACTCAATATGATTGGTTTAGTATTGCACGCATTCATGAAACTAAGGGTGAAGATGAAGAAGCCCTGAGAGCGTACGAACAGTCGATTATGCTGGATAATAAATACGCAAAAGCATGGTTCTACAAGGCGAAGATTCACTACAAACTCGGACAGATGAAGGAAGCTAAAGAATGTGTGAATAAAACCTTGGAGCTAAAACCGGGTTGGAAAAAATATGTGATGAAGTATATGCCCGACCTGTGAATTAGCTCTGGCAATGGATTTTATTGAAAAGCTTTAGATGAATCGGGATAGAGCAACACATAGACTGCTTGATTCAGAGTGAGAATTTTCCTTTCAACCCACTCCATAACCATCTTGACGTTTTCTTCTGATGATATTCGGGTCAGTGCTTCAAAAGTGGCGTCCTTACTCTGTGGTATTCCTAGAAGTTCTTCGATGGTTTGAACAAGAATCATCTGACGTATGTCAGGAGTCGTTTCGGTTAGCCAATACAGTATGTTATCCTTGACAGTGCCATCAACCTTGGAGGATACAGCAACTTCACTGATAGCGTTAGATATCTTGTTAACTGCTTTCCCATCCTTGAGATCTGTGAGCTCGGTTTGGATGATAGTGACAAGAGCCTCAGTGTTCGCGGGATTATGAATCAGAATGTCAATAAGATCAGAACGAGCTTGTGCTGGGTCACCGGGGTCTTTATCATCACTCAATGTTCTCATTCTCCTTTCCATATAAGAGTGGTGTGCTGAAAGGGACTCCTTGCAGTGGTTAATATGTTTGTTGCGTTGGTATCTGAAATCTTCAATTAGTGTGCAAGGTATCTGAACTTTCTAGATGAACCCAATAAATTCAGTGATTGAATTCAATACAAAATCAGGAGTTGTTGATGTACCATATTTAGCAACCTGATCTTCAAGAGATGCCTTTCGATTATTTATCCAGACTGTCATCATCCCTACCGATTTAGCGCCGACCATGTCAGCATAGTACTCATCTCCAACATAGAGTGATCTGGAAAAATCCGCGTCCAGTTCATGCACTACTCTCTCAAATGGCTCTTTCATAGGTTTGTAAGCATTCACATCACCACAATCGACAATGGAGGAAAAAAAGTGTTCCAATCCTAGATTAGTTAGTATAATCCTAGCATGTCCCTCAAAGGAGTTTGATATAATCCCAAGTTTAATCTCTCTTGCCTTTAGAGTTTCGAGAATTTCAATTGCTCCTTCATAGAGCGTTGAGAGTTCCAAGTGAAGACTTTTGAATCTATGAGTCGCCTCCTTTACTAGAGCTGGATTAGTAGGCTGATTAATATCCTCGAGGCTGTTTTTCATTGCTGTATAAACTATGTCAAAAGGCGAACGGTATGGCCCTCCTGCTACAATGGTTTGGATTGCTTTTCTATACCTCGTCACAAGATTCCGAAGATAGGAGTCTATGAGTTTATCGGAGTCTAGACCGGATTTCTTGAGTAACAACTCACTTGCAATTATCGGATAATTGCCGGTATTGGTTAATGTGGAGTCCAAGTCAAAGATAATCGCCTCAAACATGCTAAAATCTAATTTGCTCAAGACGGTCCGGTCTCCTGATAGTTACCCACCTTTACCAAGATAAATTCCATTAGGATCAAGCTTGTGCATGATATCAATCTGATTCTGAGTGGGTTCAGCGGTGGTTGGAACATCATCAGGTATCAATAGGTCAAACATCACATTATCAATGATATCTTGAACAGTAAAACCCGGATGAACTGTTTTCAATCGTATCTTCAATGTCTCAGGTTCAAAATCCATCTGACACATATCGGTAATCACAACCTCTGGACCATTTCCAACCATCGACCATTTCTCACGAGACCCTGGACCTTCCAGATGACCTGGAGAAGTCATATAGTCAAGATCCTTCACAAACTTACGTTTGTCATGAGCCATCATAACAATGAGTCGCTTTGCTGATGATGCGATATCATTACCTCCACCACTCCCTGGGAGCTTAACTTTGGGTTTATCATAGGGACCGATGTAGCTAGTGTTTAGATTCCCATACTCGTCAATCTGAGCTGCACCAAGGAAACCAACATCGATTCTTCCTCCCTGAAGTAAAAATCCTAAGGTTTCAATCAAGCCTAGTGAGGCTGAGCTACCGTAGTAATATCGCGTGTCAGCTACGGATAGAGGAACCTCTCTTGGACGAGCGTCAATAAACCCCGCTTCAGAGATGAGATTTGACCGTGGAGCGTGAGTTTGTTTAGCAAGAAGAGCAGCAAGGAGAGGCATCCCTGTCCCCCCAAAGACATTCTCACCGTCTCGAACGTGACTTGATGCACATGCAATTAGAAATTCAGTCTTGGAATATTCAACCATTCTTAGTACCCCCACGGTTTCTTTGCTTTCAGTTGCTGCAGTCGTGGCCAGCTGACAAGGTCGAGATAGCCATAATGATTTTCAACTCCCAGAATGTAGCCATCAAGATACTCTTGCCAACCTTCCTCCGTCTGAGTCAGTTTGTGGAACATCATTAGATGCTCCAAGTCATAGTCATAATAGTCATGGCACATCATAGGGTGAGCAATGAAAGGTAGAACTACAACATGGTCCACATACATTGCAGGGATTTTTGTCTGATCAGGACGGCTTCGGACCTCTTCCTCGTCAATGAGCTCCTCAGCAAGGACAATGAGTTTCTTCCCACAACGAGAACCTTCAATGTCCTCTCCCACAATCCCATCAATCTGAGCGTTGCCTGTCTTGTCAACCCTCTGTACGTGGACTATGCTGAAGTCCGGTTTCAATGAGGGGACAAGTGTTAGTTTCTCCCCAGTGAAGGGACAGTCTATGACCTTGAGCTTGTTGTCGCCCAGGTACCTGGAGCGGCGAACCATGTCAGTGCCCATCATACTTCGAAGAGGCATAAATGGTACATTGAGTGCTCCACCAAGAAAACGCATAGCCATCGCAAGATTGGTGTAGTCCTCAACTTGCAGGACACCCTCAGAAACTCTACGTCTAATGTTATTTGAGAGACCCAGAGCCTCAATTGCTGAGAAGGCAATCTCATATTTGTCGGCCACACCTGCGCCAGCCATAATCTCGAGATCAACCTCTGACCCACAAGTGTATACTGTAAGATTTCTTTTCTTTTGCCTGACAAGCTCGTGTGAAAAGGCAATGGGAGGTCGTTGATAGCCAAAACCACCCCAAAATAGAGTTTGGCCATCAGACACCTTCCTCGCTGCTTCTGCAAGCGTGATGCGTTTATCTTCTACTTCAGCCTCTGTCAAATGCACTCACCTGATAATGAATATCCTGAGTATTCAGTCGGGGCAGCAACAATACGCCTTTTATCTTTGACCATGAAGTGAGATTAGATCTATCAAAAGAGTGCGAGTATCAGTGATATTACGACTGGAATGATTATAGCAATAGTACAGCAACACAGACCACCTATGAGGAGGGCACGTGAAAACGATATTTCGTCATCGAATTCAGGAGTACCAGTCACTAGATGTGGTCCGAGAATGCCCTTTGACACCTTGAGCCCAAAATCATCCTCTAAAGGAAAAGATCCTATACTTGGCAGGTATTCGTATCGTTGCTCGCAAGAAGGACATGTGATTTTGATAGCGTTCTCAATGAATTGAGGGACCGGTTCTGCCAGACGATGTTTACAGAAAGGGCATTCCGGATATTCAGACATCGCAATCAGCACATCCAACTATTGTGACTAAAACCAGAAGAAGAATCCAATACCAAGAACCATCATCAATATGAATACTAACAATGGGAGAAAACAGCAGAAACAAGAAATAACGAAACAGGCAGCTCCGCAACCACCTCCTTGGGCAAGGGGTGCATCAGAGTCAGACCTCTCAGATCCCCAAGGTGCATCTGCCTCATAGACATCATAACGGGGGTCCGGCATAAAGCCCTCGCGCCTCACTGAGCCCCTTGAACCCATTCGTTCCTGTTCAGGAAGTGAGAATGCACCAAAACCGGGCATGAATTCGAAAAATCCACCACAGTTGGTGCAACGCAGCTTGATTTTGCTATCATAATCCATTACTCGTTCAGTGCGTACTGTTGCCCCGCAATACGGACAATTTGCTACCTCGGACATGGTTGTTCCTCCAGTTAATTATCTTCATGCGTCTAAATGATTGAGGGGTTTTAAACTTCGTCAATACAATGGTCTTACCTACAACTAAAAAGGAGGAATGTTCCAGCCAAAAGCATGACAGACAAAGAGAAGGGCCCTTCGAGGGAGTTCCCAGGAATTCTTGGAATAATTGGACCTCTAGTGGCTCTTGCAGCCATTGCTGTAGCAATCGCGTTATCACTCTCATGGTTCACATGGGAAGGAAATGCTCTGAGTGACCTTGGTAATTATAACAATGGGCTCCCTGCAGCCATCATATTCAATGTAGGACTTGTTCTCACAGGGATACTACTACTGGTATTCACATACTGGTTCCTCCGAACAATCACTGATCTACCAACAAAAATTGGATTGATTCCTTTCTTCATTGCATTGTGTTTTCTTATTGGGATTGGTGTGTTCTCAGAGAATGCAGGAGATATTCACTTCGTTGTGTCTGTAGGATTCTTTGGTAGTTTCCCTTTTGCAATGTGGTTCGTAGGGCTTGGTCTGTTTAGATTCCGGAACCTCTGGTGGTTCTCAATTCTTTCAATCATACTACCATTCTTCTCAATATATATGTGGACTTCATGGTTCGGTGGTGTGTTTCCCTTCTGGACAGGGAACTCAATACCAGAGATCACAACGGCATTCACAGGGATTGGATGGCTTTGGCTCATCTGGCTTCTTTATGACAGAAGTAACTTTTCAGTAATTACTCAATGACTACTGTTTCGTTTTGCCGTAACTTGATATTCTTTCGCGCTAACAATCTAACCAAACGGTGGGACCCAATATGGGAGCTGCGTTTGATAGTCTGTTATTGCTACTAGGAACCGGAACCTTTGTGACAATACTTGTTCTAGCTCTAGCCATCTGGAGAAGCGTGTTAGCAGGAAATCTCAAGACGAGTTTAATTCGCCGAAAACCACTTCTAATCCCATCACTTGTCTTTGTAATCACCATAATTGTTGTCACTACTTATCTACCTATACCAATGTCAGTATATCATGGGACCAATCAGCTTCAGTACAATAACTTCACAGCTAATCATTTCATGGTTTATGAGGAAGGAGCCTACGAGGCAGACATTCTGATTAGAGTGACATTGCATTCAGAACCAGATGATAGGCTGGAAGTCTATACTTATTTTTCTCAGGATGGTGTTGTGATTGGTTCACTGTTCATCAACGTGACAAATGACATTCTTGACTCAGAACAGAGAGTGACGCGAAGCTTAAGCGTAGAACCAGGATTGTATGATGTGACTATCAATGGCACACTCTTTCTGAATGGTGTTGAACAGGATGAATCGTTTCCAGAGGTTTTTATTGACCAACCAGTCACATCATCGTTCATCCCAGAAATTATTGATTGGAGTACCTATCGGTTTGTCCTTGGGATAGCATGCGTGTTCTTGGTTCTAGGAGGAATATGCATAGGAAGAGAGGACAGAACGAGGAGAAGTGAAGAGGACATAAATCAGGAACCTCCCAGAGAAGGAGAGGTATATGGAAGACGGCTTGGTTGGTGATTCATTACAATCTGTGGCAATAGTCATTGGGTTTAGTTTTAGTAACTAGTATTGGAATCCAGACTTGGTTTGGAGTGTGTTTCTAAATTCAAGTTACTTCAATTGTCCAGTCATATCTTGACTCTTCTCTTTGCTAAGAACTCTGCTTCTGTTCTTTTGAAACCCTGAGCATAGAGATGGTCAAGAATTTCGTCATGTCTATCATTAACCCAGAAGATTGCTTTCTTAGTTGTAACCTCTCGAAGTGCGGCGTCAACAACTTCTACTCCATAGCCGGAAGAATAATTGAAAGAAATGACTGTGGCATCTATCTGTTCTTGATCATATTCGAGTCTTACAAAGCCTACAGCTATATTGCTTGCTCGTTCTCTAAGTACATACGTATTTCCACCGCGAATCGAGTACTCCAGCATCTTATGGTCTCTATGACCCCAATACGTATCAGGAACTAGATGCAATAATTGAGGAATGTCTTCAAGTCGTGCAATTCTAACATCAAGTGTTGTTTCTGGTAAGGTTCTACTTGCATCTCCATCCATGCGTAATACAAGCGATTGTATGCCATACTCCAGCTTTTCGATGAATTGGACAGCTCTCGGATTATACATCTTCACACCTGCAACAAAGTGTGTAAGATTAGGGTTACGTTCTAATAACGCCCGTTCTGATTCTTGAACTAAGCTAGTGCCAATACCCTTGTTTCTCCATTCTTGATCGACTACAAGCTCCAAGATTGCGCCCCAACCAAGACTCTCGAGCACTGCATTGATTGCTACCCCTACAATCTGGTCTTCTACAGCTGCAACCCTCCACAGTGTTGGTAGGTCACCTTGAACCTTGCTGCGGTCCCACCAGCGTGAGAAGCCATCGAATGTCAATGAGTCAACACTTGGCATTCCAGTCCCGTATACTTTGTAGAAAGATGTTCTCTCTTCATATCTGGGGGGGCGGACTATTGTTTCAATCATCTATTAGCACCTCATGGAAGACAAGAAACTCTGTCTTCCTCAATTACAATCTGGTGAAAACAGAATCTCAGAACATGCCATATCTGAATTCAAATCTAGATAAGGATAGTTACATAGACAAAATAGCGATTTAGAGGCAATAAACGAATCCTCTGAATCATATGATTATGAAAGAAGCTGTTCTTGTTATATTAGCAACAAATACATGTAGCGTTCAACCAAATTTAGATTCACAGGTGAAACCGAGAATGACGAATGAAGCACATTCAGCTGGACCCTCCAGGTATAGGTGGATTGTGCTAATACTTGCGTGGCTTGTCTATTTTGCATTTGGACTCATCCTCTCTTCCATTCCTCCACTCGTAAACGTCATAGCTGCAGACCTCACATTGACATACTCTGAAATGGGGATCATTCTAGGTAGTGTTATTCTGATGTATGTCCCACTTTCGGTTCCTGTGGGTGTAAGCATCGATCGTATCGGACACAAGAAGATGATTACAATGGGACTAATTTTGATATCATCTTCAGCTATTCTGCGATCTGTGGTTTTCAATTTTGAAACACTCTTCCTTGTTGTATTCCTGTTTGGCGTTGGAGGCCCAACAGTTTCAGTTGGCTTGGCAAAGGTAGTAGCGTCATCCTTTGAAGGAAGAGAACGTGGTCTAGCGTCAGGTATCTATATGACTGGAGCTGCATTTGGTTCTGCATCAGCCCTGGCATTGACGAATTCCCTCGTTCTTCCACTTGTTGGTACATGGCGAAATGCGTTTTCTTTCTATGGACTCATTGGTCTGATTATTGCTCTTGGTTGGATTATACTTGCACGTGAATCATCTATTAATCCGGAGCAGGCCAATAAACATTCCTCAACTAGGGAGATATTGCATACTCTTCTAAGGGACAAAGATGTCTGGATAGTAGCCATCATTGGTTCAACGACCTTTCTAGTCTTCTATGGATTCGGAAATTGGCTCCCAACTCTATTGGAAGGAAAAGGGATGAGTGCTGTGGATGCGGGGTATCTTGCCTCAATTCCAACCTGGGTTGGTCTCATCGGGAGTGCAATCATCCCCGGGGTCGCGTTAGCAGGTTCAAGAAAGCTCATAATTGCAGGGGCGCTACTGATTGAAGGCATCAGTATGTATGTGGTCGGAATATCTTCAGGATCGTTCCTTCTGGTTTCACTAGTCATCGTTGGAATTATCAGTGGTGCCATGATGCCACTCATGCTAGTGGTCATGATGGACCTTCCAGAGGTTGGTGCTGAATATACGGGTATTGCTAGTGGACTTTTCTTCTCAATAGGTGAGTCCATGGGCTTCATTGGACCCATTCTGGTGGGATATCTAACAGATTTGACTAGTAGTTTCTTGCCAGCTCTGTTCATCCTAGCGGTTGTAGTTGAAGCAATGATCGTACTCGTTGTGTTTCTAAAAGAAACCTGAATAATCGCCACCCTAGCGAAAAAAAGAAGAAGTGTGCTGCAGAGAATTATTGCCTCTGCAGCAAATCATTGACTAAAGCAGCTCATCAAGAACTTCCAATAACTCTACAACCTTAAGTCTAGAGCCAAATTCAGAGAGATCTTTACCAGTCTCTTCCTCTTCTTTCTTCAATGCTTTTATTCCATCTCAACAACAGAATACGAATACTAACCGATTTTGCATGAATCTAATTCAAAACCACATAGAAAAAAGAGAATAGCGACCCCGCAAACTAACGGGGTCACAATCTATTATTTTACTCAATTAGCTGGTCAAGAAGCTCCAGTAATTCGACAACTTCGAGTTTCGAACCCTCCGTAGAGAGGTCCTCACCAGTTTCCTCCTCTTTCTTCTTGAGAGCCTTCACTGCGTCCGTAAAGTTCGTGATACAGAATGGGCAGCTGGTCAACAAGACCTCCGCACCTGTCGAAGCAGCCTCTCTGACTCGCTCCAGAGCAGTTTCCATGGCCATGTCTGAGAATTGAGTCTTCACACCGCCTCCAGCGCCGCAACAGAAACTGTTGCCTTTGATTCTGTACATTTCAACAAGATCAAGACCTGGAATAGCCGCCAGAACTTCGCGTGGGCGGTTGTACCAAGCCTCCTTAGCCTTCGTAGCATTTCTACTGTCAAGAAGCCAGTTATCAGATTTCTCTAGTATCCCCTTTTCAATAGCCAGACCAATGTGTCGAATAGTATGGCAGGGATCGTGCCATGTGACCTTCTTGTTGTACGGTGTTTTTATCTTGAGCTTACCATCAAGGATTAGGTCAAGGATTATATCAGGGGTGTGCTTCACGTCGAAAGGCAATGGCTCGCCGCTCTGCTTCGGATAGTCTACCTTGAAGGTTCTGTAGCACCCTGCACATGAGAATGCTAACATATCGAAGTCTTTGAACATCTCCAAGTTCTCTCTCATTACTTTCTTGAAGATGTCCTTCTGACCAGTCCGCAAGATTGGTGATCCGCAGCATACCTCATCTGATAGAACTGTGAAGTCAATTCCAACCTTATTGAGAATGCTCGCAGTGTGCTTGGCTATGTGTTGTTGCCTATAGGCACCAGTGCAACCTACGTAATAAGCTACCTTTGCGTCTTTCTTGTCAAGTACTCCATCAAACCAAGCTGTGCGCTCTTTCCTCGGGTCATTGTAGGGGTTCCTCAAATCTTGATCCTCAACCCTGTCGCCAATGACCTTGTGTCTACTGAGAGGTTCAACTCCGGTGCCTCGTCACAGG
>CAZPWM010000056.1:0-11381 GCA_964590575.1 uncultured archaeon
ACTATTGATTCAGAAACCACACTTTCAAAGGGCTGTGAAGTAAGAGATGCAGTGATTTTTGGCAAGTCAAATCTCTCAACTCAGGACCGAGTGTACAGAAGCGTCATCTATAACTCCAAACGATATGATGCGGAGGTGTGAGAAATGCCCAGTAAATTCAGAGTCAGACGTATCTTCAAGGGTCTTGTCTGGTGGATCGCACGTCCACTAGCTCGAGCGGGAGCTAGGCCAAATACAATCACATACTTCAGCCTTCTGTTAGCGCTGCTGGCTGCATTGATTCTGAATCTCACGGGGTCTTCCATTGGGTTTGGTGTACTGGTGTTTCTCTGTGGTCTGTTCGATGGGGTTGATGGAGCAGTAGCTCGTGAGAGGAACCTTTCCACTGATGCCGGAGCCTTCACAGATTCGGTTGTGGATAAAGTGGCTGAAGTCCTGATTTTGGGGTCAATTGCAATTGCTTTCTCGGGTACAACTTTTCTTAGCTTACACGTCGAATGGTGGGTGATTCTAGCAATTATAGGCTGGCTATTGACAAGCTATACGAGCGCCCGTGCATCTAGTTTGGGTGTGACTGACCTTGACATTGGGCTAGGGGCTCGCTCTGAGAGATTGCTCACTTTAGTAGTATTTTCTGTTCTAAATCAGCTATTATTGGGACTGGTTGTCGTTAGTGTAATGGGTCTTCTTACAGCAGGCTATAGGTTCTATAATTATCATCATGAAATTGTTCGACAGAGTAAATCCCAATAACTGCAGACCATTATACTTAAGAGCCAAGTCAAACAGGCCGCGTACGAATCATTGATTGGAGTTTCAATTCATGGCCAAATTCAGAGCGGATCATTATCTCATTGCAGAATTCGAACAGATTTCCGATACGAAAGAGATTGGAGAGAAAGTTCTGGCAGCTTTGAAAGAGTTGCCCGAGATGAAAGACCTAGCAATTGTTTCTAAACGTATGGAAGGCAAGTCCTGGTCAGAGATCGTGGGACGGATAGATGTCCCAGCGGGGTCAAAGGCATTCTGGGCTATGATTAAGAAAGGCATCACCGACAGAGAACCCTATCATCTCTTCATTAGGTTTGATATGAATGGTGAAGGCGAAACCATAGACGAAGCTCGCTCTAATGTTAGAATTTGGGTTGAAGGAAATGTAGTTCCAAAGATTGAAGCATTAACTAGAGTGAAATCCATCAATGTTCTTCAAGCTAATGAAATCTTCATGCCCAAGTTGTAAGAACCAATCACTCTTCTTGGATATCGATTAGATAAAGATCAGGTCCAACTGCCTGAACAAGCTCTGGACGAGAGTCCCCGTTTATATCACCTATGGCTATGTGTGAATCGGTAGATTTTCGTGATGTCTTAAGTGATGTATCTTCAACAATTCTATTACCCACGAATCCAAGAACCGTGATAGTTGAGTTTGAGTGGCTTGTTATTATCTGGCCATTCCCATTCTTCCAAAAGTTCCCTATTTGTAACGATGTTACAGGTTTTGGAGCTTTTACAGAGTCGTGCTTCTCTAGAGCCCCTTTTACGATGCCAAACAAACTAAGATTACGTCCATCCGATACTATCAAGATTTCGGAGTTACCATCTTGAGTCATATCTCCAGATGCTACTAGACCAATCTCCCCTCCATTACTGATCCTAGCTCTTTCATGAAGTCTATCATCCGCATATTGATAGACGAAGAGATACCCCGAATCATCCCCAAAAACAAAGCGACTATAGGGAATACCTTTACTATTTAACGGTTGAATTGAGAATACAGGTCGTTCTAACACTTTATGGGCGAGTTTATCCAAAGCCACATCATACCAACCATAACATCGCAGGTTGCCATCGGTTGTAGCCACAACAACCTCTGATCTATCATCATTTAGCACATTCAGAACTGCCACAGCTGTAGGTAAAGATCCCAGTGGGGTTGTAGCCTTCACACTAAGCTCTCCATCCATGTGTACAAGAACTCGTAGGATGTTGTCTAGTCCACCAATCACAAAATCGGGTTTTCCGTTACCAATCACATCTCCGATTCCCATTGCGGCTAGAGGTGGCAATCCACTCACTCTTCCAATCTCATTTACTTGACCACTGTCATCCTTCTCGGTTTCATAGATAACGAGGTCGCCCCCTAAAGTTGTGACTACAACATTGGATCTCCCTGAACTTGAAAAATCAACTAGCTCAACGGACGTGATGACTTCTTTGAAAGAAACCTTTGAGATAACTTCAAGATTGGTCATGCGAGGTGTCCTCTGGGTTGAAGAAGCTGGTTACCTCGTGACAATTAAAACTTGTTCCATCAAAGTGAATTATTGAACTACATGAACCATAGAGATTTAGAACTGATGAGCTTAAGAATATCCTTACTGAATGGGATATTGTCATGAGCCAGGAGAAACTCGATCCAGATCTCTGGGTTGAGAGCGCAGAGGTTGTAGCTGAACAGCTGCATGAATTCATCAAGGAGTTTGCATCTTTCACTCCTGAACGCTTTGTACACATCAAGTTTCATCTCTTGAGAGGCCCAGGTCTTATAAAACAAAGCCGAGATGAACTATGCGAACTCTCCATTCATGGTAAGTTTTGTCCAAAATGTGATCTACTATATGTTGCGAAAAAATGCTTACTTTGGTACGAATTATTCCAAATAATCCAATGGAGAACTGTTGAGAGAGCACCTCCCTGTATTCGCCTAGCATTTGCAAAGAAAAGCATCAAGACTGTAGCAACCTATCTGTCTAAAACGAATCTCATTGTTGCTCCATTCTACAAGTCGCGAGGGTCCACATCCTGCAATATCATGCGTCGATGGGGGTATTGTCAGCCGAATGAATACTGTCGAGCTATGGAGCGAGAAAATACATTGGAGTATATACCTGCTCGCGAACGTGTGAAAATCTCGCGGAAATTAAGTTAGTTCTTTTATTGTGATGGCTTAAATACTGGCTCAGGTTCAGTCTAATGGGGTTCAAGACTATGCCAGATGATATCGATACTGATGCCATTAAACTCATCCGCTTGACTGGATTAAGAGAATCTGTGATTGACACAGCTCGTATGCAGAAAGGAGCTGACTGGGACCGTATCCAGAAAGCTGTAGGTGAACACAATCGTTTCATATCTATGGGTGAGAAACACACCCGTCAGAAGGCAGTCCAAGACCCTGTGCATGGGGCTATACTACTTGAACCCTGGGAACTCGACATTATATCTACTTGGGAGATGCTAAGACTTAGATATGTGCGACAGTTGGGGCCGGCTCATTTAGTCTATCCGGGTGCTACACACACACGATTCGAACACTGTCTGGGTACAAACTTCCTAGCGCAGAAATCCATCCGAGTTGTGAACTACTGCGAGGATTTAGATACTGCATGCTTCATGCCATTCTCTCGCCTCCTTGAAGATTACCATCAGAAACTGTTTCGAGCTGCAGCGCTACTGCATGATGTTGGACACCCTCCCACGAGCCATACTATCGAGTATGCCCTTGAATCATGGATTGGTCTTGACCATCTCGACCTTGGCGAGTACCTTATACTCTATAGTAGCCTCACAGATGTTCTTACGCAGAATGGCATCGAACCCAGTGATGTCGTTAGCATCCTTCGAAGACGCGCAAAGGATCCGGTCATGAGTCTACTCTCAGATTTTCTCGACCACCCTCTAGACATCGACAAGACAGACTACCTCATTCGAGATGCACACTTCAGTGGAGTTCAGCTTGGCATATTCCCTGCTGAGAGAGTGATGTTGACCAATCGTGTGGTAAAAAACAAAGACGGCAAGTACATTCGCGCTTTCATGTTGAAGGCTATTCATTCATTGGAAGCATTGATTCTCAGCCGTAATTGGATGTTCAGTGATTTATACATCCACCCCACCGTCAAACTCGCTGAAGCACTAATCTCCAAGGCTACATACTTCAGGATGCAGGAGGAGGACCTATCAAAGAATGAGTGCATAGGTCTGTTTACGCGCATGACCGATGGAGACCTTTTCAGATGGCTAGATGAATCTGAGATTGCTTTCGTTAAGGAGTATGCAGGCCGAATAAGATATCGCAAGTTGTTCAAGGTTGTGCTGTCGCGACCACTGGTATCCTTTGAGAAAGACACACAGAAGCTATTTCGTGAAACACTACACGACATCAAGAAACTGATAGATGCTGAGAATGAGATTGCTGAGGCACAAGGGAGTGTTGTGATTGACGTGGTTTCTCCGCCCCTTGGTGAAAACTTCTTGGGTTCAATCCCAATATTAGTGGGCGGTGTGAAGGGCTTCGATATTGTCAATCTTGATGAGACCCAAGAAGGCCGCCCATTGATGCAAATCCTGAAGCAACAGTCACTGACGATACCTTCGGTCAGAGTTTATGCCGATACAAAAATCGCGGAGAAGGTGCGAAAGCGTTTCGACCAGAGATACCCAGTTTCTGATACTCCTGCATACCGCGAAGATGAGTACGACCTCACCGAGTATTGATCAGATGTGGTACTTTTTTCAATACCATCTTGTACTCAAACTCTAAGTAAATAATACCGTAGACTGCCTCCACAAGCGTACCTTTGTCATGGTCCATCTCTAATTGACTTGGTGGGTCGGGGTCAAAATGAATGCGGTACTCGTACAGATTCCACTTGTCGCAGAGTTTTGCCATGTGACTATTGCTCACTATCTCCGCCTTCCTCTGAGTGATCTTGCCTGCGTCACCTAGGTGTGGTTTCCATAGATGCTGAAGAACCGCTGATGAGATAACCGCATCACCTACCAGTGCCAGAACCTTCGCCATCTCTCCAAGGTTTATCATCTGTGCAAACCCGTCTGAACCAAGTGGGTCGTTTTCGCTTCTACGATACTGGGTTTCTAGCTCCATGAAGATATTCTTCGTACTTGGTTGAAACATCGTTACCTGAAAGAGTTCTTCGTTCTTGAAGTCAAGCTCGAATATTCTCTCTAAGTCCGGCACAAGGTCAGATTTTATCCTCTTCAAACTCTCTTGTATTGACCCAAGGTCCAACAACCATCGGTCCAGTTTCGTGAGTAATCTAGTGTTATTCTCCGGAGTTTCTCTTTGTGTTGCCTGAATTGTCTTGGTCAAGGCAGCGAGTCTATCTTCAATGTGTATTGGATTGTATGAGAGTGCTGGAATTTTATCCTCTTCCTTCAAAGAATCACTTCCTTCAGTAGTAGCTGACCTCCGCATCAGCAGCATCATATCGCGAAACATGGAATGCTGTTGTGGAGTATTCATGTGCTAGTTTTGCCATAGCTAATGTGATGAGGGTTGGTCCCAATGTCAGGTCGAAGATGATATTGTGGGTTTGAAGATGCTTGAGAATCTCGTTCTCAAGGAACTCGTAGGTCTTCTGCAGATTACCATAATCCAATTCTTGCTCGCCTCCCATGACCTTTGTTGGAACCTCTCTCCATTCAGTTGTCCATACACGAAATGCGTCATCTGGGATAAACCGGTCCATAATACGCGATACTCCTCGGGTCCAATGTAGCGCTTCGACAAAAACAAGTAGTTTCTTTGGATTGAAATAGGGGTTATTTACAAGCCACTGTACAAATGGGCGCTGGTCTTCTGGATTGTTCAACGAAGTAACATACATTAGCGGTTTTGTGATACCTAGAGCCTTGCGGACCGGATGTATTGCTCGCGGGTCCAACTCAAAGAGGCGATACTGAGATTGTTTCCAACTGACTATGATTCCAAGTTCTTCAAGTCGTTGTGTATTATGATAGAGTTTAGGACTTGTCACTTTGACCTTGGCGATCTCTTTCTTACTGGCACCTTCCGCTACCATCTGTGCTTTGATATCTGTAGTAATCTTTTCTCGGAGCTCTGCTCCTGTCAACAGTCCTCCCTCAAGCTGGTCCAGGATGATTCTCCTGGCTCGAACGGTTTCAATCTCTTCGAGGATAATTTCTTCAACAGGCTTCCTGAGCAATTTCAAGCACCTTTCGCGGATATATTAGCTAGTAATTATGAGTAGATTATTTTTATACTTATCGAAGATAAACATCCAGAAACGGCGAAAAACGGCGTGAAATAGCTCAACAATATACATAATTCAAATACTTTTCGAATAAGTCGGCACCTGTCGGACGTACCCTTAAATATCTTCTTCATGAACAAATTGCTAGAACAGAGTCTCAAAAGCTCTGAGCTGATCAACAATCACAAACGAGGACCGATAAAAAATGGCTGAAGACGAGTTTCTTGGCGCTAAGCCCGTTGTCATCGACAATGGTACTGGCTTGAGCAAGAACGGTTACGCAGGCGAAGATCAGCCACGAAGCGTTTGGCCCACACTAATTGGATATCCACGATACGAGTCAATCATGACTGACGTGGACCACTACACACGTGACTACTATATTGGTGAAGAGGCTATCAACCTCCGTGGTGTACTCCGTCTGGTCTATCCTATCTCTCACGGTAAGATAGAAGACTGGGATGCTATCGAGAAGATATGGAGCTATACGTTCTATAACGACTTAAAGATAGACCCAAGTGAGAATCCGGTGCTCCTCACAGAGGCACCATTCAACCCTAGAGAAAACAGAGAGCGTATGGCATCTGTCATGTTCGATAACTTCGGCGTGCCTGCAGTGTACGTAGCCACACAGGCTGTACTGTCACTGTACGCATCTGGAAGGACCACTGGTCTGGTCATTGACTCAGGCGATGGTGTGACCCACATAGTACCAATCTATGAGGGCTTTTCAATCAACCACGCTATCCGAAGAATTGACCTGGCTGGTCGAGACATCACCGAGTATCTGCGCAGACTCCTCAGACAGAGGGGTTACACTTTTGTGAGTGGTGCAGAGAAAGAGATTGTCAGAGATGTCAAAGAGAAGCTCTGTTATGTAGCTCTTGATCCCGAGAGGGAGAGGACAGTTGCTGACAAGGCTGGTGTTGACAAACCTTACATGTTACCCGACGGTGAGGTAATCACTGTTGGTGCAGAGAGGTTCCAAGCCCCCGAGCTGTTCTTCAACCCAAGTGCCATTGGTCTAGATACTATGCCACTCGACGACCACATTGTCGAGTCAATCAAGGCCTGTGACGTCGACTTGAGGCGTGATCTGTACGCCAACATCGTACTATCAGGTGGCTCAACCATGTTCCCAGGGCTCAAGGAGAGGCTCCACAAGGAGATCACCGAGCTAGTCCCAGAGAACATCGAGGTCCGAATCATCGCTCCTCCCGAGAGACAGTACTCTGTCTGGATTGGTGGAAGCATTCTCGGCTCACTCAAGACATTCCAGAAGATGTGGGTGTCCAAGAAGGAGTTCGAGGAAGTAGGACCCGAAGTGATACACCGCTGTATCTAGTACACAACCTAGTTTCCGAAGGTGGGCTGCAAGGCCCCCTTCGTACTCTCTTTTCTTCTATCTCTAATAACTGACTAAAATCTTCTTCAAGTTTTTCCAATTCGTTGCTAAAAATCAAGATTAAACTTTTATCCTTTTTTTAAATATCTAATATTCATCTATTACTATAAACACTTGATTAAACATTGACACTCTTTATTATTTCCTTTATCATAGTATCTAGATTGCGTTTAATCTACCAGGGGGGGTCATTGTTTTTGCTTACAATAATTGAAATCCTACTGGTTATCACTTGGAGCTCGAGGAAGTAGGACACGAAGTGATACACCGCTGTATCTAGTGTGCTTTAGTTTCCGAAGAGGGATTCATTTCCTCTTCGCTCTCTTGTTTTGAAATTTCTAAGACTTCTGAAAAGAGAAGATTCTTGAATCTACGATGATATTCTTGTTCTATGGACGGGAGTTTGAAGAAGAGACTGCTAGTAGTCCTAATCATTGGTACAATTGGCATCTCTGCGGTCACATTTATGGTGTTGCAATCTCAACGAGGAGTCATTATCTCTGGAACCAATCTCACATGGGCCTTCAATGAAGGTGATGAGATCTCATTCGCTGTGAATGTGACAGGGAGCGAATCATCTTGGTATGGTGAAAACACGTTTACTGAGTTCAATTGGTCTTCTGATAATGTAACTCTACGAGTTCTTGAGTTACCCGAAATTCCAAGTAGTGTTGATAAGAACCTCTTCATCACAGACATTATTGTACCCACGAAAATCCAATGCATCTCAACCGAGATTCCACAGAATTATTCATCCCTACTTGTTTCCATTCTATCCAAATTTCTCCTTCCAACAGAGTCTTGGGATATGCTAGACTTGATGTTTGATGATAGTCTTCCAACAGCTGGAGGCTATCCCCCTCTAAACGACCTTGAGTTTGATACAGATTACTTTGCTGGAATTTTTTATGACTCAAGTTTCTACTTAGGACTAAGACGATTTAGTGATCGTTTTCCAAACTGGAGTACGGAAACATGGACTGGTTGGATAGACCTCGAATCAGGAATCCCTGATGTCGTAACCTACCAAAAGTATGTGCCTGATTGTACGGCCTCCTATTCAATATCTATGAGTGTGAGAATGAACTCTTAATCACTCCAATTCAAGCCAGCTCTAGATTTCCTAAGGCGGTTTGTTATCCCTCCTCGAACCTCTTTCTTCGTTTACAAACCCTGTTGCTCTCGAAGATTAAGACGGGTATAAGTAGGATTAACGAAGAGGGACCTTTCCCTCTTCGTTCTCTTGTTTTCTTTCCTGCAATTATCTGACAGTTATCGTAGTCAAAATCAGAGGGCGAGACTGACCCGCCCTACAAGATACTCACTTTCTATTTGATGTTCCCATCAAGTAGCTACCAAAGGCAATACTCCAGGCAAGAATGGGATCAATTGCCCAACGTTCCATGGACCCCTTTGCCATTCCGAGAAATGTTTCAGTTGATCCAAACGGAAGTCCTAGATATGGGATGAAAACCATTGCTAAGATAAATGACATGAGTCCAAGGACTACTGAGATAATCGACATGGGTTTAGCTTGATAGGCATAGGAACCAACAGCTGCAAACGATCCAAACAAGATTGCTAGTAGAGTGAATACACTGTGCATGGGCTGCAGATTTGCTGGAAATACACCCACTCCCATTGCACCTATTCCACAGATAGTTAAGAGAATCGGTAGAAGTATTCTTTTTTGAGCCTTGTACAAAAAGAATGTTCCAAGTACAATGAATGCTCCTAACAAAAAGACTGATAGATTGTAAATGAACGCAGTTGGTCCAGTTCCGAGGTCACTGACATAGTCGATACGGCTACTATATCCATCATACCATGATTCTGCGGCAAGCATGCCCAAGAACCACTGAACGCCTCCGAGTAGAAAGAAGCTACCGCTTAGAGTTGTCGTATCGAACCGCTTTGTTAGACTAGTTATTGAAGTTACAGATTTAGACATCGTAATTCACGAGTATGAACATGTATCGTATGAATATAAGACGTGGACAATCTTTGAGATACATCGTTGTCTGTGGCGCAAACTAGCTTATGATCAAAATGCCCTCTTTACTTTGTTTCTGTATGTACTCAACAAGGAAAGTAATCACTAGTTCTATTTCGAGAGTTTCGCTTCCATACTAACTTGTAGATGAAACTTGTCAAGTAACTTGTCTGAGGGGTCTAGCTCTGTCGCTTTTGTCAGTGATTTGAAAGATTCTTGAACACGCCCCAATCCATAAAACGCTGCACCAAGCATATACCAGCCTTCTGCAAGATTCTTATCACATAGAAGGGCTGATTTTACTACATTGCTAGCCTCTCGTAATTTTCCACGAAATGCATACGCTGAGGACAACAGCTTCAATGAGCGGATATCATCTGGATCTTCTTTCAAACTCGTCTTTGCTTCTTTTTCAATTGACTTCAACTCTTTGTCATTCATCTCTGCAGAGTCTGTTTGAAGCAGTTGCCAGAGAGATATGTGGAATGGTAGCAAGGCCATCATCCTTGTTTCAAGAATAATCATGTATCTGAACTGTTTAACACCCAATGGGTCTGATTTAGGTGGCTCTCCAAGTCGAAGTTGTTTCAAGGCAGTCTTTGTAAGACTCCTTACAATGGTCTGGTCAACTTTGCTGTTGAAAAAGGATGAATTAGCCATTGTTGCCTTCATTATTCTCAATAATGGTTCGTCAGACATGAGTTCCCCCTCAAGATAGTACTACATCTGAAGGTGAGAGTCTCTGATTCATCTCTTATCCCAACTCATTGTTGTCTCCTATGAAACTCATCCTTCCCTTTCATTTACGCCGGAACCAGATTAGAGCTCCAATTACAACAACAACTCCTGCCACAGAAAGTCCACCAAAGAGAATAAGCGGATCAATAGATCCCCCTCCATTCGGTGTCGTTGTTGTAGCACCAGTAGCGATGAACATGAATGACTCATGACTCCAGACACCATCCGAATTAAGAGCATACACATCAAGCGTGTGCTCGCCATTGGCATTAGGAAATCCGGTCAATTCCGTCTGATTCTCACCTGAATCCCATGAGAAATACTTCTCCACAGGAACCTCACTGAACAATATGACTGGCATTGTCCCTACTGGTTTTGTAGCTCCATTAGGAATTATACGATGTTCAATCTCAATGGGTCCAGAATAGGGCAGTTGGTAATTATGAGCAACAGACCCATCCAGCTTGATAGCTGTAATATTGATATGACTTGAACTCACATCTGTTCTCACATAATGGTAGTAACCGCCGCCCCATGTTGGAGTGTTGTAGAGCGGTGCTCCACCACCACCAGAAATAATCTGAACGAGTCCATTTACAGTGAGTCTGTTGAAACAATGATCGTGTCCAGTGATCAGTAGTGAAACATTATGTTGTGTATAGAGTGCCAGAAGCGCATCTCTTTCTGCTGCTGGAATCTCGTTATATGAATCATCAATGTGCACAACTGGGTACATCGGACGATGGATAACAACGAACTTCATCTCACTACTAGTCGTTTCTAGGTCATTTTCAAGCCAAGTGAGTTGATCCCCAACTATTCTTCCTTCATATCCCTTCTCCTCTGATGTCAACATTGTGAAGTGAACTCCAGCATAGTCAAATGAATAGTAGGGTGACGGCTCTCCATATAGTACAAATGAGTCAAAAAAGTATTCCAGCTTTAGAGTTCCAGTTTTAGCTCCGGTATCATGGTTACCTATCACAGCATAAATCGGGGCATAGTGCCCAATAGTATCGCTGATGTTAGTAAAATATTCCCATGCTAGGAGATTATCCGCATGATTATCAGTCACTTCCATGACAAAGTCTCCGGACATGATGACTATGTGGGGATCCTCTGCTATAATCATCTGAGCAAGTTGAGCAAACTCTGCAGGTTGTTCAGAGGTCTCACTCGGTCGATTATCTCCTATCAGTATCATCTTGAAGTTGTCACCATCTGC
>CAZPWM010000056.1:11481-19809 GCA_964590575.1 uncultured archaeon
TCTCACTCGGTCGATTATCTCCTATCAGTATCATCTTGAAGTTGTCACCATCTGCAGGTGCAGTATGAAAGTGGTAAATGGGACTAGCGGTGCTGTTTGAAACAACCTCGTAGTAGTACTTTGTGTCCATATCGAGTCCACTCAAGCTAATATAATGGTCAGTGTCAAGCGTGGTGTTTGATTCAATCTCTAATACCGATTCATTCAGACCATATCTGACTGTAGCGTTTGTTAAACCATCTGTCCGCCAAAAGATTACTGCCGAATCCTCAGTAACCATATTAACGGTTGGCCCTCTAGGAAATGGGCTCACCGCGTTGGAGAGGACATTTCTCTCGAGTGGAGAGTATGTCACTGTAGTAGAATTGTCCACAAAAACTGCTAGAATCGGACTCGCAAACAAAACCAAGATTAGAAACACAGACAGCTGCCTATTCAAGATAATCACCTATCTACCTAACATATCTGCTACTATTAAGAACTTGGTATATTGCAGAGTTTCAGTCTACGAACTTCTCCCTCTACTTGCCATCGCTTAAACGAAATCATCCTATCACTTAGTCAGTATAGGTCGAGTATCGCAATAAATCCAATCATTGAGTGCTCTTTTCACACTTTGTTTTTAGAACCTCTGGGTTCTCTAAGGCGACCAATAATAGAATTGTTTATAGTATACCTCTTTGAAGCCGTACTTCTTGTATAGTCTTTGAGCCGGAAGATTAGTTATAGTAGTATCAAGATATACGCTAGTTGAACCAGTATCTTTCAGACTCTTTAAAACACGAACAAGTAGAGAACTTGCGAGTCCCTGTCCTCTAGCTTCGGGCACAAGTCCAACTGGTCCAATTTCAGGTTCATCATCTTTCAAACGCGTGATGACGAAACCCACGATTTCACCTTGTCTTTCAAGAATCAATGATGCATCTTCAATGTAGGGCTTAGACTTGTCAAAGAAATACTTGAGGGTTATCTTTTGCTCAGCGTGGCTCAAGGAGAGAAACAGGCCCTCCTTACTATCTTCAAACGTTTGAAATCCCAGCCCTTCTAGCATGTCGTAAGACACCTCCGAGAAATTCCTTACTCTGTATCCGTGGGACAAACCAAGCTTGGGTAATTCAATTGCACTTAGGTCGGATTTCATGTGCACCTCTTCTGCTGCAAACTGAAAACCACATTTTCTGTACCAGGCAACAATCCTCTCCGAGTGTGATCTGTGTTCCTCCGAAGGAAATTCTAGTTCAATCTCCAACCTACTCTGACCACGTTCTACAGTATCTATCTTTGATGCCTCGATTAATGACAAGGCAATCTCTTCTGAGTCATTGTTCTCACGGACTATTGGGACAAACCCACTAATGAAATCCATAAGAGGAAATGCAAAATAGTAATACATCCACCCAACTATAGTTTCCTGTTCATCTTTAGCAATCAGAATTCGATAATCACTACTCGAAGCTATTTTCTCAATATCCCATTCAATCTCTTCAACGCTCTTGTCAGATTCAAGTGGTGTACCCCGCATCGCAGATTTGGTGATTCTTGCTAGTATATGGAAATCTTCTGAACTAAGATTACTTGATTCTATTTTAATCATCGTTTAACACAATCCCTTCGAGAGTGACCTTGAGGACGTTTTTTTGGGGGGCGAGTATGCTGCTATGCCGCTCAACTTTCTATTATTAGTACTTTGTAGTGCGTGAAAGAGCGGACGCGCTCATCTATGGCATTATTATGCCCTTGAAAACCACATTTGACAATCATATAACTTCATAATCCTTCAGAGTATTCTAATACCAAGGTGAACTAGTAAAGTGGTATCGAGAGAAACTGAATTTGCTATAGGTGGACTGTTCATACTAGCCAGTCTAATTCCAATCTCAATTGCTATTCTAGGGAGTTTTCCATCATTGATTCTAGGACTCATCGTCAATTTTGGAGGACTTGGACTAGTACTTGGTTTCTTGGGATTCTATCTGGTTGGAACTGCGCTCTTCAGAAACGAGTAGGTACTATTCAAAGCGAACCCGATTTTCTTCATCCTACGAATAACAATCGGGTCTATAAGAAAGAGAAAACACGTAATGCGCCATTCAGAGGATTGACTACATCATGGCCACTGAGTACATCTCACTCATCGTGCTATCAGTCGTCTTTTTCTTAATTGTGATAAGAAAGATTGGTAACATCCAGGTTAAAATATGGCAAGCAATGACACTGGGTGCTGTGATTGTTCTTCTTACGGGTCAGATCAATCCGCTGGATGCGCTCTATTCTGTCAACATTGACGTGATTGTCTTTCTATTCGGAATGTTTGTTGTAGGCGAGTCAATGCAGCAGAGTGGATATCTTAGTTCTCTCTCCCATAGACTCTTTCAGCGGGCAATAAAGGTAGATCACCTTATCCTTCTGATTATCTTTCCAATGGGATTTCTCTCTGCACTTCTAATGAACGATACACTAGCAATTATCGGCACACCTATCGTTCTGGGACTTTCAAAGAAATACGACATCTCTCCCAAACTTCTATTAATGACTCTAGCAATCGCAATCACCACTGGTAGTGTAATGAGTCCAATTGGTAATCCTCAGAATCTGCTAATTGCAACTTCAGGGGGTATTGTTAGCCCATTCATCTCATTTCTTCAGTATCTTGCTCTACCTACTATTTTCTGTTTATTAGTTGCATTCCTGTTTTTGCGATTTTTCTACAGGTCTGAGTTTCGCATACCACTCGCTGAGGATCAAAATGAAGAGATACAGACAGACACCCGCCTGGTCCAGTTGTCCAAACTTGCTTTGGTTTTGATAATTCTTCTAATTGGAGTGAAGATTATACTCGTTGTGACTGCGCCTTGGATTGACATGAGACTCTCATACATTGCAATCATCGCAGCATTTCCCATTATTCTACTGAGTAGGCATCGGGTGGAGATTGTGAGGAACATCGATTGGTCTACACTCCTATTCTTCACGTCTATGTTTGTTTTGATGGCGAGTGTTTGGCAGAGTGGTGTGTTTCAGGATCTGCTTTCAGGGATGAATCTTGATTTCGCTTCTATTTCAACAATAATGACAGTTGGAGTCCTCTTGAGTCAGCTGATTTCCAATGTACCCCTGGTTGCACTTTTTATTCCAATATTCTCAGCGAATGGGTCTTCAGTCATCCAGTTGCTAGCCCTGGCTGCAGGAAGTACCATCGCCGGGAATATGCTCATACTTGGTGCTGCGAGTAATATCATAATCATTCAGAATGCTGAAAAACAGGGACAGACACTTGGATTCATGGAGTTTGCCAAAATTGGTGTTCCACTGACACTGGTTCAGGCTTTCATATTTCTCCTTTTTTTATTCTGATACCTTAACTACATTTTCCGGTTGATTCATCCATTTTTAAGAAGCCTCAGGATGTAGATATTTTCGTTATCTTATCGTTTTGAGGATTCGCTTCAGGTACTTAGCGAGGTCATTAATTTCTCTCCTTGCTTCGTCTAAATGCTCGGGATGGGCTAATCCACTCGCTTGATAGAAGAACATGAGCTGAGCAATCCGTGCCGCCATGAAGAGATTAAGATATTCAATACCAATACCCTCTACATCGGCTGTTTCCTGATATCCTGAAATCAGTGCATCCCGCATTATTGATGAGAGATCATTGGTGTCAATGAAGTATTGCCCCAATGCAACTCCAAAATCAAATACCCAATATCCAAAACCACAGTCATCAAAATCGAATGGTCGAGCTTCCCCTGCTTGAAATGCCACGTTGTCAGTCAAACCTAGGTCTGCATGAATAAGCCCATAAATGCTCTTACTCTTACCCATCTGCTCACAAGCTTCATGTACGCGATTCAACACATCTTTGAATGCGACTTGATGGGTTTTTGGAATGGCTTCTCGCGCGTCTGTGGCAGGAACACCATAGCTGAAACCATCTCCGTAGAGACCCTCCCAATCCCAGTGAGGTCGTGTAAATCCCTTTGGGCGCTTCCATCTCCTTGACTGCTCGTGAATTCTACCTATCACTCTTCCAAGCGCTTTGAAATGTTTGGGTCGTATGTTCTTTTTCAACAATCGACCTTCGGTCCATCCTATGAGTGTGCAGTTTCTCTTTTGTGGCACATCGTAGCCACCATCAGCATTGGTGAGCCATTCGCCGCCCAAATTGCGAACTGGTATTGGGACAGTAATTCCATCTTGATGTAAGGCTGACAACCACTCCATCTCGGAAACGATGAACTTCGGTTTCATATAGTTCGGTTGGTGTAATCGTAATGTGTACTTTCCGGGAGCGATACGGTTACCTGAAGGTACAGAAACCTGGTACAACCCATTCCCAGTATAGGCAATCAACCTGAGATTTGTCCTCTCTAAACCATATTCCTTGAGTGCAGTTTCAGCAAGCTTTCTCACTCTTAGGAGAAAGGCTCGATAGTTGATAGACACATTTCTTCACTCCGCTCTCAATGGGTAGTATGCAAGACTGAGTCTGCTTTAAGTTGATTACGGACTAAGTAGAATCTGACGTGACAAACAACTACCTGTTCTATACTCATCCCTGGTAATTGTTACTAAGATAGAGATTGTTTCTCCTTTTCCTTATCTAATTCCTTCACCCGTTTTTCGATATTGCCTTCAGTCTTCTCTATTCGTTTCTCAATATCCTTGATTCGTTTCTCACGAGACGAGATTTCGTTCTTCATCCTTTTCTCCGCTTGTTGGTAAACCTTGATAGAATCGTTCCATTCTTGCTTTGCTAGACGTAATTGTTCCTCTATACTCTCAAAATGAATCCTCTTGACCTCAGCTACATTCCAGTAGTCTCTGACCTCCGACTCAAGTCGACTGCGAACAGCATCCAAGTCTGAATTAAACTGTGCCATTTCTGTGTGCAGATTAGTGAGATCATTAACTGTGTCCTTTATCTGAGAATCCTGAAGATACTGGGGGTCGGTCACTGAGGATAGGATTGAATCCATTTCTGGAATAGAAGTCTTAGCTGGAGTAGTTGCTGGTTTCGGTGGAGGTACGGTTGTGCTTGATGCCATTGTACTGAAATCAGGCACTGGCGGTCTTGGCGGGAGTGTTGTAGCTGGTTTCGGTTCCGGTACGGGTGCCTTTTCTAAAGAAGGTTCATCAACCTCTCGTGCTGGAGCTGGTGGTTCTGGTTTTGATGACATTACACCCGGTGGTGTCATTGTTGGTGGAGGTGAAGTTGGGGGTAGGTTCATTGTTGCAGGAGGTGGTGTTGTTGGAGGGGGTGCACTTGGTGGTGTCGCACTGGTCTGCTGTTGAGTTTCCAGGCTCCCCATCAGCTCCTGAACTTCACTGGCTCTAAGCATCCGTGTTTCTACGATGCCCTTACCTTCCTCCGCGATACCAATCTGATCCGCCTTGGCAAACGCTTCCTTTGCTTTTTCAAATTCAGACTTTGGTTTTGATGTTCCTTCAGCAGTTCGAACACGATCTCGAGAGACTGAACTCGGTTTGACCCACTCATCATTGGTCGTCACTCTTGCTTCGCTTGTCGAAGATATAGGTTGTGGAGGTGGGTTCACTTCAGGTTCAGGTGTTGCAGGAGTTCCAATCGGGACGGAAATTGTCTTTGGTTTTTGCTCTATAGATAAAAGAAGACTTCCACAACGTATACAATATTTTCGAGTGGGTTGATTTGCTCTGCCACATTTTGGACAGGTTCTCATTGAATGTTCATCTCCATCAAGCGAATCAGCTAAAATAAGGGACATCTATGCTGTAAAGGTTTTCTGAGATACGACGTGCTTGAATTTCTATAGCCAAGGTAAGCTAATATTGAACAAACGACGGAGTTAAACAACCGGTGATATGACTTGATGAGTCATGCAATCGAAGCTCTCCTAATAACTGACAAAGGCGGAAGTCCCAGATTTTACATGCAGCTTGATCCCAAAGCTCTCAATATGGACCCAGTGATGGCTTCCAGTTTCTTTGCTGCAATTGATATGTTCTCTAAGGAGGTCTTTGAAGAGAAAGCTCCTGTCGTTCAAGTCGACTATGGTGCCCGTTTGTTTACTTTAATCAATGGTGTCAACACTAATATGATCGCTGTTAGCGTTCAACGCTTGTCCCAGGAGTCGATTGATATTTTGGACTCGCTCTTGGCCGAGTTTGAGCTTGACTGGCTTGAAGTGGTGGATCCTTTTGAATTCAGTTTTGAAACATCTTTTGTAGATGTCTATTTGGAAGCATTTGGGGAGCGGGTTATGGAGAAGCTCTCTCTCAGGCTCCTTGGTGACGCCTGGGTTCCGTATTTTACCACTAAACCTGATTTGCTTACGTCAGTTTCTAGCATCTTGATGAATTTTATCAATGGTTCTAGAACTGTTAACGAGATAATAGAAGTCAGCAAACTCTCACATCGCGAAGTTGTCCTGGATTTATCAAAATTATGGGCTCATAGAGTAGTTCGATTCCGAAACATGTTCAACTTCAACGACTTTATGACAACTGGGACTCAATTTGTGAGATATGCTCAAGCCACATCTGTAGAATCAAAGGACCTACGTAGCCTGCATCCAGAAATGGCAGGTGTCATTCCCCATCTAGCAGGATTAATAGACGGACGTCGGACAGTTCGGGAAATACTTGCTGAACTTGGAACACGCTATGACGAGAGTGAACTCCTGAGAGCATTAGACTATCTCATAGAGGTCGGTGTAATAGAAGCACTCACGCCTGAAAAAAGACGTATTCTCCTAGCAAAGGAAGCATTGGAACTTGCTCTTCGTGTAGCTGAGGGGACGTACAATGTAACGGAAGCTACCAATGCGTTACAACATGTTATGAAGGATTCTAGAACACCAGAGGCTCTGAGTCAGTTACTTCTCAAAGATGGAAAATGGATTGTCGATTTTGATTTCAAAATACTTGAGGGTTTGAACCAACGACGCCTCATGTTGCTCTACGGTGAATGGATGAAGATTTTAGCACAGTTTGTCAATGCGTTGAATCCTTCAAAAATCAAACAGTATATTGGGAACTTGACAACAGTCTATTCACAACGGATCATACGACGCTATTCTGCGTTTGACTTGAGAGGATTTGAAGAATTTGCTTACTGGTTGGAAATTTTGAGTACGCCAACAAAACCACATGTCGGACCAATTGAAACCAGTCACCTTCAGATAGCCTGGTCCAATGCTTTTGAGGAATTGGCGTATATTCTCGTAACACGTGGTCATATCATCTACAAGTCCGAAAGCATCACACAAATACGTTCAGCATCTGGAACCCCACTAATCGATCTTCTTCCTACTGAATGGGTGGGCCGAGATAGGATAGAAACCTTTGAACGTATAATGGTGGAATACTCAAACTTAGGTCCTGCTGCAAAATTGACATTGCTAGTCCTCGCCACTCAACGTGGAGTGTTGATACCGAAAGAGGTTATTATCTAGTCAAAACCTATGAATCTTCCATCTGAAGAACTGTTATCTAAGGAAATTGAAGAAATCTAATTGGTGACAGTAAATGAGTCCATCTTATCTATTGAAAATTGTTACAGTTGGATCCGCATCAGTTGGAAAGACTAGCATAATAATCCGTTATTCAACTGGAGCATTCCGCGAACACTACTCCCCAACACTCGGTGTAGGATTTGCGTACAAGAAGATGGAAGTTGATGAAGACTCTGTGAACCTACAGATTTGGGATTTAGGCTCACAGGACTTTCTCGAACGAACCCGAGCAAATTACTATTTGGGGGGTCAAGGTGTAGTCTTCATGTATGATGTCACATCTTGGGAATCACTCAATGAAGTTCTTGAATGGAAGAATGAAGTCGACCGTAATCTCGATGATTACAAGGCAATTCTTGTAGGCAACAAGACTGACCTTGCAATGGAGAGAGTAATTTCCACAGAAGAGGGTCAGAAAATAGCTGCTCAATTAGGGATTGAACATATTGAAGTATCAGTTCGACTTGACATGAATGTAAATGCCGCCTTTGAGATGCTTGCAAGAAGTATCATATCTTCTTTTCACTGACCAAGGTCGCAGCCTCAAATGAGGTCCATAATTTCATTATGAAGTATCGCGTTAGATGCAAGAGATGACGTTCCCATTGCATTATCTGCACCATCAAGATCAGTGAATACTCCACCAGCTTCTGTAATTATCGGTTTCAGAGTTGCTATATCCCAGATGTTCATGATTGGGTCAATCATTACATCTACTCTACCAGTAGCTACGAGAAGGTAGCCGTATGCATCACCCCATGCTCGACACGAGTACGATTTTGTCAATACTCGTTTAGCAAACTCAGGACGGCGTCTAGTAAGATTTTTCATTTAG